>NZ_CP027561.1:2112056-2413778 GCF_012974785.1 Pseudomonas fluorescens | reverse complement strand
GACCGAGTTGGTCGTGCGGGGTGGCGGCGACTTCGTCGTAGATCTTGTCGATCGCTTCGGCGCTCCAACGGATCGCGTTGGCGGTCGCCGGGATGTCGATGCTCATCGAGTCGCTGATCGGTTTGCCCATGTCGAGGGTTTCGAGCAGCGCCAGTTCTTCCTGGTGTTGCAGGATCAGATCGGCGAAGCGAATCAGGATGCGCTTGCGCTCGGCCGGGGCCTTGTTGGCCCACACGCCGTCGTTGAAGGATTGGCGCGCGGCTTCAACGGCCAGGTTGGCGTCGGCTTCATCGGTGCTGGCGACGGAGGCCAGGAAACGGCCGTCGACGGGGCTCAGGCATTCGAAGGTTTCGCCGCTGATGGCCGGGCGATATTCGCCATTGATGAAGGCACGGGATTCGAGGGTCAGGGACTGGAAGCGTTGTTCCCAGTCGTTGCGGGTCATGGTCATGGGGGTGACTCACACAGAATAATTGGTGAAAGGCGAGCAGATGCCCGCCCATCAAAACTTTGGTAATACGACCCCCCTGTGGGAGCGAGCCTGCTCGCGATAGCGGTGCGTCAGATAACAACGATGTCGGCTGACACTCCGTAATCGCGAGCAGGCTCGCTCCCACAAGGTTTTCAATTAGCCCTTAGACGGTATGCAGATACCAGTTGTACTCAAGGTCAGAGATCGAGTTTTCGAACTCGGCCAGCTCGCTTTCCTTGCACGCGACGAACACGTCGATGTACATCGGGTCGATGTAGCGGGCCATGACTTCGCTGTCGTCCAGCTCACGCAGGGCGTCGCGCAGGTTGTTCGGCAGGCTCTGTTCGTTCTGCTCGTAGCTGTTGCCTTCGACCGGGGCGCCCGGTTCGATCTGGTTGGTCAGGCCGTGGTGAATACCGGCCAGAACGGAAGCCATCAGCAGGTACGGGTTGGCGTCGGCACCGGCAACACGGTGCTCGATGCGCACGGCGTCTGCCGAACCGGTCGGTACGCGTACCGCCACGGTGCGGTTGTCGATGCCCCAGCTAGGCGAGTTCGGCACGTAGAACTGTGCACCGAAGCGGCGGTACGAGTTGACGTTCGGGCACAGGAAAGCCATTTGCGCAGGCAGGGTCTCCAGCACACCGCCGATCGCGTGGCGTAGCGCGGCGTTCTGCTCGGGATCCTCGCTGGCGAAGATGTTGTTTCCTTCTTTATCCAGAATCGAAATGTGCACATGCAGACCGTTGCCCGCCTGGCCCGGATACGGCTTGGCCATGAAGGTGGTGTCCATCTCGTGGTCGTAGGCGATGTTCTTCACCAGACGCTTGAGCAGGACGGCGTAGTCGCACGCCTTGATCGGGTCGGACACGTGGTGCAGGTTGACTTCGAACTGCGCCGGGGCGCTTTCCTTGACGATGGCGTCGGCCGGAATGCCCTGCTCTTTCGCGCCTTCGAGGATGTCCTGCAGGCAGTCGACGTACTCGTCGAGGTCGTCGATCAGATAAACCTGAGTCGACACCGGACGCTTGCCCGAAACCGGCGAGCGTGGCGATTGCGGACGGCCGTTCACGTTGTCCTGGTCGATCAGGTAGAACTCGAGTTCGAACGCGGCGCAGATGGTCAGGCCCAGGTCGTCGAATTTGCGCACCACGTTGGCCAGCACTTCACGCGGGTCGGCGAAGAACGGCTCGCCTTCCAGTTCGTGCATGGTCATCAGCAGTTGCGCGGTCGGGCGCTTCTGCCAGGGCTCGATGCTCAGGGTGCCGGGGATTGGGTAGCAGATGCGGTCGGCGTCGCCGATGTCCAGGCCAAGGCCAGTGCTTTCCACTGTGGAGCCATTGATGTCGAGGGCGAAGAGCGAGGCCGGCAAGTTGATGCCTTTTTCGTACACCTTATGAAGACTGGTGCGCTCGATGCGCTTGCCGCGCACCACACCGTTCATGTCTGCAATCAGAAGGTCGACGTACAAAACCTCAGGATGTTTCTTAAGGAATGCGTTTGCTTCGTTGAGTTGAACGGCACGCAGAGGGACCGACATGATGCACCTATTTAGCTGTTAATTATTATGTTCACTGCTGTTTCGCCGAGCCAGTCAACCCGAACGGCAAAGTGAAGTCAATAGCGAACACAGGGCCGCTCAGCGTTTATTTTTCGGGCTTTTTTTAACACTCTTGTGCCAATGCAGGCGCCAGAGGCCCGCGAATCATGAAGATTTGATGAACGGCGTTTAGAATTTTTTACATGGGAGTTGTTAATTAAAATCAACGAGGCTAAGCTCCGGAAAAGCTCGTTCAAGTGTCAAACTTCGAGGTGAATAAAAATGGCATTCAAGCCATTGATCGGCGTTACTGCGTGCGTCAAACAGATTGGCCTGCACCCCTATCACATCAGCGGCGACAAGTACGTTCGCGCTGTCAGCGTTGCGGCGCTGGGGTTGCCCGTCGTCATTCCTTCCCTTGGCCAACTGACTGAAATCGAAGACCTGCTGGGTCAGCTCGACGGTCTGTTGCTGACTGGCTCGCCGTCCAACGTGGAACCCTTCCACTATCAGGGCCCGGACAGCGCTCCCGGCACGGATCACGATCCGGCGCGGGATGCCACCACCCTTCCTCTATTGCGTGCGGCCATTGCGGCGGGCGTTCCGGTACTCGGCATCTGCCGCGGTTTCCAGGAAATGAACGTGGCGTTCGGCGGCAGCCTGCACCAGAAGGTGCACGAGCTGCCGGGCATGCTCGATCACCGCGAAGCCGACAGCCCGGATGTCGCCGTGCAGTACGCCCCGGCCCATGCCGTGACGGTGCTGGCCGGTGGCGTGTTCGAAGCGCTGGTGCTGCCGGGTGAATTCCAGGTCAACTCGATTCACAGTCAGGGCATCGACCGCCTCGCTCCCGGCCTGCGCGCCGAAGCCGTGGCACCGGACGGCCTGATCGAGGCGGTCTCGGTGGAGCACAGCCCGACCTTCGCCCTCGGCGTGCAATGGCACCCGGAATGGCAGGTGCTGGACAACCCGAACTACCTGCGGATTTTCCAGGCATTCGGCGAGGCTTGCCGCCAGCGTGCGGCGCGACGCAACCAGCGCTGACACAACCCAGAATTTCATCACTGTTTACTGCCCCCACGGGGTCGGCGGCTGCGCGTGTGCGCACCCGTCATCCGTGAAAACAACAAACCGTAATAACAACAAGTACTACCCAGGCAGCCAGGACGGCGGCGCCGACCAAGCCGGATCGGCAAGCGCAGTGCCCATCAGGACAACGCAAAACTCTGTGGGAGCGGGCTTGCTCGCGAAAGCGGAGTGTCAGGCAATAACCATGTCGACTGACACGACGTATTCGCGAGCAAGCCCGCTCCCACAGGGGATGCGATCCGACAGGAAATGCTCTTGCAAGTCTGCAATCCACTCTTAAGCCAGGCCGCGTTGGCCCGGCGACTGAAACCTGTTGGGAGTTTCACATGGCAAACGCCTCCAGCACTTACAGGAAGGCTCTTGAAGGTCATCAGCAACCGAAAAAGGTTCTGGTGAAGGTCGATCGAGTCACCAAGAAGTTCGACGAAACCACGGCGGTGGACGACGTGTCCCTGGAGATCCATCAGGGCGAAATCTTTGCCCTGCTCGGCGGCTCCGGTTCGGGCAAATCGACCCTGCTGCGCATGCTCGCCGGTTTCGAACGGCCGACTGAAGGACGCATTCTGCTCGACGGTGTCGACATCACCGACATGCCGCCGTACGAGCGGCCGATCAACATGATGTTCCAGTCCTACGCGCTGTTCCCGCACATGACTGTTGCGCAGAACATCGCCTTCGGCCTCAAGCAGGACCGTTTGCCGGCCAGCGAAATCGACGCCCGCGTCGAAGAAATGCTGCGCCTCGTCCACATGACCCAATACGCCAAGCGCCGCCCGCATCAACTGTCCGGCGGTCAGCGTCAGCGCGTGGCCCTCGCCCGCTCACTGGCCAAACGTCCGAAGCTGTTGCTGCTCGACGAACCTATGGGTGCGCTGGATAAAAAGCTGCGTTCGCAAATGCAGCTGGAACTGGTGGAAATCATCGAACGCGTCGGCGTGACCTGCGTGATGGTGACCCACGACCAGGAAGAGGCCATGACCATGGCCGAGCGCATCGCGATCATGCACCTGGGCTGGATCGCCCAGATCGGTAGCCCGGTCGACATCTATGAAGCACCGGTCAGCCGCATGGTCTGCGAATTCATCGGCAACGTGAACGCCTTCGACGGCACCGTGGTCGAGGACCTTGAAGGTCACGCGATCATTCACAGCCCGCACTTGCAGCAAAAGATCTACGTCGGTCATGGCGTCAGCACGTCGGTGCAGGACAAGTCGATCACCTACGCAATCCGCCCGGAAAAAATGCTCGTCAGCACCCTCAAGCCGGAGACCCGCTACAACTGGTCCGAAGGCAAGGTGCATGACATCGCCTACCTCGGCGGCCACTCGGTGTTCTACGTCGAATTGCCGAGCGGCAAAATCGTCCAGTCGTTCATGGCCAACGCCGAACGCCGTGGCGCGCGTCCGACCTGGGATGACAAGGTCTACGTCTGGTGGGAAGACGACAGCGGCGTGGTACTGCGCTCATGAGAACCTTCAATCAGCAATTCCTGCGCCTGGTGCCCAGCGGGCGAAAGTTCGTCATCGGCATTCCGTTCATCTGGCTGTTCCTGTTCTTCATGCTGCCGTTCTTCCTGGTGATGAAAATCAGCTTCTCGGAAGCCGCGCTGTCGATCCCGCCGTACTCGGAGATCTACACCTACGCCGAACAGAAATTCCAGCTGCTGCTGAACATCGGCAACTACACCATGCTCGGCGAAGACGAGCTGTACCTGTCGGCCTACCTCGGCTCGCTGAAGGTCGCGGCACTGAGCACGATGATGTGCCTGGTGATCGGTTTCCCGATGGCTTACGCGATCACCAAGGCCAGCAAGGAAGCGCAAAACGTCCTGCTGCTGTTGATCATGATGCCGACCTGGACCGCGATCCTGATCCGTGTTTACGCGTGGATGGGCATCCTCAGCAACAACGGTCTGCTTAACGCATTCCTGATGTGGACCGGGCTCACCGATCACCCGATCGAGATCCTCAACACCAACACGGCCGTGTATATCGGCGTGGTCTACGCCTACCTGCCGTTCATGGTGCTGCCGCTCTACGCCAACCTGGTGAAGCACGACGGCAGCCTGCTGGAAGCCGCGCAGGATCTGGGTTCGAGCAACTTCAACAACTTCTGGAAAATCACCGTGCCGCTGGCCAAGAACGGGATCATCGCCGGCTGCATGCTGGTGTTCATTCCGGTGGTGGGCGAGTTCGTGATTCCGGAACTGCTGGGCGGCCCGGAGACCCTGATGATCGGTCGCGTGCTGTGGCAAGAGTTCTTCAATAACCGCGACTGGCCGGTGGCGTCCGCGCTGGCGGTGGTGATGCTGTTGATCCTGATTGTGCCGATTCTGCTGTTCAACCGCAGCCAGGCCAAAGAGATGGAGGCACGGGGATGAAACGCTTCGGTTTTGCAAAGTTCATGCTGATCTTCGGCCTGATGTTCATCTATCTGCCGATGCTGATCCTGGTGATCTACTCGTTCAACGCCTCGAAACTGGTGACGGTCTGGGGCGGCTGGTCGGTGAAGTGGTACGTCGGCCTGCTCGACAACACCCAACTGATGGGCTCCGTGGTGCGCTCGCTGGAAATCGCCTGCTACACCGCGATCGCCGCCGTGGCGCTGGGCACCCTCGCCGCGTTCGTGCTGACCCGCGTGACCCGCTTCAAGGGTCGTACGCTGTTCGGTGGTCTGGTGACCGCGCCGCTGGTCATGCCTGAGGTGATCACCGGTCTGTCGCTGTTGCTGCTGTTCGTGGCGATGGCGCAACTGATCGGCTGGCCGCAGGAGCGAGGCATCGTCACCATCTGGATTGCCCACACCACGTTTTGTGCCGCTTATGTGGCGGTGGTAGTCTCCGCCCGCTTGCGTGAGCTGGACCTGTCGATCGAAGAAGCGGCGATGGATCTGGGCGCGAAACCTTTCAAGGTGTTTTTCCTGATCACCATTCCGATGATCGCGCCGTCGCTGGCGGCGGGCGGCATGATGTCGTTCGCCCTGTCGCTGGACGATCTGGTGTTGGCGAGCTTCGTCTCCGGTCCGGGTTCCACCACTCTGCCGATGGAAGTCTTCTCGGCGGTGCGTCTGGGTGTGAAGCCCGAGATCAACGCTGTGGCCAGCCTGATTCTGTTGGCGGTGTCGCTGGTGACCTTCCTGGTCTGGTACTTCGGTCGCAAGGCAGAAGCCAACCGCAAGCGTGCGATTCAGGAAGCGATGGATCAGACCGCCAACGAATCATGGCAGCAACCTCAACGAGTGACAGCGACGGCCTGAGGCCGTCGCGTTTTACGGCTTTGCGCTTTGGCTTAAAAGCTTTTGAATAAAAAGAATGGAGTTTCACCGATGAAAATGTTTGGCAGGACTCTGCTGACACTGTCCTTATTGGGCGCAATCGCCACGGGCGCCCAGGCCAACGACAAGGTGCTGCGCGTTTACAACTGGTCGGACTACATCGCCCCGGACACGGTCAAGAAGTTCGAAGACGAGACCGGCATCCGCGTGACCTACGACGTGTTCGACAGCAATGAAACCCTCGAAGCGCGTTTGCTCGCGGGTAAATCCGGCTACGACATCGTGGTGCCGTCCAACAGTTTCCTGGCCAAGCAGATCAAGGCCGGGGTCTACCAGACCCTGGACAAGTCGAAGCTGCCAAACTGGAAAAACCTCAACCCGGTGCTGCTGAAAAACGCCTCCGCCAGTGATCCGGACAACGCCCACGCGTTCCCGTACATGTGGGGCTCGATCGGCATCGGTTTCAACCCGGCCAAGGTCAAGGAAGTACTCGGCAAGAACGCGCCGACCAATTCCTGGGACCTGTTGTTCAAACCGGAGAACGCCGAGAAGCTCAAGGCTTGCGGCATCAGTTTTCTCGACTCGCCGACCGAAATGATCCCCGCTGCCCTGCACTATCTGGGCTATCCGGTGAACGACAAGGACACCGCGCACATCAAGGAAGCCGAGGCGCTGTTCATGAAGATTCGCCCGAACGTGGCGTACTTCCACTCTTCGAAATACATTTCGGACCTGGCCAACGGCAACATCTGCGTGGCCGTCGGTTATTCCGGTGACGTGTTGCAGGCCAAGGCCCGCGCGGTGGAATCGGGCAACAACGTAGTGATCGACTACAGCATTCCCAAGGAAGGTGCCGGCAGCTTCTACGACATGGTCGCCATCCCGCGCGATGCAGCGAACGTCGAGAACGCCTACCTGTTCATGGACTTCCTGATGCGTCCGGACATCATTGCCGAGATCACCAACAGCAACGGCTACAGCAACGCCAACGCGGCGGCGACGCCCCTGGTGGACGAAGCGATCCGCAACGACCCGGGCTCGTACCCGTCGCAGGAAGTGATGGCCACGCTGTATGCGGTGCCGGATCAACCGATTGCCACGCAACGGATCATGACCCGGGGCTGGACCCGCGTAAAACTCGGCAAATAATTGAAATCCTGTGGGAGCGAGCCTGCTCGCGATAGCGGAGTTTCAGGCGACATTGATATTGAATGTGCCAACGTCATCGCGAGCAGGCTCGCTCCCACAGGGGTTGTGTTTCTAACTCAAGACTCAATCGATTTCCGTTCACGCAGCGCCCTACCACCGCTGCACCCTCGCTCTGAACGGCCTCACCTGGCTTTCCTCGGTTCAGGTGAATTCAGGCGCCCTCGGGCGCCTTTTTTTGTGGGCTCAGATCAGTGGCCAGTCGGCCAGCGAGCGGTAGCGGCCCTTGTGGGATTCGAACAATGCAAAACGCTCGGCCCGCAGGAAGAACTCCGGCGACGTAGCGGATTCCGGTTCCGGCGCCCGATAGTCCCGGGCCAGCGTCAGATGCGGGCGATACTCACGGGTCGCCTCTTCAAACCCGAACGGCAACATCGCCTGCTCCAGCGCATACACCAATCGCAGCAATGCCTGCGGTGCCTGCTCCGGCGCCAGCGACAAGACCCCGGCACGCCGCCAGACCTGCAACCGATCCAGCGAAATCTTCAGCGCCTCCCCCGGCGTACGCACTTTCGCCGCGGCTTCGCAGACTTCGCCGATCTGCGCCAATGGCACCGCGCCGAGAAACAGCAGTGTCAGGTGAAAGTTGTCCGCCGGTACCGGTTTGCCGGTACGCAAACCCAGTTCGCTGCGCCACTGGGCAATCGCCTTGCGTTGTGCCGGTGGGCAGTCGAGGGCGAAGAACAGCCGCTTGAACGGTTGATCCCCGCGTGTTTCGTCCGTCATGGCCACGCTCCTTCGTTCGTCGAGATCCCTGGATTCTACACGCCCGTTTCTGGCGACTCTCGGCAAGGGGTTTATAGTTCAACGATTGCCATCAACCGGAGGACGTCATGCGCGAGATCCTCAGCAAAGAACCCTGGTGGGCCCGTCCGCCGAATCCCGGGCAGGATGAGAGCGAACTGGAATGGGGCTGGCTGGTGCATTACAGCGAGGGAGAACCACGTTTCGAATTCGTCCGCGAGCGGCCGACAGACGAGCAGATTCGCAACCGCAAAGGCTGCCGGATCACCCCGTCAGCGGAGTGATCCGGCGGCGCGGCATCAAGGCTCGAGAATGTCTTTGAAGCCACCAAAGATCATCCGCTGCCCATCGAACGGCATCGGATTGACGTCCGGCTGCATGCGCGGGTCTTCCATCATTTTCGCCATGCCGGTGTCGCGGGTGGCCTTGTCCGGCCAGACCAGCCAGCCCGCCGATACGGTTTCGCCTTCCTTGAGTTTTACCGCCATCGGGAATGAGGTGACCTTGCCGTCCGGCACGTCATCGCCCCAGCCCTGAATCACCTCGAGAGCGCCGTATTCCTTGAACAGCTTGGCGGCGATTTCACAGTGTTTTTTGTACTGCTCGCGGTTGGCATTCGGCACGGGCGCCACGAACACATCGATGTAAGCCATGATCATTCTCCTTGCAGGGTGGGTTCGGTCTGCTGAGTAGTCGACTCAGGTGGCCGCCATTCGACACGGTCGACGCCCAACCCGACCGACGGTTCATCCCGCCCGCCCAGACTGCCCTCGACCTGCGCCGCCATGTGCAGCGTGCCGGCCATCACACCGGTGGTCGGGTTCTGCACCAATTTCAGCCAGGCCTTGTCGAAGGTGTTGCCCAGGCTGCTGCGGATCAGCGCTTCGCTGTCGGGTCGGTCGTTGGCCTGGAGGATGGCGCGGATGCCTGCCACCCCCGCCGAGATCAGTCCGCCAACGAGTTTGCCGGCCGCCGCTGCCACCGCACTGGCAGCGCCCCGGGGCGCCATCTCTGCCTCCATGCGCTGGCTGGCACGCTTGGCCACCGGGGCCATGCCGGCATCGGTCGAGGCGATGCCCTTGGCCCCGCCTTCGGTGTGGATCTTGTCGATCAGCGCGGCATAGGCCGGCAAGGTATTCAACGGTTCAGTGCTGACAACCTGATACAGCGAGGCATCGCGGGTCGGCGGCGGGCCGAGGGCGATGGCGGGGATTTTCTGCAAGTGCCCGTTGAGCTGCGCGAGGGGTACGCCGTAACGCTGGGCGATGACCGGCATCTGCTGCGCCATCAGTTGCGCGTAGAACGCGGTGGCTTGGCCGAGGATCGCGTCCGGATCGATCTCCAGAGCCACCGGCGCCAGCACCCGCTCCTGATATTGCTCCAGCAAATACGCTGCCAAGCGTTTGGACGAAGCATCCTGCTCGCCACCGGCGCTGATGGTGTACCAACTGACCTTCATCGACAGCCATTCCTGGGTCCAGTAGCTGCTGAACCACGGGATGAATTTTTCTTCAGTTTGCTCGTAGACCCGAATGCGCCAATGTTCCATCGAACCGCGGGCGAACGCCTTGACCTGTTCGGTGGACTGCCGGGAAGCCACAACGATATCCCGGTCGATCTGCTGCCAGGTGGCCGGTGAAACCACCACCGGCGGCGCGCTCGCCGGGCCCCGCGCCGAAGTCGCGCAACCGGCCAGCAACATCAGTGCCGCGACGATCAGCGCACGCAGGTTCACGGTGGCGGTGTCCTTTGATGGGTCAGATCTGGAGGTAACGACTTGAGTATAGGTGCGGGTTTCAGCCGTTTGTCCGGTTGTATCGATCCTCGATCCGGGCGCGGGATTTCAGCTTTTGTTCCAACCATCACTGACGTCGATGATCACCATTACGACGATTGCCTTCCGCAGCAGACGCGTCCGGCGCAGGATTCACCCATCCGAGACACACACCACGAGGAGTTCACATCATGAGTCATACCGTCACCCTCGCCGTGAGCTTCCCGGTCTTCGGCAACAACTATTACGACCAGCACCCGGTGTCATTGAAGACACAAGCGCTGGTGTTCAACGAAGATTTCGAAGATCTGCTGATGCCCGCCGCAACCAATCACTTCAGCAATGAAGTGGTGGGCCTCAACGATCAGTTCCGTTTTCTGAGCGACATACTCGCCACCCATTTGCTGGACATCGAGGCTAACGTGCCTGCGCGATCCAGCGTCCGGGCGAACGCTCATTTTTAATGCCAAGGGGCGTTCCGGTCAGGAACGCCCCTTTTTTGCTCATTACTGGTCGTCGTTGTCGTCGCGATGATGGCGACGCCCGTCGCGCCGGTCATAGTCGCGATCATCCCAGCGTCGATCGTGGTCGTAATAACGGCCATGATCGCGATCGTAATGCCGGCCATGGCGGTAGTCATCATCAAAGTCCGCCACGCAGCCGCCCAGCAAAACGGCGGCAGAAACAGTCAGCAGCAGGGTTGTTGCACGCATCATTCAGGATTTCCCTAAAACCAAGGTCTTGACGACGGAACGGTCAGCGCTGCCCTCACCTTCAGGGTGCGGTGCGCGCAGCCGCAGCTTCGACCGGGTAAAACACCGATGATTCACTGACAGCCCATGACCGTTGATCGCCCCGTCTGCCTCTGTGAGGGAGGTCTGGTGCCAGGGTAAAAATCCGACAAAACCTTTTCCTCTCCCCTGCGGTCACTCCTAGAACAGACCAAGACTGGCGACCACGCCGGCGTGCATGTGCGGGTTATTTGCAATCCGCCGACCTGATCAGAGGAAGCCCAGCCATGAACGACCATCCGCCATCGGAGATGTCCCGACGCCGGTTCCTGATTCTCGGCGCCGTGACCGCAACCGCGTTTGCGCTACCGCCCTTCATCAGCCTCAAGGCCTACGCGGCCAATCTGGAGCAACCGGCCATGACCAAAGTGACGCTTGAGGTCAACGGCAAGCCGCAGACCCTTGATATCGATACCCGCACCACGCTGCTCGACGCCTTGCGCGAACACCTGCACCTGACCGGCAGCAAAAAAGGCTGCGACCACGGCCAGTGCGGTGCCTGCACGGTGATTGTCGATGGCCGGCGGATCAACTCGTGCCTGACCCTGGCCGTTATGCAGGACGGCGCCAAGGTCACCACCATCGAAGGCCTCGGCATGCCGGACCGGTTGCATCCGATGCAAGCCGCGTTCATCAAGCATGACGGTTATCAGTGCGGTTATTGCACACCGGGGCAGATCTGCTCGGCGGTGGCGGTGCTCAAGGAAATCCGCGACGGCATTCCCAGCCACGCCAGCCCCAGCCTGACCGAGCCGCCGCAACTGATCGCCAGCGAGTTGCAGGAACGCATGAGCGGCAACCTCTGCCGTTGCGGCGCCTACTCCAACATCATCGAAGCCATCAGCGAAGTCGCGGAGGTATCGGCATGAGAGCGTTCAATTACAGTCGCGCCGACTCCCCCGCCGCAGCCGCAGCACAAGCGGCGCAAACGCAAGGCGCGCGGTTCATCGCCGGCGGCACCAACCTGCTGGACTTGATGAAACTCGACATCGAAACGCCGCAGCACCTGATCGACGTCAACCACCTGGGACTCGACGGGATCGAAGCCACCCCCGAGGGCGGTTTGCGCATCGGCGCACTCGTGCGCAACACCGATCTGGCCGCCGACTCGCGCGTGCGCAAAGACTACGCCCTGCTCTCCCGGGCCTTGCTGGCCGGGGCCTCGGGGCAGTTGCGCAACATGGCAACCACCGCTGGCAACCTGCTGCAACGCACGCGCTGCCCGTATTTCTACGACACCAACCAGGCCTGCAACAAACGCAATCCCGGCAGTGGCTGCGCGGCGATTGGCGGGGTCACCCGGCAACTGGGGATCATCGGCGTCAGCGACGCCTGCATCGCCACGCACCCGAGCGACATGGCAGTTGCCCTGCGTGCGCTGGATGCGCAGATCGAAACCCTCAAACCCGACGGCAGCACCCGACGCATCGCCATGGCCGATTTCCACGCTTTGCCCGGCGATAC
This sequence comes from Pseudomonas fluorescens, assembly GCF_012974785.1. GTDB lineage: Bacteria > Pseudomonadota > Gammaproteobacteria > Pseudomonadales > Pseudomonadaceae > Aquipseudomonas > Aquipseudomonas fluorescens_BT. The sequence continues at coordinate 2,401,425 of NZ_CP027561.1, read as the reverse complement.
CCCGCATATCGAAACCGCACTCACGGCCGGCGAATTGATCACCGGCGTTACCCTGCCCGCCCCGGTTGGCGGCACCCATGTCTATCACAAGGTGCGGGACCGTTCGTCCTATGCCTTCGCGCTGGTCTCTGTCGGGTTGATTCTGCAAAAGGACGGCAGCGGCCGCATCGCCGTCGGCGGCATCGCCCCGAAACCCTGGCGTGTCGAGGCCGCAGAAGCGCTGCTGCCCCAAGGCGCGAAAGCCGTCAGTGCGCGCCTGCTCGACGGCGCCACACCCACCCATGACAACCGGTTCAAGCTGACGCTGGTGGAGCGCACGCTCGCCTCGGTGCTGGCCCAAGCGAGGGACGAAGCATGAAATTCGACACGCCCGCCGCCACCAATCCGATTGACCAATTGAAAGTCATCGGCAAACCCACCGACCGCATCGAAGGCCCGCTGAAAACCAGCGGTCAGGCGCCCTACGCTTACGAACAACACGAAGCGGCAAAAAATCAGGCTTACGGCGTCATGGTCGGTGCAGCCATCGCCAAGGGTCGTATCACGCGCATGGATCTGGACAAGGCCCAGGCTGCCCCCGGGGTTCTGGCCATCGTGACCTCTGCCAATGCCGGCAAACTCGGCAAGGGCAAATACAACGCCGCGCACCTGCTGGCCGGCCCCGAGGTGCAGCACTATCACCAGGCGGTGGCACTGGTGATCGCCGAAACCTTCGAACAGGCCCGCGCTGCCGCGCAGCTTGTGCATGTCGAGTACGCGACAGACAAAGGCCAGTTCGATCTGGCCACTGTGCGGGATCAGGGTGTGGAGCCGAAGGAAGAATTGCCGGACGTCAGACACGGCGATTTCGCCACCGCTTTTGCCGCCGCCCCGGTGCAGTTCGACCAGACCTACAGCACCCCGGACCAGTCCCACGCGATGATGGAACCCCACTCGACCCTCGCTGCATGGCAAGGCGATCAACTGACCCTGTGGACCTCGAACCAGATGATCGCCTGGAGCGTCGGTGACATCGCCACCACCCTCGGCCTGCCCAAGGACAAGGTGCGATTGATCTCGCCCTACATTGGCGGTGGATTCGGCGGCAAGCTGTTCATCCGCGCCGACACGATCCTCGCCGCACTCGGCGCACGCCTGGCCAACCGACCCGTGAAGGTCGCCCTCGCCCGCCCGCAGATCGCCAACAACACCACTCACCGCCCCGCCACCATCCAGCGCATCCGCCTGGGCGCCACGGCGGACGGCAAACTCACCGCCATCGCCCACGAAGGCTGGTCGGGCAACCTGGCCGAGGGCAAGGTCGAAGTCGCCGCGCAGCCGAGTCAGTTGCTCTACGCCGGGGAAAATCGTCTGGTGAGCATGCGCCTGGCGCCGTTGGATCTGCCGGAAGGCAACGCCATGCGTGCCCCCGGAGAAACTCCGGGGCTGATGGTGCTGGAGATCGCCATGGACGAGATGGCGGAAAAACTCAAACTCGATCCGATCCAGTTCCGCATCCTCAACGACACCCAGGTCGATCCGGTAAAAACCGAGCGACCGTTCTCCCAACGACGCCTGATCGAATGCCTGCAGACCGGCGCCGAACACTTCGGCTGGGACAAACGCAATGCAACGCCCGGCACACGTCGCGAAGGTCGCTGGCTGATCGGCATGGGCGTGGCCGCGGCGATTCGCAATAACCTGCTGGTGAAATCCGGCGCAAGAGTTCGGCTGGAGCGTGACGGCAAGATCACCGTGGAAACCGACATGACCGATATCGGCACGGGCAGCTACACCATCATCGCCCAGACCGCCGCCGAGATGATGGGTGTGGGCCTGGATGATGTGGTGGTGCATCTGGGGGATTCGAGTTTTCCGGTGTCGTCCGGCTCCGGCGGCCAGTTCGGCGCCAATTGCTCGACCGCCGGGGTCTACGCCGCGTGCATGAAGCTGCGCGAAGCGGTGACGACGAAACTGGGCATGACCGAGGCGGACGCGGTGTTCGCCGATGGCCAGGTGCAGCTCGGCAACAAACACGTGCCGTTACGCGATGCCGCGCAAAACGGTGCGATCGAAGCCGAGGACAGCATCGAATTCGCCGACCTCGCCAAGCAGTATCAGCAATCGACGTTCGGTGCGCATTTCGTCGAAGTCGCGGTCGATGCCGCTACCGGCGAAGTGCGTGTACGGCGGATGCTCGCGGTCTGTGCTGCCGGGCGGATTCTCAACCCGAAATCCGCCCGCAGCCAGGTGATCGGCGCGATGACCATGGGCGTCGGGGCGGCGCTGATGGAGGAGCTGTCGGTGGACAAGCGCCTGGGCTTTTTCGTCAATCACGACCTGGCCGGCTACGAAGTGCCGGTGCATGCGGACATCCCGCATCAGGAGGTGATCTTCCTCGATGAAACCGACCCGATCTCTTCGCCGATGAAGGCCAAAGGCGTGGGCGAACTGGGCATCTGCGGGGTCAGCGCGGCGGTGGCGAATGCAATCTACAACTCCACCGGGGCGCGGGTGCGGGAGTATCCGATTACCCTGGACAAGATTCTCGATTCGCTGCCGCCGATGATCTGAATTCGCTAGCGCGCTAGCATGGGGTGCTGGTGCGCTATTCACTCCTGCGATGGAAATTACCCCACCAGAGCAATCAACTGCTGCCGCTGCGCATCAGTCAGCATCGACCCGAACCCGGCGCCGGCATTGTCGGCCATGTAACGCGGGTTGCCGGTGCCCGGGATGACACAAGTCACCGCCGTGTTCGAGAGCAAAAACTTCAGCGCCAGTTGCGGCCAACTACTCACCTGCACGTCCGACACCCAGCCCGGCAGGGGCTTGCCCTTGAGCCGGGCCAGCAGCCCGCCGCCGCCAAACGGCCGGTTGCAGATCACTGCCACCCCGCGTTCGCGGCACAACGGCAGGATGCGTTTTTCCACGCCACGGTCATCGAGGGCGTAGTTGATCTGCAGGAAGTCGAGCGGCTCGGCCTTCAACACCGCTTCCACTTCCTCGTAGGCCGAGGGCGTGTAATGGGTGATGCCGATGTAACGGATGCGGCCCTGTTCCTTCCATTCGCGCAGCGTCGGCAGATGAGTTTGCCAGTCCAGCAGGTTATGGATCTGCATCAGGTCGATGCGATCGGTGCGCAGCAGGCGGAAGGAGTTCTCCATCTGCGCGATGCCCTCCTCGCGTCCCCGGGTCCACACCTTGGTTGCCAGAAACGCCGGTGAACGGGGTTCGTGAATCGACAACAGCTCGCCGGTGGTTTCTTCGGCGCGGCCATACATCGGTGAGCTGTCAATCAGCGTGCCGCCCTTTCTGAACAACTCGTCGAGCACCGCCGGTAATTGTTTATAGGCCGGTTCGCCGGGCGCGACGTCGAAGCCGCGATAAGTGCCCAGCCCTACCAGGGGCAGTAGCTCGGAGCTGGAAGGAATGGCGCGGGTCTGCATGGTCTGGCCTCCAGGGGCACTCGACGACGTGGCGGCAGCCAACGCCCGGTCAACAGTGAATAGCGCGGTGACCCCGGCTGCCAGTTTGAGCAGGCGGCGACGGGAACAACCCTCAGTGTGGCTCATGCTCGCACCTCTGTTGCGCGGATCTGTTGCACCTTGTGTGCGGCGGCGGTCACCGGGGAAGGCTCAACTACACTGCATGGGCGACCCCTCACGTCCCGTTAAAGTTAGTCGAATGTCCAGAATCCTGATGTCACTCGTCGCTTTGCTGCTGGCCCTGTACCTGATCCTGTGTGCAGCACTGTTCGTGTTCCAGCGCTCGCTGATCTATTTTCCGCCGTCAGGTTCAATGGATTCGGCGGAATCGCGGATGACCCTGACAATGCCCGACGCGAACATTCGCGTCAGTGTCCGCGAGCATTCCGGAGCACGGGCGTTGATCTATTTCGGTGGCAATGCCGAGGACGTCTCGCGCAATCTGCCGGCATTTTCCGAGGCGTTTCCCGACCACGCGATCTACCTGCTGCACTATCGCGGTTTTGGTGGCAGTGACGGTTCGCCGTCCGAAGAAGCGATTGCCCGGGATGCTGTGGGGCTTTTCGATCAGGTGTTTGCCAGGCATCCGCAGATTGCGCTGATCGGGCGCAGCCTCGGTTCCGGCGTCGCGGTGCGGCTGGCCAGTCAGCGGCCGGTAACGCGGCTGATTCTGGTCACGCCCTTCAACAGCCTCCAGGAACTCGCCGTCCGGCATTACCCGTGGGTGCCGGTGAAATGGCTGCTCAAGGAGCGTTACGAATCGGGCAAGTACGCCGAGCATATCCGTGCGCCAACCCTGCTGCTGGCAGCGAGCGATGATGAGGTGGTGCCACGGGGCAGTAGCGAACGCCTGCTGCGCAATTTCCCGGATGGTGTGGCGACCCTGAAAGTGGTGACGGAGGCGACGCACAATTCAATTTCCGAGCGCCCGCAATACCTGCAATGGATGAAGGATGTGCTGAACCGCTGAGTGCCCCTTGCGCAGTTCGTCGGCGTCCTGACAAAGCCCTGGGCGTCCCGTGAACCAAGTGCAGAAAGGCCAGTCCTACGCGCGCCGCATTCGCGGTTAACTCCCTGTCAGCGCTGTATTTTTCAGAGTCTTGCGTCCCATGCGCCACGCCGCTCGTTCGTCTCGCTTCGTATCGCTGTGCCTGTTGCTCCTCTCCCCTCTGCTAGCCCCCACCGCCCATGCCGGCGCGGAACGACAACTGGCGGCCGCCATCAATGACCTGCGCGCCCATCCGCAACGCTGTGACCGACGCCCGGCACAACGCCTGGCGCCGCTGGCGCTCAAGCAGAACATTGCGTTGCCCATCGGCTATGGCTACGGCGGCGGGTTGCGCGAGCAGTTGAAGTCTTCCGGTTATGCGGCAGTGGCCGTGCGCAGCATCCGCATTGTCGGGGCCGAGGATGCCGAAGAGGCGTTCGATCAGTTGCAGGACGAACATTGCAGCGCGCTGCTGGATGCGCAGTATGCCGACATCGGTATCAGCCACGCCCGCAGCGAATGGCAAGTGGTGCTGGCCCGTCCGCTGATCGACAGTCGCATGGGTGACAACCGCAGCGTCGGCAAGGCCCTGCTGGCGCAAGTCAACGCTGCCCGCGCCCGGCCGCGCCTGTGCGGACGCCAGCGTTTCGCCGCTGCCCGGCCTCTGAGCTGGAACCCGTCCCTCGGCGCCGCGGCTCAGGGCCACAGCAAGGCCATGGCCTACGGCAACTACTTCGCTCACCAGGACCCGGACGGCGACATGCCGGCGGATCGTGCCCGATCCGCCGGTTACCGTGGGCGGCAGATCGGCGAGAACATCGCCGCCGGGCAAAGCTCACCGGGCAGTGCGATGGCCGGCTGGCTCGCCAGCCCCGGACACTGCGCCAACCTGATGAACCCGATGTTCACCCAGGTCGGCGCCGGTTTTGCCAGTGATGCCCGCAGTGACAACGGTGTGTACTGGACGATGTTGTTCGGCGCGCCTTGACACCTCACTTCGGTCGACGCATCGCCCGCTCGCCGCCATCGGCACCCACCCTGATCGTGCGCAGAGTCCATGACTTGGGCGCCACGATGGGTACCCCAGTGAAGGGATACCCCGGTTTAGTCCGGATCCTGTGCCGACACCCGTCCGGGCCTGCGGAAACCGACTGGCGAGGGACGGCTCAGACCGGTGAAATCGTGGCCAGGACGCCGATCATGATGGTCAACACGAGAAAGCCGCCGAGGAAAAACGCCATCTTAGCCATGAAGGCCTCCTGAATACTGAATGTCCGGCGCACCGGGCGCTTCGGAATGAAGCGCGTGCCATGTGGCCGAACCGCAGGGCTATTCTGGGCGCTTGGCTGAGACGGTTACAGATGCAGATTCAACAGGAAAAAGCGGATCAGATGGATTTGGCGCACTCATGTGTCGACATTCAGATCGATACAGAGGGTTTCCATTGCGCCGCTTTGATCTAGAGTCATGGGCGCCACGCAAAGAACAACAAAAATACAGGAGTGAAACCATGTCCAAGCTGAACCTGCACCCCAACGCCGCCGAATCCCTGAACCGCTGGCATGACATGATCCGTACCGGCAACCTGAAAGCCCTGCCCGACCTGCTCGATCCACAAGCCGTGTTTCGCTCGCCGATGGCCCACACGCCTTACCCCGGCGCACCGGTGGTCTCGATGATCCTCAACACTGTGTTCAACGTATTCGAAGACTTCAAATACCACCGTGAACTGGCGACGGCGGATGGCTTGAACGTAGTGCTGGAGTTCAGCGCAAAGGTTGGGTCGAAGGAGCTCAAGGGTATCGACATGATCCGCTTCGATGAACAGGGGAAGATCGTCGAGTTCGAAGTGATGGTGCGGCCGTTGAGCGGGTTGCAGGCGCTGGGGGAGGAAATGGGCCGGCGCCTGGGGGCTTATCTGGCAAACGCCAAAGCCTGAAGTCCGGGCACAAAAAAGCCCACTGACCGTCACCGGTTCAGTGGGCTTTGTGTGTCAGGCGTCTAATTACAGAGCCATGTCACGTGCAGCACTTTCTTTCGGAGCCTGTGGCTTTTCAGCCGAAGCAGGTGCCGCCGCAGGTGCAGCCTGGCCAATCGCCGGTGGCGTTGGCAGTTGCAGGATCTTGGCGGTGTAAGCCCACTCTTCGGCCACTTTGGCCGGATCGTTGTTCAGCTGGGTTCCGTAGCTTGGAACGATCTGGTGCAGCTTGGCCTGCCACTCAGGGGTAGCGACCTTGTCCTTGAAGACTTTCTGCAGCACGCTCAGCATGATCGGTGCAGCGGTCGATGCGCCTGGCGATGCGCCCAGCAGACCGGCGATGGAGCCGTCTTTCGAAGCAACGATCTCGGTGCCCAGTTTCAGCACGCCGCCAGCGGCTTCATCACGCTTGATGATCTGCACGCGCTGGCCGGCTTGCCACAGGCGCCAGTCTTCGGCTTTCGCGTTCGGGAAGTATTCCTTCAGCGCGTTCAGACGGTCTTCATCCGACAGCATCAGTTGACCGGCCAGGTACTCGACCAGCGGGTATTCCTTGATGCCGACCCTGGTCATAGGCCAGATGTTGTGGGTGGTGGTGCTGGTCAGCAGGTCCAGGTACGAACCTTCCTTCAGGAACTTGGTGCTGAAGGTTGCGAACGGGCCAAACAGGATGACGCGCTTGCCGTCCAGGACGCGGGTGTCCAGGTGCGGAACGGACATCGGAGGCGCACCAACCGAAGCCTTACCGTAAGCCTTGGCCAGGTGCTGTTCGGCGATGGCCGGGTTATCGGTCACCAGGAACGAGCCGCCTACCGGGAAGCCAGCGTATTCCTTGGCTTCTTCGATACCGGACTTCTGCAGCAGGTGCAGGGCACCGCCACCGGCGCCGATGAACACGAACTTGGCGTCGGTTTCAGTCTTGGTGCCGTCTTTCAGGTTCTTGTAGCTGACGCGCCAGGTACCATCGGCATTCTTGGTGATGTCCTGTACTTCGCTCGACAGTTTCAGATCGAAGTTAGGCTTGGTCTGCAGGTAACTGGCGAACTGGCGGGTGATTTCGCCAAAGTTCATGTCGGTGCCCAGCGGGCTCCAGGTGGCCGCGATTTTCTGGTTCGGGTCACGCCCTTCCATCATCAGCGGAACCCACTTCTTGATCACGGCCGGGTCTTCGGAGTACTGCATGCCGGCGAACAGCGGGCTCGCCTGCAGGGCTTCGTAGCGCTTTTTCAGGAACTTGATGTTGTCATCGCCCCACACGAAGCTCATGTGCGGAGTGGTGTTGATGAACGAGCGAGGGTTCTTCAGAACGCCTTGCTGAACCTGCCAGGCCCAGAACTGACGGGAGACCTGGAACGCTTCGTTGATCTCGACGGCTTTCGGGATCGTTACGTTGCCCTTATCGTCTTCCGGGGTGTAGTTCAGCTCGGCCAGCGCCGAGTGACCGGTACCGGCGTTGTTCCAGCCGTTGGAGCTTTCCAGGGCGACGCCGTCGAGGCGCTCGACCATTTCCATCGACCAGCTTGGCTCCAGCTCATTGATCCACACACCAAGGGTGGTGCTCATGATGCCGCCGCCGATCAGCAGGACGTCGACTTTTTTTGCTTCGTCAGCATTGGCGGATGTCATCCCCATCGCCAAAGCCAGACCCAGCAGGGCTGTGTTCACTTTTTTAAACATCCGTTGCACCTATGATAAAACGCCTTCCGCCCGCCGCTGTTGTACGTATGCATTCCCCCTCTTTTCGCGACACTCAGGCCAGCGTCGCGGGTTCCGGCACACTTCAATTTTGACGGGTGGGCACACAAGGCCGACAGGCTGCGTCGACCTCAGTTATATGTCCCTTCTGAACTGACTTCTTATCATTATTGGCTTCAGCTACTTGAGCGACAGGGGTTCGGTCGGCCCGCCGAAAAGCGCGCCAGACTGAATTAGGTCAAACCAAGTGGCGCGAAGAATATCACGTCAGGGCAAACCCGCGCGTCTGTTCCCGACTTGATGGTCTTTATCCGCCTGATGACTTATCGGCTGATGCCCACCGAACATGACCCCGACAATGCCTCTGGCTGAAGCCATTCAGCCATTTGACCGTCCTTTCCCCACCCGCCTGCGGCCTTGCACTGGTTACAAATGAGGTTGACGGCGCCCGGGTCACAACCGGAATCGATCCACCGACTGCGCCAGCCGCCCCGCCAGATTCGACAACTCGTCCGTCGTATTCGCTGTCTCGCCGATCACCTTGCTGTTGCCTTCCGACATGCCGGCGATCATCTCCACCTGATGGGCGATTTCGTTGCTGGCCTGGCTCTGTTCGCCGATGGTGCGGGTAATGTCGTTGACCAGTTGCGTGGTGTTGAGGGTGGCGTCGAGGATTTCGCGGATGGCCCGTTCGACGTCGGCGGTGACGGCCATCCCCTTGTCGACTTGAGCCACACCCGCCTCCATGCTGCTGACCGCCTCACGGGTACTGTTCTGGATGCGGGCGACCATCGCAGCGATTTCCTGGGTCGAGGCGCTGGTGCGGGCAGCCAGGCTGCGCACTTCATCGGCGACCACGGCAAAACCTCTGCCCTGCTCACCCGCCCGGGCCGCTTCAATGGCCGCATTGAGCGCCAGCAGGTTGGTCTGGTCGGCGATGCTCTTGATCACCTGAATGATGTTGAAGATGCCTTCGGACTCATGATCCAGGGTGCGGATCACCTGCGCCGACTGCTGGGCGGAGCGGGCGATGTCGTCCATGTCGCTGACCACTTGATGGATCACCTGCCCGCCGTTCTTGGCCAGTGATTCGGCCTGACTGGCCATGCTCAGGGCCCGTTCGGCGTGGCGGGTGATTTCTTCGATGCTGGCGGTCATCTGGCTCGCGGCAGCGGCCATGGTGCCGGCGGCGGTGCTTTGTTGCTGGCTGCTGTCCGCCACCCGATGGCAGCCGTGGCTCAGTTGCTCGCTCATGCCACTGACGCCGTGGGCATTGCGCCGCACCACATCGATCATTTCCCGCAGATCCCGCTGCATGGTGGCCAGCGTGCGGATCAGCGCGCTGGCTTCGTCCTTGCCGGACGGCTCGGCGATCGGCTCGCTGAGGTTGCCATGAGCAATGCTCTCGGCAATGCGGCTGGCGGTTTTCAGCGGGCCGGTGATGCTCAGGATCACCCAGCGTCCCTGAACCAACAGCAGCAACAGGCTGGCGATCAGCACAATGCCGAGGGCGATGTTGGCGTTGCGGATCGCCGCCTCGGTGCCCTGGCTGGTCTGCCGGGTACTGGTTTCGATCAGTTCGCTCAAGGACGCCATCTGTTCTTCAAGCTGGCTGAACGCGGCGCTGAACGTACCGAGTTCGTGCTGCGCCGTGTCGGGGTTGGCCAGCGCCAGCCCGACAATCCGCTCGCCCGCGTCGATATAAGTGTCGAGGCTTGGCTTGATCTGCTCCAGCGCAGCCCGGATCGTGGCGTCCAGGGGCAGTTTGAGGTTCTCGCCGAGGACATCGCGAAAATGCGCGGCATGCTCCTCTACGGATCGGCGCACCTCGTCCGCCGTGCCGTTGCTCTTGCCCAGCCCCACCAGCATGGCCGAATAGACGTCGGCGCGCAGGGCGTCATGCATCATGTCGGCTTCCATGTGATTGCGCAGCGCACTCATGCTGACGGCGTTGTCACTGACTGCCGACGCCATCCGCTGGTTGCCGACATAACTGACCAGACTCACGATCAGCGCTGTCAGCAGGCTGGTCGCAATCAGCAGCACCAAACGCAGTTTGATCGACACGGTGGATCCTCCGGGAGCGCCCTGAAATGAGCCTTTCAGCGTTTCAGTTAAGCTCATTTCCACCCGCCTGCCGCGCCAGAGCGTCGCAATGTGTGTCAGCACCCGCCCCGCGCCCTCGAAGACTGTGCACCAGGTCTCACTTTGTGCGGCGACCACCCGCCATCTTGCACGGAACTACCGGTCACGCCGCACCTCTCACATTATGTGGTACTTCCTTTTCGCTTTACGCTGCTGGAGGAACACCGTCATGCGTCGTTTATTACTTGTTTCGTCTCTCATGCTCTGCCTGCCTTTTGGCTCAGCCTTCGCCCGTGTGGATGCAGGGGATGTCGCCACCTCGGCCGGTGTTTCCGCGTCGCTGTATTCCACCTTCAAGGATCACAAAATGGTGATTCCGGCCCGTGACGACCTGTCCGCATTCGTCGCCAGCGGCGGTGCCATCCGTGGCGTGTATCTGGAATCGGTGCTGCAACAGGTTCGTCAGGAAAACCCGGGCTTGAACGCCAGCGATGAAGAGCTGGCCAATGCGATCCTGGTCCACTACGAAGGTCTGTCGCAGTAACAGCCACGCGCTCGACGACGGTGGCTGACGGATTTGCCACCTCTGCGTTCTGCCGATGGACGGCAGCCGGGCGACCATGGGCAAAACCGTCGAACGGCCTCTATGATGGAGGCCATGACGATTGCCGCCCCGATCCGCTCCCCCTGCCCGCCCGGCGCCTGCATTTGCGGGCGCGATCCGTTGCTGGAAATGCCCGGCGCGGATCTGCGCATACTTTTGCTCACGCGGCAGGAAGAAAAGCGCCTGCTCGAACGCCTGGAAAACCTGCAAAGCCTGGCTGACCTCGAACGCCTGCGACAGCGGATGTTCGATCAGTTGGGCATTCGCATGGACATCGCTCCGGGTTCCAACGAAGTGCGGACCATGCGCGGTATCGCCATCGAAATCGCTGAACTGCCGGGCCTGTGTCGCAAGACTCGCCAGGCGATCCCGGCCGCCATTCGCCGGGGGCTGGAAAGACACCCGGAAATCGCCTTCGAACTGCTCAACGCCCATGACTTGCTGCGCGACGCCTGATCACTTTTTCAGGCCGACCCGTTTGCGCATCTCGGCGGTAATGCTCTGTCGGGTTTTCTTCATGTTCGCCCAGGGCTCATCGCCGACGTCCGCCAGGCGCTCATGAACGTTGTGCACATTCCACCGGTCAGCGCCTTTGATCTCGCCGACTTCCTCACGGAACAGCGGCACCGATACCGGCAGCCCTTCCCGGGTGCGGGCGGCGTAGGCACAAATGGTCGTGGCGCCCAGGCCGTTGCGCAGGTAATCGATGAAAATCCGCCCCACACGGTTCTTCGGCCCCGACACCGCTGAAAACCGCTCCGGCAACAGCCGAGCCATATGATTGACGATGGCATGGCTGAAATCCTTCACCTCGTCCCAGCCATGCTTGCGCGTCAGCGGCACCACCAGGTGAATACCCTTGCCTCCACTGGTCTTCAGGAAAGCCTTGAGGCCCAGTTCATCCAGCACGGTCAGAGTCAGGGCGGTGGCTTCAACCATGCTTTTCCACGGCAGTGCCGGATCCGGGTCCAGATCGAGAACAAAGCGGTCAGGCTTTTCCAGATCCACCGTGGTGGCGTTCCAGGTGTGCAGTTCGACGGTGCTCATCTGCACCGCACCGATCAGCGCTTCGACGTTGTTGATCAGCATCACCGGTTGTCCGGTGACGTGCTTGTCCAGCAAGCGGATGCCGGGAATCGCCAGGTTTTCGGCGTTTTTCTGGAAGAACAGTTCGCCGGCAATGCCTTCCGGTGCCCGCACCAGCGCCACGGGCCGATCCTTGAGTTGAGGCAGGATCCACTCGGCGACGCTGGCATAGTACTCGGCCAGTTGCATCTTGGTGGTGCCGCTGCTGGCGTCGATCACGCGGTCCGAGTGAGTGATTCTGACCTTGCCGCTGACCATCCCTGTCTGAGAGGGTGCCTTGGCGGCAGGTGCCTGCTTTTTCACAGGGGGGGTCGCGGCTGAAGTTTTCATCGGTTTCGCTTGCTCCTGCGTAATCTCCAGCGCCGGTTTGTCATCGCGCAGACCATGGAACACGGCATGGCGAACCGAACCCTCCCGGGTCATTTCCGCAAACGCCACCTCCGCCAGCAGGTGCGGCTTGAGCCAGTGCACCCCCTTGGCCTCGAATCCACTGGGCGGGTTGGCCAGCGCAGTCTTTTTCGTGCGCAACGGCTTGAGCCGGGCAAGCACGGTTTTCAAGGTGGCCTCGTTAAAGCCAGTGCCGACCTTGCCGGCATAACGTAACTCGCCGCTGTCGCGATCATGCAGACCGAGCAGCAGTGCACCAAAGGCACTGCGCGATCCCTTTGGATCGGTGTAGCCGACAATCACGAATTCCTGGCGATGTTTGCACTTGAGCTTGATCCAGTCGCTGCTGCGCCGCGACACGTAGGGCGAGCCGCGACGTTTGCCGATCAAGCCTTCCATCTGCATCTGGCAGGCGCTGTTGAGCAACGCCTGCGGCGTTTCGTCGAACGCTTCGGAAAAACGCAGCAACGGATGTTCGTGAGCCTTCAATACCGTGGCCAGCGCTGCCCGCCGTTCTTCCAGCGGAACTTCGCGCAGGTCGACACCATTGAGGTAAGGCACATCGAACAGGTAATAAAGGATGTCGCTGCTGCGGCGGGTGTCGAAGGCGTTCTGCAGCGCTTGAAAATCCGGAATGCCGTTTTCGTTGGCGACCACTACTTCACCGTCAAGCCACGCCGACTCCAGCCCCAGCGCCGCCAGTGCCTGAGCCTGCTCCGGCAGTTTGTGCGTCCAGTCATGGCCGTTACGGGTGAACAGCTGCACCGTTTGATGATCGATGCGCGCCATGACCCGGTAGCCGTCGAATTTGATTTCGTAACTCCAGTCCCCTGCCGGAGCGCTGTCCACCAGCGTGGCCAGCTGCGGTTTCAACCGGGCGGGGATTCGCGCCTTGTGCGCGCCGACAAGCTTGGCCGAGTCAGGTTTGCGCGCTGGCTGTTTCAGCGGTTTGACTTGCCTGGCGTCGAGCCTCGGTTTATCGACAAGGGTGCGCTCGCTGAGCACGCTATCCGGCTCGGCGACCAGCACGTCGTAATCGCTTTGCGGCCGGGCGGCGCTGTCCTGATGCTTGATCAGGAACCACTGCTCCTTTTTGCCCGGCATGTGGGTGCGCACCAGATTCCACACGCCGCCAAGCTTCTCGCCCTGCAGCTCGAACTTGAGTTTGCCCTTGGCATAGGCCTCCTGCGGATCCTCCAGCGGGATCCACACGCCACGATCCCAGACGATCACGTCCCCGGCACCGTAATGCCCCTGCGGAATGGTGCCTTCGAATGTCGCGTAATCCAGAGGGTGGTCCTCGACATGCACCGCCAGGCGCTTGACCTTGGGATCCAGTGACGGGCCTTTGGGCACTGCCCAGCTTTTGAGCGCACCGTCCAACTCCAGGCGAAAGTCGTAATGCAGGTGCGAAGCGTCGTGCTTCTGGATGCAGAACTGCAACGCGTGACCGGCGCCAGCCTTTTTGCCCCGACGCTTGACCGCTGCCGGTTCCGAGGTCGCCGAGAAGTCGCGCATGCGGTTGTAGTCGTCGAGGTTCCTGTTCATGGCGCACCTGCCTTGTTTCATCCAGTTCGGGTCACGGTCAGCGCCACCACGGCGATCCGCTCGACCCGTTGATAGCCGACATTCAGCAACTCCTCGCCGAAGACATCGGGATCGAGTTCACGATAAGTCCAGTCGAACCTCGTTGCATCCAGCCGCGACACCACGGTGTCAATAAACGGATCACGGCCATCGACCATCGCCACACCGGTGTAGAGCAACAGCGAGCCTCCGGGCGTCAGGCGATTGAGCGCCTGCTCGACAATGCGCAACGACAACCCGGCTCCCAGCGTTCCCCCTCCGTGGCGGTAAGCGCGCCCCGCCGGATCCGCCATGTAGGGCGGATTGGCAACAATCAGGTCGAACTCGCCCTCCACGCCTTGCAACACGTCACTGGCCAGCACTTCGACGTTGGCCACTTCTGCCAGCGCCGCGTTGATCGTGGTCAGGCGCAACGCCGCGGGATTGATGTCAAGTGCCAGCACCTGTGCCTGGCGACGGGCGCGGGCGATCAGAATCGCACCGACACCAGCGCCGCAACCGATGTCCACGGCGCGCTGGATCGGGGCAAAGCTCTGTTGCAAATGGCTGTGAATCAATTGGGCGAAGCGGTAGGTATCCGGGCCGAAGAACACCGAATCGGCCGCCTCGGTGGGAAACCCCGAATGTACGAACAGCAAATCGTCCAGACTCGACCAGCGCACCCGACTCTTCAGACGCCCATCGCAGGCCTCCAGAATTTGCGCATCCTGCCATTGCCGCTCCTCATCGGCCGAAAGCAATCCGGGTTCGAAGGAACGCGACCAGCCGAAAATATCGCGCAGACAGTCGACCGCCTGCCCTTCGTCGCGCTGATTGACCCGCTGATGGGTCAGCGGCGTCGGTGTGACGAATCGATAGCCGTCCGCCTGCAAGCGCCGGCCCAGTTGCAACAGCGCAAGATCGTCGGCGGACAGCAACGCTTCCTGACTCATGGGCGACTCCCTCAGTCCAGACCGGATTTAAGCTCGATGAAGCGGCGGGTCGCGAGCAAACCGGCCGGAAGAGCATGACGGGCCGGCGCCAGCCAAGGGATCAGCGCCGCCATCTGTCCGTGACCATCCAGCCCGTGCAGTGCCGCGTTCAATTGCCGGACATCGGGATCCTGCGCGGACACCGTGACTGCCGGTGCCGCTCGACTCCGACGTCGCGCCGGAACCGGTCCGGTCGCAGGCGCCCGGTCACCGGCAATCCAGTCATGCAGCAGCTGTTTTTCGTAGTCATTGAACACGCCGAACATCGACGCGCCATCGCCCTCGATCAATTGCCAGAAGCGGCTGGCCTGAGGGTCTTGATGACGCTTTATCCAGCCTTTGTCTTGCAGCGCCTGGAGAAATCCTGACAGTTGCTCTGGCGCGGCCAGCCATTGATTGACGGTCTTGCCTTCGAACCGGCAATAGTCCGAATGCATGTCCTGGCCGAAGACGCGCTTGCGTTCGACCATGGCCAGCAACTCACGCGTCAAGTCGAAACCCTCGATGATGGCGCGACTGCCCTGCCCCAAATCGTTGAGCCGGTAGCCCCGCGAAACCCGGCGCAGGAAATCGGCGCGATCAGCCTCCCGCGGCATCAGATCCAGTGCAGCCTGCACAGCTTTCTGCGCATGGCCGGTGCTGGCGTTATCGATGGTCACATGCAGGGTGAAGTAATACGGATCGATGCCCAGCTCGCTCAACTCATAACTGCTGATCAACAGGTGCAAGGGCAGTTGTTCATAGCCAAGATTGTAGCCAATGACTTCCGGCAGAAAGTCATCGCCGCAGGCACCCAGTGCGAGCTGCAACGCACCTTGCAGATAACGCTCGTCGGGCAAGGCATCTGCGTGTTCCAGACCATGCTCGGCCAGTAGTTTGCGGTAGATCACCACGTGGTTTTGCGCAGGGTTGCCTTCACCAAGCTCTTCCAGATAGGTGCAGATCAGGCCGCAGAAGCGTGGATCGCGCCACTGCTGCAACAAGCCGTAAAGCCAGGCGCCGTCCACCCGTTTGGTCGGGGCTACCGCTTGCAGGAAATACAGCGCATGGGCCTTGCCGCTGAAAAACTGCCGTGAACCACCGTCCTTGCGATGTTGCAGATAATCGGCGTATTGCCGGCCGACTTCGGCGCAATGCTCGGCCACCCAGTCGTGCCATACCGAAGGATCCGGCGGCAACACCTCTGGCAATTGCGCAGCCTGCAGCAGTTGCTCTTCGAGAAACGGACGCGCCAGGGCACGGGGATTTTCCCCCGAGAGCAATGCTTCATACAGGCTGCGCAAGCCTCCAGGGGGATGGATCGATTGCGCGTGGGCAGGTGTTGAAAGCAGACGTGTCAGGACAGTCATGGCAGATTCCCGGTCAATTGGCAGGACGCTGGTTCACGCGCCTCTAAAGCAGCAGAGAGGCAGCGCGCTGCAAAAATTCAATCGACGTGAAATTTGCCCGGACGGACGGAGCCCCCCGGCAACTTTATTTCCTGAACAGAAGTTGCCGAAGGCTGTGAGCGGTGGGTTTCAGGCCGTCCCTTTGGCCTGCTGCTCCAGATGCACCTGCAACTCTGGATCGATCTGCAAGGCCGCCGCCAGCTCATCCAGGTAATTGCGTTCGGCATCCTGCTGGTCGTCCACCAGCATCACACTGGCGATATACATTTCGGCGGCCACGGCCGGATCGCTGTTCGCCGCCTGCGCGACTTCGCGGGCATCGAGGGGTTTGGCGACTTCAGCGTCCAGCCATTGCTGCAGGTCCGGGTCATCGGTGTGGCGGCCGATTTCGCTGCTGATCAGCTGTTTCTCCGACTCGTCGATCCGCCCGTCGGCCTTGGCCGCCGCGATCAATGCGCGCAATACCGCGTGGCTGTGCTCCTCGACCTGCGGGCCGGCCAGCAGGTCCGCCGTCTGCGGTGTCTGTTGCGGCGCGGCTGACGCCTGACTGCGTTGCCAGGCTTGATACGCCTGGAACGCCATCATGCCCAGCGAGGCCAGGGCCGCGTAGTTAGTGCCGCCGGAACGACGTTGCGTCCCACCGCCAAGTGCTCCACCCCCCAATCCTGTGCCCCCAAGCAAACCGCCCAACAGCCCGCCCAGTCCGCCGGCAGTCGCACCGCCGCCACCGAGCAGACCACCCAGCAAGCCGCCGAGTCCGCCCAGGCCATCACCGGACGCAGCGCCGCTTTGTTGTTGTCCCGCCGAGGCCTGGCCTCGCAGCAATTGTTCGAGCAAATCACTGGTGTTCATGACGTCGTCCTCAGGCAAAGGCGTAACCGCGTCAGGCAACGATAGACCTGCGCACCGGTTGTGCCAGCACCGTTTGGCTGACACTGGGAGGGCGAATGATTTCTGCGTCGAAAAAATTCCGTTGCCAGCTAACATTCATGAATGGGTGAACCTTATCCCGGCCCGGCCGGTCGATAGCTGCAACCCCGACCCGGTTGGCCGCACGCTTGTTGCTCAAGACGTTTCCCGGCCTGCTTCACTTTCTGGAGACCGCCTCCGTGATATCGACCGTTCACATCGCCAGGCTCAAGGCCTGGGGCGCCCATGGTTTCACCGCGACCGGCGTGGTCACAGCCTTCCTCGCCACCCTCGCCCTGCTGGAAAACCAGCCAATCCACTGCCTGATGTGGCTGGGCGTGGCGCTGATCGTCGACGGCCTCGACGGGGCGCTGGCGCGCAAGGTCAACGTGCAGTCAGTGTTGCCGAGTTTCGACGGCTCGATCCTCGATCTGGTGATCGATTACCTGACCTACGTGTTCATTCCGGCACTGTTCATCTATCGCTACATTCCCCTGCCCGACTACACCCTGCTGCTGACCGTGTCGCTGATTCTGGTGTCGTCGCTGTTCTGCTTCTGCAACGTCAACATGAAGAGCAAGGACAACTACTTCGTCGGTTTCCCCGCTGCGTGGAACGTGGTTGCGCTGTGCCTGTACATCATCGCCCCGGGGCCGTGGATCACCTTCCTGACCGTGATCGCTCTGGCGCTGCTGACCGTGACCCGAATGAAATTCCTCCATCCGTTCCGTGTGCGCCGGTTCATGCCGATCAATATTGCGGTGACGGCGATCTGGCTGCTGTGCAGCCTGTCGCTGGTGCTCAACCACCCGGTCATCAACCCGCTGGTGATGGGTTTGTGGTTACTGGCGTCGGCGTATTTTCTGGGCATCTGCATCTGGCGTACGGCGCTGGAGTGGTTTGATGCTTCGCACCTGAAATAGAAGAATTTGTGGGAGCGAGCCTGCTCGCTCCCACACTTGTTTTGCATGACGCTTAGCGTTTGGTAATCACCACCTCCAGATACTCGCTCGGCACTACCATCGAATCCGGCCCCGCCCGGTTCAGCCCGTCGATCAGCTGTGTCAGATCTCCTTCCAGTGCCTGCCCGCTTTCCGGTGGCAATGCCGCGAACGCCTTGTGCACCGGCCCGTACCAGTGGCGGAAGATGTCGATGAAGTGTGCCGCCGAGCGATAACGGAAATTGAAGTGGCGGCGAGTCACTTGCATCAGGAACTGGCGCTCATCGAAGTGCGAATGCAGCCAGGCTTCCGAACCCCAGTTCGACGGTGGTTGCGCGCCCGCCGGGGGTGACAGGTGGCGACCGAGGGTCTTGAACATCTGGCCGACGAAGCCTTCCGGCGTCCAGTTGGCCAGGCCGATCCGCCCGCCACGGCGACAGACCCGCGCCAGTTCCTGCGCAGCCTTGGCCTGATCCGGGGCGAACATCACACCGAAAGTCGACAGCACCGCATCGAAACTGGAATCGGCGAACGGCAGCGCTTCGGCGTCAGCGACCTGGAAGGTCACGTCCAGATGCTCGGCACGCGCCCGGTCCTGGCCGCGCTCCAGCAACGCCGCGACATAATCGGTGGACAGCACCCGACAGCCCCGGCGCGCCGCCGCCAGCGTGGCATTGCCATTGCCGGCGGCGACGTCCAGCACCTCTTCATCGCAGCGTAAATCGCAGGCTTCGGCGAGGTCTTCCCCGACGATCTGCAAGGTGGTGCCGATCACGGCATAGTCGCCGCTGGCCCAGGCGACTTTCTGGCGTTCCTTCAGGGCAGTGAGATCAATGGGGGTGCTCATCGATGGGTGCTCCACGACAGGTTGAATCAGGCGTTACTCGGCGGTCGTCGGGTCAATGATGTTCATCACCCGGGACACACTGTTGGCGGGAAACCCGCCCAGCCTGGCATGCTCGCGCACCAGCTCTTCGTTGGGGGCGATGTACACGCAATACACCTTGTCGGCGGTGACATAACTCTGCAGCCACTGCACCTGCGGTCCGAGTTCACGCAACGCCTGGCAGGACGTTTGCGACACGGCTTTGAGTTCTTGCTCCGACAGCTTTCCGGCCCCTGGAATCTCGCGTTCAATCACGAATTTCGGCATGGCAACCTCGCTTTCTTTTTATCAGTGACAGGGCGGGTACAGCCCTGCTCTTCCACTATCGCCCCGAGGCCGTACGGCGTCCCCTCCAATCGTCTAAAGAGCCTTTAAAACCGGGCTTTCGCCGATGAATGGCGGGATTTTGTAAAGGCCCCGAAACACTCTCATGGGGGTTGCCAAGGTGTCGTCGGATCGGCTCTGATGCAGACCCGAACCGCGAACGGAATCCGACCATGTCCTTGCGCCTCGAATGGCTCGCCGACCACATGCAGCACAGCGACACTTACGCCGAGTGGATCCACCGCCAGTTTCACTACGAATATGCCCATCAACCGTTGGCCGAGTGGCAGCGGGAATTTGCCGAAGGGCAAACCAATGGTGACTGGCGCTGCCTGATCGCGCTGGACGGCGAACGTTTGCTCGGTGGCGCGGCACTGGCTCGTGCAGATCTTGCGCAACGACCGGATCTGGAGCCTTGGCTGGCCTGCGTGCTGGTCAGTCCCGAATCTCGCGGTCAGGGGCTGGCAGAAAAATTGATCGAAGGAATTGCCGAGCAAGCAAAGAAACAAGGCCTACCGCGTTTCTACCTGCATACGCAAAACAAACAGGACTACTACGCCAAACGCGGCTGGACAGTGCTGGAGCGTTTTCAGGCCTGGGACAACGAACAATGGCTCATGGTGCGCGACCTGTGAGCCATTGACGTTCGCGGTTCAGGCTGCAGGTGCCTTGGCCTCTTTGAGCAGTTGCTGAATCATCTGCTCCTGAGCTTCATAGCGACCCTCGCCAAAGTGGGTGTAACGCACCTGCCCCTTGGCATCGATCAGGTAGTGCGCCGGCCAGTACTGGTTGTCGAAGTTGCGCCAGATCGCGTAGTTGTTGTCGATGGCCACCGGGTAGGTGATACCGAGTTTCTTCACCTGATCCTTGACGTTGTCGATGATTCGCTCGTAGGCGTATTCCGGGGTATGCACGCCGATCACCACCAGGCCGTCCTTGCCGTACTTCTTCTCCCACTCTTTCACGTACGGCAGCGTGTGCTGGCAGTTGATGCAGTCGTAGGTCCAGAAGTCCACCAGCACCACTTTGCCGCGCAGGGATTCGGCGTTCAGCTCCGGGGAGTTCAGCCATTGCACTGCGCCGGCCAGTGACGGCATCGCGCCTTTGCCCTGCTCGTCCGACGTCGAATCCGCCCGCACTTTGCTGATGAAGTAATCGATCACTTTCGGCGCGTTTTCCAACACGTTTTTCTCGACGCTGGCGACGCCTTCGGACGACGTGCCGGCCAGCAGGGTTTTATCAGCGCCGGTGGAGATCACGGCGGCTGCCGCCAACACCGCAACGCCCGCCCCGCGCCGCAACCAGCCGGTGAACGGGATCGACGGTTTCAACCGGTTGACCAAGCCGCGACCGGCGAAGATCAGCGTCCCCAGCGACAGCGCACTGCCCGCGCCGTAAGCCAGCAGCAACAGGCTGGTCTGGGCATTGGCACCTTGCAACATGGCGCCAGTGAGGATCACGCCGAGGATTGGACCGGCACACGGTGCCCACAGCAGACCGGTGGCCACGCCGATCATGATCGAGCCCATGGGGCCGGCCTTCTTGCGGGTGTCCGGATCCAGGCGATTACCCAGCAACACGAATGGCCGCGCCAGCCAGTCACCGATGCGTGCGGAAATCAGCGACAGCGCAAACAGCACCATCACGATCAGCGCGATGTGTCGGCCGGTGTTGTTGGCCTGGATCACCCACTCGCTGCTGACTACCGCGAGGCTGGAGATCAGGGCGAAGGTCAGGGCCATGCCGCCGAGGGTCAGCAGGATCGAGGAACGGCTGCGGTCGACTCCGGCAAACAGGAACGGCACCACCGGCAGAATGCAGGGGCTGAGGACAGTCAACAGACCGCCCAGGAAAGCGATGAGGAACATAGGGTTCACCTTTTGAAATGTGGGCGGTCTGCCGATCAAACAGGTGCCTGCCGTTCACCGACAGGCACCCGGGTAGCTCAAGCGGTCTGGCTGTCCAGCCATTGGCTTTGCGGTGTGCGGCTGGCGCCGTTTTCCGCCACCATCTGTCCTTGCGGCGTGCGGCTGGAGCCGTCGGCCGCCACCATCTGCCCTTGCGGCGTGCGGCTGGCGCCGTCGGCGGCGATCAAGGCATCGCTGCCCTGTTTGGCCACCGGGCTCAGTTGAAAGCAGGTGCTGCCGGCGCAGCTATTCTGTTCGACGGCGCTGTTGGCATGCGCCGCGACACCGGCAAACGAGAAGGCAATGGCGGTCAAGAAACGCGAAACGTTGTTCATGGCAATCTTCCTTTAAATGGGTGGCGGATCAGTTCTGGTTGTCACAGCCGTCAGCGAATTTGCTGTAGTCGAGAACGCGGGTCTGACCGGCCGAATCGAGGTAGGTCATGCGGGCGTCGACGATGCCGCAGGTCATCGATTGGTCTTCTTTCATCGAGAGCACTTTCTGGATGTCCAGATGGGTGCCGTAGGTGTAGGTTTGCGGGGCAACCGCTTCGGCGCGGGCCGACAGGGTGCAGATGTTCAGGGCGGCAAACAGGCAGGCGGCGATTACGGATTTGTTGGTCATGGCGATTTCCTCAAGGCTTCAATGGGTAGGTCGTTGATTGAGCCGAGGCGTTGCGGTGTGCCTCGATGGAGCTCATTTAAAGCTCGCGAGGTATCCCGTCTGTGTCGGAAAACAGCCGGTATAAATCGCTACGTATCTCGCCCGCAGGGGGATACACAGCGATACAAAACCCTGAAAAAATCGCGATTTTGCGTCCACATGTATCCACCGTTGCGCCGGATACACTGCAATACAAAGGCAGGCAGGCGAGCCCGCGCGGGCTCTATAGACTGCGAGACATTCCCCCACTTGATAGAGGTTTGGCTCCATGGATCATGTCGATCACATTCTCATCGTCGATGACGACCGCGAGATTCGCGAACTGGTTGGCAACTACCTGAAAAAGAACGGCCTGCGCACCACGGTGGTCGCTGATGGCCGGCAGATGCGCAGTTTTCTGGAAGCCAACACTGTCGACCTGATCGTGCTCGACATCATGATGCCGGGCGATGACGGCCTCCTGCTGTGCCGCGAATTGCGCGCCGGCAAACACAAGGCCACGCCAGTCTTGATGCTGACGGCCCGCAACGACGAAACCGACCGCATCATCGGCCTGGAAATGGGTGCCGACGATTACCTGACCAAACCCTTCGCCGCACGCGAGCTGCTGGCGCGAATCAATGCCGTGCTGCGACGCACGCGGATGCTGCCACCCAATCTGGTGGTCACCGAAAGCGGCCGTTTGCTGGCCTTCGGGCGCTGGCAACTCGACACTTCGGCCCGCCATCTGCTCGACACCGACGGCACCATGGTCGCCCTGAGCGGCGCGGAATACCGTTTGCTGCGGGTGTTCCTCGACCATCCGCAACGAGTGTTGAGCCGCGATCAACTGCTCAACCTGACCCAGGGCCGCGACGCCGATCTGTTCGATCGTTCCATCGATCTGTTGGTCAGCCGTTTGCGCCAGCGCCTGCTGGACGACGCCCGGGAACCTGCCTACATCAAGACCGTGCGCAGTGAAGGTTATGTGTTCTCGCTACCGGTCGAAATCCTCGGAGCGCCCGCATGACGTTCTCCCTGCACTGGCCGCGCACGCTGGCCTCACGGTTGTCGCTGATTTTCCTGATCGGCTTGCTGCTGGCCCAGGCGTTGTCGTTCGGTGCGCAGTATTACGAGCGATATGAAAGTGCGAAAAACACCATGCTCGGCAACCTGGAAACCGACGTTTCGACCTCGATTGCGATCCTCGATCGCTTGCCGGCCGAAGAGCGTCCGATGTGGCTCGAACGCCTGGCCCGGAACAACTACGGTTACCTGCTCAGCGAGGGCGAACCGGGTACACCGATCGGCGCCGGCGAAGTGCCGATCGCGGTCACCTCGATCACCGACGCCATTGGCGAGAAGTACCCGCTGACCTTCACCGACATTCCGGGGCCGAAAAAGCACTTTCAGGGCCACCTGCGCCTGAGCGACGGCAGCCCGGTGACCATCGACGTTCGCCCGTCGATGGTGCCGCTGTCGCCGTGGCTGCCGGTGGTGCTGCTGGGGCAACTGGCGCTGATGATTGCCTGCACCTGGCTGGCGGTACGCATCGCCATCCGTCCCCTGACCCGTCTGGCCAACGCAGTGGAAACCCTTGACCCTAATGCTCACCCGATCAATCTGGACGAAAAGGGTCCGAGCGAAGTGGCCTACGCCGCCCGTGCGTTCAACACCATGCAGGCGCGGATCGCCGCGTACCTTAAAGAACGCATGCAATTGCTGGCAGCGATTTCCCATGACCTGCAAACCCCGATCACACGGATGAAACTGCGCGCGGAGTTCATGGACGATTCGACGGAAAAGGACAAGCTGTGGAACGACCTCGGCGAGATGGAGCATCTGGTGCGTGAAGGCGTGGCCTACGCGCGCAGCATCCACGGCGCGACCGAGGAAAGCCGCCGCACCAACCTCGATTCGTTCCTCGACAGCCTGGTGTTCGATTATCAGGACATGGGCAAGGAGGTGCAGTTGAGCGGCAAGAGCGAAGCGGTCATCGACACCCGACCTCATGCCTTGCGCCGGGTGTTGGTCAACCTGACCGACAACGCGCTGAAATTTGCCGGTGCTGCCGAACTATTGGTCGAACGCCAAAGCAACGGCCTCTCGATCAAAGTCATGGATCGCGGACCGGGCATCGCCGAAGAGGAACTGGCGCAGGTGATGGAGCCGTTCTACCGCGTGGAAAACTCGCGCAACCGCAGCACCGGCGGTACGGGACTGGGCCTGGCGATTGCCCAGCAACTGGCGATGGCGCTGGGGGGTTCGCTGAATCTGAGCAATCGTGACGGTGGCGGGTTGTGTGCTGAACTGAAGCTGCCCATGCATTCCTGAGTCAAACATAATTCCCTGTGGGAGCGGGCTTGCCCGCTCCCACAGGATTTGCGGTGTTTGCGAAATCAGGTAATGCCTAACACACCGTCCTCATGCATCTGCTGCAACAACGCCAGACCACTGTCCATGAACGATGCTGTTACTGGCATCCCCGCTTCCATCGCCAACCCTTCCAGTTGTTCACGACCGTTCAGCGCAGGGAACTCGCCAATTCGCTGCAACAACCGCCACGCCAACGGGCTCAGCTCGGAAAACTTCACACTGAAATCCATTGTGCGCCGCACCAGCAACAACGTCGGCTGGGCCGGTGGCGCAGACGGCTGATGATCCGGCCCGAGCATCTGTACCGGCCATGCGTACGCCAATGGCCACGCCAGCGCCGAAACCTGCAGTGGCCGCTCCAGCAGCAGCGCGGGATCACTTGCCGGCAGCGGCTGGGCATCGGACTGCTGCAACACCATTTCCACCCATTCGTAATGCGCCAGCTCCACCAGAAATGCCGGCCACTCGCCCATGCTCAACACTGCGGGTTCCGAGGCGAGGTAATCGACAAACGCCTCGGCGATCTCACCGAATTTCGGCGTCTGAGCCCGGTAGTCCCGCAGGAAGCCGCGAATCAATGTGCGCCAGCGCTCCTGACCGATGATCCGGATCAGCACCGGAAACGTCCCGCCCAACAGTTGCGAGACATTGTTGAACACCAGATCGCGATAGACGTTGACCCGCGCCGCATTCATGTCGGCCGGGGGCGTCTCGTTCTCGGGATCGCGCAAGTAGCGAGTCAGCGCCAGTTGTTGCTGCTCAAGGTTATCCACGTTGGCCTCCCTGATTCTGCAAGCGGCGAATGGTCTGCAACTCGGCCACCAGTTCCGAGAAGGCCGGAAAGTTGAAGTCGCGCTCGAGCAAGGTCGGCTGTGCGCCAAAGCGTGCATAGGCATCTGCCAGCAGCGACCAGACCACTGGCTTCACCGAAGCGCCGTGGGTATCGATCTTCAGCGTGTCGGACTCGTCGAAATGCCCGGCCACGTGCATCCCGACCACCCGGCCCGACTCGATCCCGACCAGAAATGTCTGCGGGTCGAACCCGTGGTTGATCGAGTTGACGTAGACGTTGTTGACGTCCAGCAGCAGGTCGCAATCGGCCTCGCGCAGCACGGCGTTAGTGAAGGTCACCTCGTCCATGTCCTGCCGGGGGGCGGCGTAATAGGAAACGTTTTCCACTGCCAGGCGCCGGCCGAGAATGTCCTGGGCCTGACGGATCCGCGCGGCAACGTGGTGCACCGCCTCTTCGGTGAATGGCAGCGGCAGCAGGTCATAGAGGTGACCGTCGTCGCTGCAATAGCTCAAGTGCTCGCTGTACAGCGGCACGTTGTAATGATCGAGAAACACCCGGACTTCCCGAAGGAAATCGACGTCCAGCGGCGCCGATCCACCGAGCGACAACGACAGGCCGTGGCAGGACAACGGATAACGCTCGGCCAGTTCACACAGCGCGGCACCGTGGGCACCGCCGACGCCGATCCAGTTTTCCGGGGCGACTTCGAGAAAGTCGAAATCGCCGATGCGGGCGGCTTGAAGATCCTTCATCAAGCCGCGACGCAGGCCGAGCCCGACGCTGGCCTGCAAGGTGGGGTGGGGAGTCTGCATGGGCAAGACCTCTGCTGAAGAGCCGCCGGGCGTGGCGACTGACAGACTCAGTTAAACCGGCGGGTGTATCGCGGCTGTGTGGGCAATGCGCGGGAAGTGGCGGGTTTTGTATCGGCGGCTGGTCTGTACACAATGGGATACAGAACCCGCTGACTTCTTCGTGAACGGCATGCCTACTACCAAACAGGCGATGCTCGAAGCTCGCCCCGGTTCCTGACAGTCCGAAGAGTTCAGAGCTTACGGATGACACTTACAGATGCCGACGAAATTCCCTACCTCCGCACGAGAATTAGCTGATTGAACTATTATTTTTGACAGATTAACGAGTCAAAAAAAACCCGCATCAGCCGAAACTGACACGGGCTTTTCCCCACATCAACGACCGTTACTTCAGGTCGTCAAAGTGGTCTCGCAGGAACTCGTAAAAGCGAAACGCTTTCAACAATCTCCATACGAGGCTCAACGTACGCAACAAAAGCTTCATACGTTTTGGCCTCCAAGGTTGGGGGCCAAACCTCCAGCGCACTTACCGGATCACGCGTGCCTTCGGAAGAACACGCCAGTACTTCCGGTGAGGTGGCCGGTTGAAATCCCTCCGAAACATCATTCCGGCACGGATGCAAAACCGTGTCAGAGGGCGTGAAACCGTTAGGCCACCAGCCAAACCCCTCCGTTGCACCAGGGTGTGAGCGCGCGCATATTAACCTAGAATCGCAGGTGGTAAGTCTCGGCTCAGTGATTCTCAAATGAAAGAAGCGCGTCTTTTGTAAACTGTTATTTCTGTCAGCATCTCTCTCCGGCATCAGGTACTGAAAACACTGCCTAGGATCTCTGATACACCTACTCATGGTGGGTAAAAATCACGTTGCAAGGATAGGAAAAGCTCAATAACATGGCCTCCACGCCAGTGCTTCCGGTGAGACGCACTAAGCCTCAGCCGCAATCTGAGGCTTGCTAGAAAACCGCCCCGCAAGGCGGTTTTTTTTCGTCCGCCGTTTGCTCCTGGCGGACATGGGCCGGCGCTCTGTCTTGGCCCTCGCGATACACAACGATTCACGGCCTCGAAATCTACGCAGCCCGCTCCCACCGGCACCAACAGCGACTAGACTCAATCATTACCCAGTCGAGGGGGACGCAGGACAGCAGTGTCGCCCTGCCCGTTTCCACGACCACCGCCCGGTGGTGAATGCCTCGACCCCCATCACCACCGGACTGTGATCCTTGACAGGAGCACATGACATGGACGAGGCCAGACTCAACGAGTTCATGGGCAAACTGGTCAACGACATGGGCGGTGCGGCGATGCTGGCCAATGTCATCGTCGGCGAAGAACTTGGTTTGTACAAAGCCATGGCCGACAGCCAGCCGATATCCCCGGAAACCCTCGCCGAAAAAACCGCCTGCAACACTCGCCTGGTGCGCGAATGGCTTAGCGCCCACGCCGCCTCAGGCTACATGGAACACCTGGACGGCAAGTTCCGTCTGCCGGAGGAACAGGCCATGGCCTTGGCCAAGGAAGATTCGCCGGTCTACGTGGCCGGCGGGCTTGGCGTGGTGGCGTCGTTTTTCCACGACAAGGACAAGCTGGTCAAAGCCATGCGCGGCAATGGCGCCCTGCCCTGGGGCGATCACCATCCGTGCATGTTCACCGGCACAGAACGGTTCTTCCGTCCCGGCTACAAAGGGCACTTGATCGCCGAATGGCTGCCGGCACTGGAGGGCGTGGTGGCCAAACTCGAAGACGGCGCCAAGGTCGCCGATGTCGGCTGCGGTCATGGCGCCTCCACGGTGATCATGGCCCAGGCCTATCCCAACTCGCGTTTCGTCGGTTTCGACTACCATGCGCCCTCGGTGAGCGTCGCCACCCAGCGGGCCGAAGAAGGCGGAGTGAGCAGCCGGGCGCGGTTTTTCCAGGGAACGGCGAAGAGCTTTCCCGGCGATGACTACGACCTGATCTGCTATTTCGACTGCCTGCACGACATGGGCGACCCGGTCGGTGCCGCACGGCATGCTTACGATTGCCTGAAAGACGACGGCACCGTGCTGTTGGTCGAACCCTTTGCCAACGACACACTGGACGACAACATCAATCCGGTTGGGCGCTTGTTCTATGCAGCCTCGACGTTCATTTGCACGCCGAACTCGCTGTCTCAGGAAGTGGGCCTGGGGCTCGGTGCGCAAGCCGGCGAGATGCGCTTGCGCAAAGTGTTCAGTGAAGCCGGATTCAAGCAGTTCCGGCGGGCGACGCAGACGCCGTTCAACCTGATCCTGGAGGCTCGCAAGTAAACGTCGGCAGCGGGCGCCTCTGAAAAGAGGCGCCCGGCAGTGCTAACCTGCAAGGCACTTACAGCCTGCGGAGCGCTGACCATGCTCGACCGCCCCTTCCACGAACACCTCGATTACCTGCAACAGGCCATGGCCGACGGCGATTTCATGGTGCTGACCGGCGCCGGTATCAGCACGCCGTCGGGCATCCCCGATTACCGCGACATCAACGGTGTGCGCCGGGGCCGGCAGCCGATGATGTATCAGGAATTTCTGTCGGCACCCGAGTCGCGCCGTCGCTACTGGGCCCGGGCGATGCTCGGTTGGCCACGCGTACGTCAGGCGCAACCGAATGCCGCGCACGAGGCGCTGGCCAGCCTGCAAAACCTTGGTCGGATCGGCGGATTGATCACCCAGAATGTCGATACCTTGCACGATCAGGCCGGCAGTCACGATGTCATCGAACTGCACGGCAGCCTGCATCGGGTGCTGTGCCTGGATTGCGGCCAGCGCAGCGAGCGGGATTCGATTCAGCAACTGATGGAAACGCAGAATCCATATCTGGCGGGTGTCGATGCTGTGCAGGCGCCGGACGGCGATACCCTGCTTGATCCGGCTTTCGAGGCACGTTTCCAGGTGCCGCATTGTCCGCATTGTGAAGGTGAGCGGATGAAGCCGGACGTGGTGTTTTTTGGTGAGAACGTCGCGCAACCGACGGCGGCGCGGGCCATGGCGGCGGCAGAGAACGCAGCCGGGATGCTGGTGGTGGGTTCGTCGTTGATGGCGTATTCGGCGTTTCGCCTGTGCCGGGTGATTGCGGATCGGGGCAAGCCGTTGATTGCGATCAATCTCGGCAAGACGCGGGCGGACGAGTTGCTGGATTTGAAGATTGAGGAGTCGTGCGAACAGCTGCTGCCGCTACTGGCAGAACGCCTGACTTAGCGGCCTCCCAAAGTCAGTGTTCAACCCTGAGAATGTCAAAAAGCGCCTGCGCCGCCGCCGACAATTCATTCCCCGGATCCGTCAGCACGCCAATCGCCCGCTCCACCACCGGCTCGTGCAAGGTCAGGCAATGCGCGCCCAGTTCGCGCATCTGCCCGGCACACAAGGCTGGCACCGCACTGACGCCCAACCCGCTAGCCACCATCCGCCCGACCGTTGCCAGTTGATGGCTTTCAAACTCCACCGGCAGTTTCATGCCCCGGGCTTGCAAATGTTCCTCCAGCATCACCCGTACCGTGGACGGTCGTTGCAGGGTGATGAACGGTTCCTGCAGCAAGGTCTGCCAGTCGATGTCAGTGCGCTGGGCGAGCGGTGAATCCTGCGGCACCACCGCGACAAAGCGATCCTTGTATAGAGGTGTGAAGGTCAGCGAAGTGTTTTGCATCGGCTCGAACGCCACGCCGAGTTCGACCTGACGATCGCGGACCATTTCCAGCACTTGCTCGTTGATCACGTCGTTGACCGTGACGTTGACGTTCGGATAGCGCGCGCGGAAGGTTTTGAGGATCGGCGGCAGCAGATTGCCGGCAAACGACGGCATCGCCGCCAGCGTCACCCGCCCCCGTTGCAGGCTGAAGCGCTGGCGCATTTCGTCTTCGGCGTTGTCCCAGTCGGCGATCAGGCGCCGGGCCAGCGGCAGCAGCGATTCCCCTTCCGGGGTCAGCGCCACGTTGCGCGTATTTCGGCTGAACAGGCGCCCGCCCAACCCTTCTTCCAGCGCCTTGATGGTCAGGCTCAGCGCCGACTGCGACAGGTGCAGGCGCTCGCAGGCCACGGCAAAGCTCAGGCTCTGGGCCACGGCGAGAAAGGCGCGCATCTGCTTGATGGTCATGAACGATTCACTCAAGGGACTAAGCTGAACGATCAGCACGGAGAACAGTGATTTGATGAGCTTTATCAATCAATCAACCTTAAAAATCAACTTAACAAATATATCCTTCAGCGCGACACTCCAGTCATTCGGCTAGCCAGCCGCCCGACAAACAATAAAAGAGGTGCATATGGCAGGTTTCGACAAGCGCGTGTACTCCTACGAGGAAGCCATGGCAGGTCTTGAAGACGGCATGACCGTAATCGCCGGCGGCTTCGGCCTGTGCGGCATCCCGGAAAACCTGATCGCCGAGATCAAGCGCAAGGGCACCCGCGACCTCACCGTCGTCTCCAACAACTGCGGCGTTGATGGCTTCGGCCTCGGCGTGCTGCTGACCGACCGCCAGATCCGCAAGGTGGTCGCCTCCTACGTCGGCGAAAACAAACTGTTCGAAGAGCAACTGCTCAAAGGCGACATCGAAGTCGTCCTTACCCCGCAAGGCACCCTCGCCGAAAAAATGCGCGCAGGCGGTGCCGGCATCCCGGCGTTCTTCACCGCCACCGGCGTCGGCACCCCGGTCGCCGAAGGCAAGGAAGTGCGTGAATTCCACGGTCGCAAGTACCTGATGGAAGAATCCATCACCGGCGACTTTGCCATCGTCAAAGGCTGGAAAGCCGACCACTTCGGCAACGTCATCTACCGTCACACCGCGCAGAACTTCAACCCGCTGGCCGCCACCGCCGGCAAGATCACCGTGGTCGAAGTCGAAGAAATCGTCGAACCCGGCGAGCTGGATCCGTCGCAGATCCACACCCCCGGCATCTACGTCGACCGGGTCATTTGCGGCACGTTCGAAAAACGCATCGAACAACGCACCATCCGCAAATAATCCAGGCTGACGGAGAACAAGAACATGGCACTTACCCGCGAACAAATGGCTCAACGCGTCGCCCGCGAAATGCAGGACGGCTACTACGTGAACCTCGGTATCGGCATTCCGACCCTGGTCGCCAACTACATCCCCGAAGGCATGGAAGTCATGCTGCAATCGGAAAACGGCCTGCTCGGCATGGGGCCTTTCCCGACTGAAGAGACTATTGATGCCGACATGATCAACGCCGGCAAACAGACTGTGACTGCGCGCATCGGCGCTTCGATCTTCAACTCCGCCGAGTCCTTCGCGATGATCCGCGGCGGTCATGTCGACCTGACCGTGCTGGGCGCCTTCGAAGTGGACGTACAAGGCAACATCGCCTCGTGGATGATTCCCGGCAAACTGGTCAAGGGCATGGGCGGTGCGATGGACCTGGTGGCCGGCGCCGACAACATCATCGTCATCATGACCCACGCGTCCAAGGACGGTGAGTCCAAGTTGCTGAGCCAGTGCAGCCTGCCGCTGACCGGTGCCGGTTGCATCAAGCGCGTGCTGACTGACCTGGCGTACCTGGAAATCGAAAATGGCGCTTTTGTCCTCAAGGAACGCGCACCTGGCGTCAGCGTCGAGGAAATCGTCGCCAAAACCGCTGGTAAACTGATCATCCCGGATCACGTACCGGAAATGCAGTTCGCTGCCGAGTGAGGAATTCGAAAATGCAAGACGTCGTCATTGTTGCCGCCACGCGTACCGCGATCGGCAGTTTCCAGGGTTCGCTGGCCACCGTCTCCGCCGTGGATCTGGGTGCGGCGGTCATCCGCCAGTTGCTTGAGCAGACCGGTCTGGACGGTGCTCAGGTCGATGAAGTGATCATGGGCCAGGTGCTGACCGCCGGCGCCGGCCAGAACCCGGCGCGCCAGTCGGCGATCAAGGCCGGCCTGCCCCACGCCGTGCCGGCCATGACCCTGAACAAGGTCTGCGGCTCGGGCCTCAAGGCCCTGCACCTCGGCGCCCAGGCGATCCGTTGCGGCGACGCGGACGTGATCATCGCCGGTGGCCAGGAAAACATGAGCCTGGCCAACTATGTAATGCCGGGCGCGCGCACCGGTCTGCGCATGGGTCACGCACAAATCGTCGACACCATGATCAGCGACGGCCTGTGGGATGCGTTCAACGATTACCACATGGGCATCACCGCCGAGAATCTGGTCGAGAAATACGAGATCAGCCGCGAGCAGCAAGACGCCTTCGCTGCAGCCTCGCAACGGAAAGCCGCCGCAGCCATCGAGGCCGGCCGATTTGTCGATGAAATCACCCCGATCCTGATCCCGCAGCGCAAGGGCGATCCGGTGGCGTTCAAGGTCGACGAGCAGCCACGGGGCGACACCACCGCCGAATCCCTGGCCAAACTGCGCCCGGCCTTCAAAAAGGACGGCAGCGTCACCGCCGGCAACGCTTCGTCGCTGAACGACGGCGCGGCGGCCGTCATTCTGATGAGCGCCGAAAAAGCCAAGGCCCTGGGCCTGCCGGTCCTGGCGAAAATCGCCGCCTACGCCAACGCCGGCGTCGACCCGGCGATCATGGGCATCGGCCCGGTGTCGGCCACTCGCCGCTGCCTGGACAAGGCGGGCTGGAGCATCGGCCAACTCGACCTGATCGAAGCCAACGAAGCCTTCGCCGCGCAATCGCTGGCGGTGGCCAAGGATCTGCAATGGGATCTGGACAAGGTCAACGTCAACGGCGGCGCCATCGCTCTCGGTCACCCGATCGGTGCATCGGGCTGCCGTGTGCTGGTGACCCTGCTGCATGAAATGATCAAGCGTGATGCGAAAAAGGGTCTGGCGACCCTGTGCATCGGCGGCGGTCAGGGCGTGGCCCTGGCGCTGGAACGCGCGTAAGCGCAAAAGAAGTTCAACAGCGGACGGCGGATCCACGACATCCAATATCCGTTGGCAACAAACCCGGTACGACTCACGTCGCACCGGGTATTTTTTTGTCCGTTGTCAGGCGAACTTCACCAGATTCAGCACCGGCAACGGCCCGCCCGGGAACTGCACCAGCCGCGCACCCACACTCAACTCGCCCAGATCGATACCAAAGAAGCCGAGCTGATCGATCAGCGCGCCGACTTCAGCCTTGGCCTGCGCATCATCCCCGGACAGGAACAACACGCGCTTGCCACCCTCCGACGCCGGATCCGCCTCCAGCAAACGCGCCAGCAAATGGTTGAATGCCTTGACCACCCGCGCACCCGGCACCCACTCAGCGAACACTTCGCTGGACGGCCGCCCCTGCAAATCCACCGGTTTGAACGACGGCGCTTCAATCGAGTTGTTGGCGTCGATGACGATTCGCCCGCCAAAGTCCGGCAGCCCGGCCAGCGCCGTCGGCAGTTTCGACCAGTTCACCGCGACCAGCACGATGTCCTGGGCAGCGGCTTCTTCACGGGTAACGGCGCGGGCGGTCGGACCGAGTTCTGCCACCAGTTCGGCCAAGGTCTCCGGCCCGCGACTGTTGGCGATGACCAACGGGATATCCTGACGCGACAAGGCTTTGGCAAACGCTGAACCGATGGCGCCAGCGCCGATGATTCCGATAGTGCTCATGGTGTTCTCCAGAAAGTGGGGTAAGACTCGAAACCAATCTTGCACTTGCCATTCCCACTTGATTAGCCGGTAATACCTTGAATGATCTTCAAGCATCGCTATCAGGTCGAAACTATGGAAACCCTCGCCAATCTTGAATCCTTCGTCCGCAGCGCCGAGACCGGCAGTTTCTCCGCCGCAGCACGGCTACTCGCACTGACCCCGGCGGCGGTCAGCCGTAACGTGGCGATTCTGGAACGCAACCTCGGCGTGCGACTGTTCCAGCGCTCGACCCGCAAGCTGTCGCTGACCGAGGCCGGCGAAGGTTTTCTGGCGAGTATCGGCGGCAACCTCGATGCCTTGCAGGCCGCGATTGCGACGGTGGCGACCGAGCGCGGCGAGCCGGCGGGTGTCCTCAAGATCAGCCTGCCGCCAACGTTCGGCATCGATCACATGCTGCCGCTGTTGCCGGAGTTTCTGGCGCGCTATCCGCTGATTCGCCCGGAGTGGCACTTCGAGAATCGCCAGGTGGATTTGATCGCCGAGGGCTACGACGTGGCGATTGGCGGCGGATTCGAGCTGACGCCCGGGGTGGTTTCCCGGCGACTGGCGTCTGCTGAAATATTGGCAGTGGCCTCACCGGCCTATCTGGCCGGACGCGCCCTGCCCCGACATCCGACAGACCTCGCCGATCACCAAGGCATCGTCATGCGCGGCCTGCGCACCGGGCGCATTCGCCAATGGCAGATGCACAACGACGCTGGCGAACAGGCCAGCGCCCTGCTCAATCCGAATATTGTGCTGAACGATCCAATGGCCATGCGCAAGGCTGCGCTGCTGGGCCTCGGGGTGACGATGCTGGTGTTGCCCGATGTCAGCGCGCAGATCGAGCGCGGTGAACTGGTGCGGCTGTTGCCCGACTGGCAGTGCGATGCCGGGGCGATATCGCTGTACTACCCGAGCCGCACCTTGATGCCGGCCAAGACTCGGGTGTTCATTGATTTTGTGGTGGATGCTTTCGGCCGTTAGGCGGCCAACTGCAGAATCAGCCAGGCATTGGCGCCGCTGATCACCACAAACAACCCCCACGCCAGCACCCGCGTCGGCCAGCGATTCACAAACGGCCCCATCAGCTGTTTGTCGTTGGTCATGCGAATCAGCGGATACAGCGCAAACGGCAATTGCAGGCTCAGCACCACCTGACTCAACACCAGCAACTTGCCCACCGCGCCGTCGCCCATCAGCCACACGCCGATGAACGCCGGAATCAGCGCCAGCCCGCGGGTAATCAAGCGGCGCTGCCAGCAGGGAATCCGCAGATTCAAATAGCCTTCCATGATCACCTGCCCGGCGATGGTGCCGGTGAAGGTCGAACTCTGCCCCGACGCCAGCAGCGCCACACCGAACAGCACGCTGGCCAGCGCGCCGCCCACCAGCGGATCGAGCAAGTGATAGGCGTCCTGGATGTCCACCACGTCGGTGTGCCCGGACTGATGAAAGGCTGCCGCCGCAAGGATCAGGATCGCCGCGTTGACCAGCAACGCCAGCGCCAGCGAGCCGATGGTGTCGATGCGTGCCAGATTCACTGCATCCTGTTTGCTCGCGAGGTCCCGGCCGATCAGTCGCGTTTGTACGATCGAGGTGTGCAGGTACAAGTTGTGCGGCATCACCGTGGCGCCGAGGATGCCGATGGCCAGGTACAGCGGCGCCGCCTCGCTGATCGCCGACAGTGACGGTTTGAAGCCTTGGGCGACGTCCGGCCAGTACGGTTTGATCAGCAACAATTCAACGAAGAAGCACACGCCGATGGTGCCCACCAGCACCAGCATGATCGCTTCCAGCCGCCGGAAACCGCGGTTTTGCAGGGCCAACACCAGTAACGTATCGAATGCGGTCAGGGCGATGCCAAATGTCAGCGAACAACCCAGCAACAAGTGAAACGCCAGTGCGCAACCAAGCACTTCTGCCAGGTCAGTGGCAATGATCGAGATTTCCGCCAGCACCCATTGCAGCCGTGCCGTAGGAGTGCTGTAACGCTCGCGGGACAGCTGCGCCAGATCACGCCCGGTGGCGATGCCCAGCCGCGAACACAGGCATTGCACGACCATGCCCGCCAGGCTCGCCAGCAACACCACGAACAATAGGCTGTAACCAAAGCGCGAACCGGCCTCGATTGCGGTGGCCCAGTTGCCCGGGTCCATGTAGCCGATCGACACCAGCAAACCGGGGCCGGCAAAACGCAGCACGCGTTTGAAGAACGAGGCATTCGGATCCACCGGGACACTGCCGGCCACTTCCGGCGGGCAGAACGGCGCGGTGGCGATTTTGGGCAAACTGAATTTCACGCACACATCCAGAAACAAGTCGAAAGGCGCAGCTTAGACGTTTCAGTCGGCGTGCCCAAGAGCAGACGTGCTGCGCTCAGGGTTTGGCAGTGCCGAGCAATTGCTGACGCAACTCGGGACTGCGTGTGCGCGGGTCGAGCCAGATGTCGAAAAACGCCCGGGCGAACTGCGGATCATCGATTTCATGCTGCAACTGTTGACCGACAAAGAACCGCGCGCCCTGCCCCGGCAGATACACCCCGGTAATCCGCGTGCCGGCCTGGACGTCGACGAACGATTGCTGCATCTGGACCTGCCACACCGCCAATTGCGCCGGGCTGATGGAGGAACCCGCCAGGCGCTTGATCTCATCAACACTGGCCTTGACCAGATCATCGCGGGACACGTTGCGTCGGTAGATCAGTTCCAGGGCAAAAGGCTGACCGTCAGCCAATGGACGCGCGGCGCTCCACAACCGGGCGTTATAAATGTCGAAACCGAACACGCTGAAATCGCCGGTGCCGATGATCTGCGCACCGGGCACCGCGTCCTGCCAACTGGCCCAGGTGGGCGTCAGCAGCAAGGCCCACAAGCCGATACCGCAGCATCCACGCAACACCTTCGGTGTTCTGCTCATTGCGGCATCGACTCCGGTAAACCCTGATAGTCAGAGCATAGTCGGCGATCACGCCCGGCACTTTGTATACATTTTTTGCATGCATCTTCAGCAATCCATTCACGACAATGCTAACGTGGCCACCTCTGACCCGATGGAGAGACCTGCGTGCTGATCCTCAAACTGCTGCTGATTCCCGGTTTCCTGCTGCTGATTTCCCTCGCCGGCAAGCGTTGGGGCCCCAGCGTCGCCGGGTGGCTGTCGGGGTTGCCGGTGGTGGTCGGGCCGATTCTGTTTTTCCTCGCCATCGAACAAGGCCCGGCGTTTGCCGCGCAATCGGCGGTCGCGGCGCTGTCGGCCATGTTTGCGATGATCGCGTTTTGCGTCACTTATGCGCAGGTGGCGCAGCGGGCGAACTGGCTGTTGGCGCTGGTGGTTTCTCTTTCGGTCTGGGCCGTGCTGGCGCTGATCCTGTCGCTGATTCCGGCGTCGTTGCCCTTCTCCATCGTCGCCGCTGCGACCGCCCTCCTTGCCGCGCCGTACTTGTTTCCCAAGGTTCAACCGGTGGTCAGCGGCCCGGCGCCGAAGTCGGACAAACTGGTGTGGCGGATGATCGCCGGGGCGGCGTTGACGTTGGTGGTGACGATGCTGGCCAGCACGGTGGGCGAGCGCTGGAGCGGATTGCTCGCGGTGTTCCCGGTGCTCGGCAGTGTGATGGCGGTGTTTTCCCAGCAGACCCGTGGCCCGGCGTTTACCGCCGCGCTGTTGCGGGCGACGGCGACAGGGATGTATTCGTTCTCGGCGTTTTGTCTGGTCTTGGCGCTGACCGTTCCAGGTCTTGGTTTCGGTGGCTTCGTGGTGGCGGTGGCCGTTTCGGTGGCGATGCTCGGGGTCACCCGGCAGTTGCTGGCCAAACCGGCGCCTGCGCCGTCGCCGAACTGACCTCGCCCGGACAAACCGCTCTGGAGTGCCGGGTGTTCTCCGTGGGATGATCGCCGCCCAAGCGCGACCATCCCTCGGAGATTCGAATGTCATTGCTTAGCAAGAAAGCCGTCGTCCTGTTGCTGGCGGCGGTGGCCGGTTTCGGCGCCATCAATGCTCAGGCAGCCAAGGCCAAAGAGAAGGCTGTCACCGAGAACGTCTCGATGCTCGACGGCAAATTCAGTTTCGTCCTGCCCAAGGGCTTCGTCGGCGACCCGCTGCCGGCCGGTCCGACCGGCGCCAAAGGCATGATGTACACCAACGATGCCACCAAGACGGTGGTCATCACCGCCGAAAACCAGATTCCCGAAGGCAACAACGTCAAGGACAACGACAGTGCGTTCCTCGACGGCACCGTGTCCGATTTCATCGACGCTCAGCGCAAGGCCCTGCCGGACTTCAACAAGCTCAGCGAAAAGAGCCTGACCCAGAAAGGCAATGGCCTGGGCCTGCGTCAGGTCGACAGCACCGCCACCCAGGGCGGCGGCCAGACCCTCAACACCACGTTGCTGGCCGGCTCCGGCACGCGCATGGCGCTGGTCCAGGTGATTTCCCGGGCCAGCGACAAGAGCGGTCACGAGGCGCTGGTGAAAACCATCCTCAAGGAAAAGTGATGCTCAGGGGTTGAGTCGCTGCAACCAGTCGTTCAGATCCCGAAGCTCGGCCGCGCTGATGCTGTGGCCGACGCCGGGATAGGCATGGAACGCCGGTGTGTAGTCCAGCTTCTCGAGCAACTCTTTGGCCGCAGTGGCGCCCGTGTAGGGGACCCGGTCATCCGCCGTGCCATGGCCGATGAAGATCTCCAGCGGCGGATGTTGTTGCGCTGATGTCAGCTCGCTCTTGAGCACCGGCAACACCCGCCCGCTCAACGCGGCGATGCCACCGACCGCCGCCGGCTGCCTCAACCCCACCTCGTAGGTCATCATCGCGCCCTGGCTGAAACCGACCAGGTACACCTTATCCGGTCGCGCGTGATATTTCTGCGCCGCCGCCGCGATAAAAGCCCGCAGTTTCTGGCTGGCAACCTTCAGATCATCAGTCTCGCCGTTGTAGGCACCGTCGCCTTTCTTGCGAAACCATTGGAAGCGCCCTTCCCCCAACGCCATCGGCGCCTGCACCGACAGGTAGTTGTACTGCTTGGGCAGCTGAAATTTCATGCCGATCAGATCGGCTTCATTACTGCCGTAGCCATGCAGGAAAACCACCAGCGGACGCGGTTCGGCGTCCGGGTGCACCTGGGCCAGGTAGTTGAGTGGCAGATCGGTTTGCAGCGAGGTTTGAGCATGGACGGCGCTGGACGCCAGGAGAGTCAGCAGAGCAAACACCTTCAACATAAGCCTTCCTTCACACAGTGCAGGGTTCGCGACAGAGCCTAACACTGCGATCCAGAAGATGGGCTGTCAGTCGTTGATCAGCTTGCCCGCCCGAATCGGCTCGCGCCCCGCCACCTTCGCCTGCCAGATCCCCGGCTGGGTGTAGCGACCGCGATCTATGGCGAACAACACGCCGCTGGTGCCGGCGCGCACGGTGGTCACGCGATCCTTGAGCGGATCGACCACTTCAAACAGCGCATCACCGCGCTCGACCCACTCACCGGCATCGCGCAGGAAACTCACCACGCCATGATGCGGGGCGAACAGGTATTCGGTGCCTTCGAACGGCATGCCTTCGCAGCACTCCTCCGGCGCTTTCGGCCATTCGCCGCTGATGAAGCCCTGTTCGGCCAAAAAGCCCAGGATCGCCTCGCCATTGGCCTGAGCCTGATCGACGCGGGTGTCGCCCATGCTGCCCAGCTCCAGGGTGGTGGCGAGGTTGGCCGGCGGAATCGCCGCCTCCGGGAACATCCGCGCCAGGCGCAACCACGGCGTGGAGCAGGATTCGTCAAAAGAACTGCCGCCAGAGTCCTCACACAACAGCGCCACGCCAGCCTTCAGGCGTGCGGCGAGGGATTGCCACTGCGGCCAGTGCTGCGGCAAGGCGTAGAGATGAATTGCGGCATCGAAGTCGCAGTGCAGATCGAGGGTGATGTCGGCCTCGCAGGCGTGGCGCAGCAAGAGACGGTGCAGCGCTTCCAGTTGCGAGGCCGGGGCCGGCAATCCGTCGAGCACTTGGCCCATGGTCTGGCGGATCAACGCAATGTTGGCTTCGGCATCGCTGCCCAGCAGATTCCCGATGCGCTCGGCCACTGGCGCACTGAGTTCGACAAAGGAGCGGTTGAAGTTCTTGC
Organism: Pseudomonas fluorescens; assembly: GCF_012974785.1. Lineage (GTDB taxonomy): Bacteria > Pseudomonadota > Gammaproteobacteria > Pseudomonadales > Pseudomonadaceae > Aquipseudomonas > Aquipseudomonas fluorescens_BT. The sequence goes on along the minus strand of NZ_CP027561.1, from coordinate 2,361,914 downwards.
CGCTGCCCAGCTCGAAGCGGCCCATGTGACTGCCTTGCAGGTGTTGATCGAGACCGATCGGGTTGGCCACCGGTACCAGTTCGATCACGCCTTGCAACTGACCGTTGCTCTCCAGCTCGGCCAGGCGTTTTTTCAGTTCCCACGCAGTGCGCATGCCCGGCAGCTCATCGGCGTGCAGACTCGCCTGGATATAAACCTTGCGTGGGCCGACGCCGTAACGGAAGACGCTGAGGGAGCGTTCGCTGCCCAGATGGCTCCAGGGCAGAACATGGTCGATGCGTTGCATGGGGAACTCCGGAAATTCTGCAGTCGCTGCTACCCAGTGACTGCATTGGAAATGTGCTGACAGGATAAATCACGGGCGAAAAAAAAGTGGCCACCGCGTCAACGGGGCCACTTTTTTCTACGGCGTATTAATGGCCGTACACGTCAAAGTCGAAGTACTTGTCCTGCACTTGCTTGTACTTGCCGTTGGCGCGGATTTCGTTGATGGCGGCGTTGAATTTCTCCGCCAGCTCGGTATCGCCTTTTCGCACGGCGATACCGGCGCCGCCGCCGAAGTATTTGGCGTCTTCGTAGGTCGGGCCAACGAATTCGAAGCCTTTGCCGGCGTCGGTTTTCAGGAAGCCGTCGCTCAGGTTGACCGAGTCGGCCAGCATCGCATCGATACGACCGGACACCATATCCAGGTTGGCTTCCTGCTGCGAGCCGTAACGCACCAGTTCGATCCCGGCCGGTACCAGCACTTCGGTGGCGTAGCGGTCGTGGGTACTGGCGCGCAGCACGCCGACTTTCTTGCCTTTGAGCTCAACCAGCGGGTCTTTCACGCCGGAGCCGGCCTTCATCACGAAGCGCGCCGGGGTGTGGTAGTACTTGATGGTGAAATCGACGTTTTTCTTGCGGTCGTCCGTGATGGTCATCGAGGACAGGATCGCGTCGATCTTCTTCACTTTCAGCGCCGGGATCAGGCCGTCAAACTCTTGCTCGACCCAGGTGCATTTGACTTTCATCTGCTCACACAGCGCATCGCCGATGTCCACGTCGAAACCGGCCAGTTTGCCGTCAGGGGTTTTCATCGAGAATGGCGGGTAACCGGCTTCGATACCGATCCGAATCGGTTTGGCGTCTTCGGCCACGGCGGTCAGGGACAACATCGACAGTGCCAGGGCACCGAACATAACCAGCTTTTTCATTTATTACTCCCGTGTGCGGAGGCTTTTATTGGCAGCTTTCGATTGTCAGGTTCGGCCTTGGGCTATGGAGCGCAAAGAAACCGAAGTGGCCGGCAGTCTATGGCGGCGCGCACGGGGCAAATTGTGTTTAAGCGACAAATACTTGCAGAAAATCGGCGAGTGCCATCACATGGGAAAAGTGTGCGCCGGAGCGGTGCAAGGGTTGTAGGACAAAGCGGACAAAGGTGCCGCCGAAGCGGCAACTTTCCGGTTATCAGCAATCGCAAGCGATCGGGGCAGTGGCGACGCGCGGTGTCGTAACACTCAACTGAAAGCCTTCATCCAGCCAGCCGGTCACCCCGCCGATCATCTCCTTGACCGGATAGCCCAACGCCGCCAGCTTCACCGCCGCCTTGTTGGCGCCGTTGCAGTGGGGCCCGGCGCAATAGACCACGAACAGTGTGGAGGTCGGGTAGTCCGCCAGCGCTTCGGCCGTCAGCAGACGCCCCGGAACGTTGATCGCCCCCGGCACATGGCCGCGCTCGAAGGCCAGGGGTCCGCGCACGTCCACCAGCACGAAATCGACCTCGCCCGCCTCCTGGCTGCTGAAGACGTCGGAACAATCGGTTTCGAAGGTCAGACGGTTGCTGAAGTGCATCAGGGCAATGGCCGAAGGGGCTGCGGGAATTTGGCGAACCAGGCTAGGCATGTTGTGTTGCTCCTGCATCGGTGAAGGGATGAACAGACTTTATCGAGCCGCCGCTTGCCGCTACAGTGGCGCACAAGACACTCACCGGGAAATTTCCGCCAAATGCCTGATTCACCTGGATTGGTCGCGATTCTGGCCTACGACGGCCTCTGTACCTTCGAGTTCGGCATCGCCGTGGAGATCTTCGGCCTGGCCCGGCCGGAATTCGATTTTCCGTGGTACGCGCACTGCATCGCAGCGGTGGATCAAGGCCCGATGCGCGCCATGGGCGGGATTCAGGTGCTGGCCGATGGTGGTCTGGAATTGTTGGCGGATGCGCGCACCATCATCATTCCCGGCTGGCGCGACCGCAGCGCGCCGGTGCCCGAGGCATTGCTCGAAGCATTGCGTGATGCGCACTCGCGCGGCGCCCGGTTGCTCTCGATCTGCTCGGGCGTCTTTGTTTTGGCGGCCAGCGGGCTGCTTGACGGGCATGGCGCCACCACCCACTGGCGCTATACCTCGGAACTGGCCGAGCGCTTCCCGACCATCGATGTCGACCCGGACGTGCTCTACGTCGATTCCGGCCAACTGATCACTTCGGCCGGCAGCGCAGCCGGGATCGACGCCTGCCTGCACCTGGTGACGCGGGACTTCGGCACTCAGGTGGCCAACTCGGTGGCGCGCCGACTGGTGATGTCGCCGCAACGCACCGGCGGTCAGGCGCAATTCATTCCGACACCGGTCAGCCCGACTCCGCGCAGTGACTTGTCGCGCGTGATGCAGTGGGCCCGCGAGCGCCTGCACGAGCCACTGGAGGTGCGCGACCTGGCCAGCGAAGCGGCGATGAGCGAACGCACCTTCCTGCGCAAATTCACCGAAGCCAGCGGCCAGTCACCCAAAACCTGGTTGCAACACGAACGCTTGGCCCGGGCCCGGGAGTTGCTGGAAAGCACACCGCAGAACACCGAGCAGATCGCCCTGCGCTGCGGCTATCGTTCGGTGGAAAGCTTTCGTGTGGCATTTCGCAGCGTGGTCGGCGTCCCGCCGTCGGTGTATCGCGAGCGCTTTGGTCGTGAGGTCAAGGCTTGCGCAACAGATAGGTGTCCATGATCCAACCATGCTCGGCCCGCGCCGCCTTGCGCACCCGCTCGATTTCCTCGGCGACATCCTTGAGCTTGCCGCTGAGGAGGATTTCATCCGGCGTGCCAAGGTAGGCCCCCCAGTAAATCTCGGTCTCCTGATCCGCCACTCGATGGTAGGCATCTTCGGCATCGAGCATCACCACCAGACTGTCGGCATCACTCACCTGCCCCGCCGCCAGGCGCCGGCCGGTGGTGATTTCGATCGAGCGGCCGATGGTGTTAAGCGGCACTTTGTGCTGCGCCGCCAGGGCCTGAACGCTGGTGATGCCGGGGATCACCTCGAACTCAAACGCGCATCGACCTGAGGTGAGAATCGCCTGCAGGATACGAATAGTGCTGTCGTACAACGCCGGATCGCCCCACACCAGAAAACCGCCGCACTGCCCGTCAGCCAATTCGTCATTGATCAGGCGTTCGAAGGTTTGCTGCTTGGCTTGATTCAGATTTTCGACGCTGGCGCTGTAGTCCACCTCGCCGCGCTCGCGCTCCGGGCTGTGAGCTTCGGCGAAGCGGTACGTACGATCAGTGATGTAGCGCTCGCAGATTTCTCGACGCAGGTCGATCAGCTTGTCCTTGCTCTGGCCCTTGTCCATGAGGAAAAACACGTCCACCCGATTAAGCGCCTTCACCGCCTGCATCGTGATGTAGTCGGGGTTGCCGGCGCCAATGCCGATGACCAGCAATTGCTTCATGTGCGGTCTCCTTCAAGATCAATGCCGGGCAAGCGAAGCCGCCAGCGTCCGAAGAAACTCAACTCGACCAGCGCCAGCGGCTCGACATCGATGCTGTGGAAGGCTTCGCTTTGCAAGACCTGCGTCAGCGCTGCCCGGATGACGAACGGATGCGTCACGGCCACCACGTGCCCCGGCGTGGTTTGCAGCGCTGCCAGCCATGCGGCCACCCGTTCACCGAGTTGTGCCACCGATTCTCCGCCATGGGGCGCGGCGCCAGGATCTTCGAGCCAGGCTTGCAACGCGTCGGGCTCATTTCGCTGCAAGTCCTTGATCGATTGCCCTTGCCAGCGACCCCAGTCGCAATCGCGCAAGGCTTCATCAACCTGCGCATCCTCGCCGAACCATTGAGCAGTCTGGCAGGTACGCAGCTCAGGGCCGCAGATCAGACGACGCGGCAACTCGAACCGGGCGACCCACAAGTCAGACGCTACAGCGCTTTCTTCAACGGACTCGTTCGTAGGAAAACGCGCCAATTTTTGTGAGACGGTTCTGGCGTGACAAATCAAGGTCAAACGGGTGGCTTGCACGTTGAGTCACTCGGTCAGAAGGTAAACAACCACCGGCGGAATGCCGACAGGACGGCAATTGTGCCGTAAACCGGGTGGTTCCGGGCAAGCCTGGTAAAACGGTCCGTCAAAAGAAACCGGAAATGTCTGACACCACAATAGGCAATGGACTACACACTACAGGGAAACCATGAAGCCCTTGCTACACGGGCATTTCGCCCCATTTTGGGGCTCCACGGAAGGCGCAGAAAATTCACTAGACATGTAACGTCAGTTACATAAATACTGTTTTAACGGATTGTGAAGCGAATCCAACACCTCATCCAGCAGGAGCCCGGATGCCCCCTCTAAGAGACCTGATTACCGATCCCGGCCTGGACCTTACGCCATCAGAGCGCAAAGTCGTCCGGGCCTTGCTCGATCAGTACCCGCGCAACGGCCTCGGGCCCATGGCGCGACTGGCCGAGCACGCCGGCGTCAGCGATCCGACTATCGTGCGTCTGGTAAAAAAACTCGGCTTTGGCGGATACGCCGAATTCCAGGACGCTCTGCTGAGCGACATGGATCATCGCCTGCGCTCGCCACGCACGCTGTTGCAACCGCGTTCGAACCTGAACCAGGACGATGCCTGGAGCCATTATCTGGCCCACAGCCACAGTCTGCTGGCGGAAACCCAGGCGCTGACCCAACCCGAAGACGTGCGGATCCTGGCGCAATGGCTGCTCGATACGCGCCATCAGGTCTACTGCTTCGGCGGGCGTTTCAGCAGCCTGATGGCCACTTACCTGCTCAATCATTTGCGTCTGCTGCGCCCCGGTTGTTTTGCGCTGGAGGACAACGCGCAACTGCCGGATCGTCTGTTCGACCTGCAACGCCAGGACGTCGTGCTGGTGTTCGACTATCGCCGCTACCAGACCCAGGCCCTGCGCGTGGCCACGGCGGCCAAGAACAACAACGCTCGTGTCGTGCTGTTCACCGACATTTATGCTTCGCCGCTGCGGGAACTGGCCGACATGATCATCAGCGCTCCGGTGGAGTCGGCTTCACCGTTCGACACCATGGTCCCGGCGCTGGCTCAGGTTGAAGCGCTGATCGCTTGCCTGACCCTGCGCAGCCCGGACCTGGCCGATCGCCTGGAAGGTATCGATGCCCTGCGCAACGACTTCGACACCCACCTGCTGGAGGATAAATAAGGATGTTCAGCCTTCCCCACCGCTCGCCGCGGGACCTGCCGTTTGTCACCGACCACACTGCGCTGTTGCTGGTGGACATGCAGCGTGCCTGGCTCGAGCCGCAGTTCGACCCGCACCTGGAAGGCCCGGACGCCGCCTACTTCCTCAATCGCGCGCGCTCGCAAGTGGTGCCCAATCAGGTGCGCCTGCTAAACGCCTTTCGTGACACACGGCAGAACGTGCTGCACACCCTGATCGAAAGCCTGACCGCCGACGGCCGCGACCGCTCGCTGGATCACAAACTGTCGGACATGCACCTGCCCAAGGGCAGCCCGCAGGCACAGGTCATCGCTGAACTGACCCCGGCAGAAAACGAAATCGTGCTGCCCAAGACCTCTTCCGGGGTCTTCAACTCGACCAACATCGACTACGTGCTGCGCAATCTGGAAACCCGTCACCTGATCATTGCCGGCATCGTCACCGATCAATGCGTGGACATGGCCGTGCGCGATGCCGCCGACCGGGGTTACCTCGTCACACTGGTGGCGGACGCCTGCGCGACCTACACCGAAGCACGTCACGATGCCTGCCTGAACGCGATCAAGGGCTATTGCTGGATCACCGATACCGACACCGTACTCGGTCGTCTGCGGGAGATGCAGCCATGAGCGAACGCCTGTTGCCGCTGCCGATGACCACCATCGTCACCACCGACCTGATCGGCATTACCCGGGGCCGTTCGTTTCCCAGCGATGAGCTGGAACACTATCAAGCCGCCGGCTGCGGCTGGGTGCCGGCCAACAGCGCGCTGACGCCGCAGGACATCATTGCCTCGACCAACCCGTGGGGCGCTTATGGCGATCTGCGGCTGATTCCCGATCTGGCCAGCCGCGTCACCGTCGGCAATGGCCCGGACGCCGCCGCACCGGCGCTGGACTTCATCCACGGCGACATCCGCGAAACCGACGGGCGCCCGTGGGGCGCCTGCCCGCGCACGCTGCTGCGCGATGAAATCGAGCGCTATCGCGATCAACTCGGGTTGCAGGTCAACGCCGCGTTCGAACACGAATTCAACCTGCACGCCGGGTTTGCCGAACACCTGGCCTTCTCCCTCGAATCCCAGCGCCAGGGCGCGGAATTCGGTGGCTGGCTGCTCAGCGCCCTGCGCGCCGGCGGCGTCGAGCCGGAAATGTTCCTGCCCGAATATGGCAAGCATCAATACGAAATCACCTGCCGTCCGACCCTCGGCGTGGCAGCGGCAGATCGCGCGGTAAACGTGCGCGAGATCACCCGCGAAATCGCCCGGCAGATGGGCCTGGATCTGAGCTTCTCACCAAAGACCGCCGCCGACGCGGTGTGCAACGGTGTACACCTGCACGTCAGCCTGCTTGATCTGGCCGGCCAGCCGATGTTGTACGACGCCGGCACCAGCAATGGCCTGTCGACCCTCGGCCAGCACTGGGCGGCGGGCGTGCTGCATTACTTGCCGGCGCTGTGTGCGTTCACCGCGCCGACGCCGGTGTCGTACGAGCGCCTGCAGCCGCACCATTGGAGCGCGTCCTACGCCTGTCTCGGCCAGCAGAACCGCGAAGCGGCGCTGCGCATCTGCCCGACCGTAAGCCTGGGCAACAAACCCGTGGCGAAGCAGTACAACCTGGAATTCCGCGCCATGGACGCCACCGCCTCGCCGCACCTGGCAATGGCTGCGCTGCTGATCGCCGGACGTTTGGGCATCGAGCAGCGCCTGGCGCTGAACGCCATCACCGATGAAATCCCCGATGCACTCAACGACGAACAACGCGAGGCGCGGGGCATTGTTGCCCTGCCCGCCTCTTTGGCTCAGGCACTGGATTGCCTGCGTCGCAGCGAAGCGCTGATGGCAGCGCTGCCGGCACCGTTGCTCGACACGTATTTCGCCCTTAAAACCGAGGAACTGGCGCTGACGGAACAGCTCTCACCCGCCGACCTGTGTGAGCACTATGCACGCCTGTACTGAATCCGCCGAACTTGGGTTGTACACCCGACCGGTCTACAACCTGATCCGTGAAGATTCGATGCACCCACTGATTCTGGTGTGCGAGCACGCCAGCCGCTACATCCCCGACGCCCTGAACAATCTGGGTCTGGATGAAAAGGCTGCGCATGAACACATTGCCTGGGACATCGGTGCGCTGGAGCTGGCCGAACAACTGTCGGAAAAGATCGGCGCCACGCTGCTGAGCGCCAATTATTCGCGACTGCTGATCGACCTCAACCGGCCCCGCCACGCCCCGGACAGCATTCCGGCGCAGAGCGAGATCTATCAGGTGCCGGGCAATCGCGGACTCGACGAAGCCACACGCGAATACCGTCGCCAGTGCCTGTTCAAGCCGTTTCACACGCGGCTGCAACAGCTGATCGACGAACGTTTGGCAGAAGGCCGGCCGGTGCGGGTGGTGGGGATTCACAGTTTCACGTCAGTTTATTACGGCCAGCCGCGTGAGCTGGAAGTCGGCGTGCTGTTCGGTCAGGCCAAGGGATACGCCCAGCGCCTGCTCGAAGGTCTCGGCCAGCATCCGCTGAAAGTCGCGGGCAACCAGCCGTACAAGATTGATCCGTTGGGCGACATGACCGTCCCGGTTCACGGTGATGCCCGAGGCCTGGAGTCGGTTTTGATTGAAGTGCGCAACGACCTGCTGCGCAGCCCGGAAGCGGTGAACCGCTGGGCAAATTATCTGGCACCCCTGCTTTGAACATTGCTGTAACCACTGCTGACGCTGTAAACGACGGACCGACATAACGACTAAAACGACCGATTGGCTGACAAGGAGTTGCGCTTCATGGAAATAGAAGAGTTCGGCTACAAACAGGAGTTGAAACGTAGCCTGACACTGACCGACTTGGTGGTGTACGGGATGATCTTCATGATCCCCATCGCCCCGTTCGGGGTGTATGGCTACGTCAACGCCGAGGCACCGGGGATGGTGCCTTTGGCGTACATCATCGGCATGGTGGCGATGGTCTTCACCGCGCTGAGCTACGGCAGCATGGCCCGGGCCTTTCCGATTGCCGGATCGGTCTATTCCTACGCGCAACGGGGCCTGAATCAACACGTCGGCTTCATCGCCGGCTGGCTGATGCTGCTGGACTACCTGCTGATTCCGCCACTGCTTTACGTTTACGCGGCAATGGCGCTCAACCATTTGTACCCGGATATCCCGAAAGTCGGCTTCATTCTGGCGTTCCTGGTCAGCGCAACCTTCGTCAACCTGCGCGGCATTACTTTCACCGCCCGCATGAACATCCTGTTCCTGCTGGCGCAGCTCGTGGTGCTGGGGATTTTCCTGTTCTACGCCTGGAACGCCCTGCACAACGGTGGCGGCAACGGCCAGCTGACCCTGGCGCCGCTGTATCACCCGCAAACCTTCAACTTCGCCCTGCTGATGCAAGCGGTGTCGATTGCGGTGCTGTCGTTCCTCGGCTTCGATGCGATCTCCACCCTTGCCGAAGAGATCAAGGGCGATCCGGGCCGCAGCGTCGGCAAAGCGGCGTTGATCACCCTGGTGGTGATGGGCGCGATCTTCGTCGTACAGACCTGGATCGCCACCGATCTGGCAGCGGGCATGGGCTTCAAGTCCGCCGACACCGCGTTCTATGAAATCGCCGAAATCGCCGCCGGCAGCTGGTTGGCGACCCTGACCGGCGTGGCCACGGCCCTGGCCTGGGGTGTGGCGGTGGCGATCACTTCGCAAGCGGCGGTCTCACGCCTGCTGTTCGGCATGGCCCGCGACGGCAAGCTGCCGAAAATGCTGGCCAGGGTGCACCCGAAACACAACACGCCCTACCTGAGCATTTATCTGGTGGCCGTGCTTTCGCTGGTGATCTGCTACGTGTTCATCAACTCGGTGGACACCCTGACTTCGCTGGTCAACTTCGGTGCCCTGAGCGGCTTCATGCTGCTGCACCTGACCGTGATCAACTACTACTGGCGCCGGCAGAAGTCCGGCCAGGTGATCCGTCACCTGATCTGCCCGGTGATCGGCTTCATCATCGTCGCGGCCATCATGTACAACATGGGCGTCGATGCACAGAAGCTCGGCCTGATCTGGATCGCATTGGGTCTGGTGTACCTGTTCTTCCTGAACAAGCTCGGCGCCAGTACCGCGCTGCCTGACCCGAGCAATGGCTGACAAGAAAAAAAGCGGCGTCTGACAACAAATCAGGCGACCGCCGCTTTAACGCGTGGAAACCGACAGTGATAGTCAGGTTCGGCGAATGGGCCGAACCTTTTGATACAGGAGTGCATCCATGCTGGTCTTACGTCCAGTCGAGCCAACCGACCTGCCTCAATTGCAACAATTGGCTCGCGACAGCCTGGTGGGCGTCACCTCCCTGCCGGATGACCGCGAACACCTGAGCGGGAAAATCGCCGCGTCCTGCGCGTCGTTCGACAGCCAAGCCTCGGGCCAAGGCCCGGAGAATTATTTCTTCGTACTGGAAGACCTGGACAAGCGTCGTCTGGTGGGCTGCTCGGAGATTCTCGCCACTGCCGGCTACAACGAACCGTTCTACAGCCTGCGCAACCGCCACTTCACCAGTGCCTCGCGGGAGCTGAACATTGAACACGGCGTGCCGGCGCTGTCGCTGTGCCACGACCTGAGCGGCCACACGCTGCTGCGCGGTTTCCACATCGACGCGGCACTGGTGCGCACGCCGTTTTCCGAATTGCTGTCACGGGCCCGCCTGCTGTTCATCGCCGCCCATGCACAGCGGTTTGCCGAAGCGGTGATCACCGAAATCGTCGGCTACAGCGACGAAAACGGCCATTCGCCCTTCTGGGACGCGCTGGGCAAACATTTCTTCGACCTGCCCTACGTCGAGGCCGAGCGCTTGTGCGGCTTGCAGAGCCGCACGTTTCTCGCCGAACTGATGCCGCAATACCCGATCTACGTGCCCATGCTGCCGCAGGCGGCGCAGGACTGCATCGGCCGCATCCACCCCGACGGCCAGGAAGCCTTCGACATCCTCGAACGCGAGGGTTTTGAAACCAACAGCTACATCGATCTGTTCGACGCCGGTCCGACCTTGTACGCCCGCACCGCCAACGTCCGTTCGATTGCCAGCAGTCGGATCGCCACGGTCCGGGAGGAACCACTGATCGACGCCCGCGGTCGCTATCTGGTGAGTAACGATGCACTGCATGGCTACCGGGCAATGGTCGCCGAGCTGGATTACCAGCCCGGTCAGCCCCTGGCGCTCACCCCGTCGCTGTGTGCGGCACTGAACGTCAGCCATGGCGGCACGGTGCGGGTGATTGCCCTGTGAACTGCGCCCGTACCCAACGACAGTGCCCGAGCAGGCGCGCAAAAGGAGTTGCAGCATGATTGTCCGTCCGGTCCAAGTCAGCGACCTGCCAGCGTTGATGACCCTGGTGCAACAGGCCGGGCCCGGTTTCACCACCCTGCCGGCCAATGAAGATCGCCTGACCCATCGGGTACGCTGGGCGCAGCGCGCCTTCGCCGAGCAGGTCGAACGGGCCGATGCCGACTATCTTTTTGTCCTCGAGGATGATGACCAGCGCGTGGTCGGGGTCAGTGCCCTGGCCGGCGCCGTCGGCCTGCGCGAACCCTGGTACAACTACCGGGTCGGGCTGACCGTCAGCTCGGCACCGGATCTGGGTATTCAGCGGCAGATTCCGACCCTGTTTCTGAATAATGAACTGACCGGCCAATCGGAACTGTGCTCGCTGTTCCTGCGCCACGACCAGCGCCACGGCAGCAATGGACGTCTGCTGTCGTTGGGGCGCCTGCTGTTCGTCGCCGAATTCCCGCACCTGTTCGGCGAGAAGATGATCGCCGAACTGCGCGGCAGCGCTGACGAACAAGGCTGTTCGCCGTTCTGGGACAGCCTGGGCCGGCACTTCTTCCAGATGGACTTCAGCCACGCCGACCACTTGTCAGGGTTAGGCAACAAATCGTTCATTGCCGAACTGATGCCGCGTCAGCCGCTGTACACCTGCCTGCTCACCGAACAGGCCCAGGCCGTGATCGGTCAGGCTCACCCCAACACCGAAGCGGCACTGAAGATCCTCCAGGCCGAAGGTTTTGCCCACAAGGGCTACATCGATATCTTCGATGGCGGCCCGGTCATCGAGGCGCCGATCCACAACATCCGCACCGTGCGCGACAGCCTGGAACTGAGCCTGAGCATCGGCACGCCGGACGATCAGGCGCCGCTGTGGCTGATCCACAACCGGCGCCTGGAAAACTGCCGCATCACCGTCGCTCCGGGCCGCCGGGTCGGCAGCAGCCTGGTGATCGACCGCCTCACCGCCAAACGCCTGCAATTGCAGCCGGGCAACTCGGTACGGGCGGTGCCGTTGCCCAATCAACAGCAGCAGGCGGTGGCGGCCTGAGCGCCTCAGCCTGCTGCAAGAAAGCCTGAACAGGTTTTTCCTGGTTAACTTCCTCGTTAATTCGTCATGATCCTTGACCCATTGGCGTGATAGCCTTTTCACCTTCGGCGTTGACACCTTTGCTCAAGCCTTTCCATTCCTTTGTATTGGTGGAACTCGTATGACCAGGCTTTCTCATCAAGATTTGCGCCGTAACTTCCGTCAGCTGCTGGCTTCCGACACCTGCTATCACACCGCCTCGGTGTTCGATCCGATGTCCGCCCGCATTGCCGCTGACCTGGGATTTGAAGTAGGGATTCTCGGCGGCTCGGTCGCTTCGTTGCAGGTCCTGGGCGCTCCGGACTTTGCCCTGATCACCCTCAGCGAATTCGCCGAGCAGGCCACTCGCATTGGCCGCGTCGCCCAATTGCCGGTGATCGCCGACGCCGACCACGGCTACGGCAACGCACTCAACGTGATGCGCACCATCGTCGAACTGGAACGCGCCGGCGTCGCCGCGCTGACCATCGAAGACACCCTGCTGCCGGCCCAGTTCGGCCGCAAATCCACCGACCTGATCACCGTCGCCGAAGGCGTCGGCAAGATCCGTGCGGCGCTGGAAGCCCGGGTTGATTCGGAAATGGCGATCATCGCCCGGACCAACGCCGGCATCCTGCCGAACCAGGAAATCATCAGCCGCACCAGGCAATACCAGGCCGCCGGCGCCGACGGTATCTGCATGGTCGGTATTCAGGACTTCGACCAGCTTGAGCAGATCGCCGAACACCTGACCGTCCCGCTGATGCTGGTGACCTACGGCAACCCGGCGCTGCGCGACGACAAACGCCTGGCTGAACTGGGTGTGCGCGTGACCATCGACGGCCACGGTGCCTACTTCGCCGCGATCAAGGCGACCTACGACAGCCTGCGCGAACAACGCCAGATCTTCACCCAGGCCTCGGACCTGAGCGCCACCGAACTGACCCACACCTACACCCAGCCTGAGGAATACATCCTCTGGGCCAAGGAATACATGAGCGTCAAAGAGTAACCTCGCACCACGCGACAAAGAGGCAGAGCGGCCCGACGCCATTACGAGTCCACTCGCGTGGCGCCCGCCGCGAAACCGCTGCCTGCCATTACCGTTTCGCCAACTCCATGATCATCCGCGACAACAGATAAATCCGCGGCGCCACGCTCTCCACTTCCGCGTATTCCTCTGGCGTATGAATGTTGCCGCCGACAATCCCGAACCCGTCCAGCGTCGGCGTCCCAACCCCGGCCGACAGACTCGCATCCGCCGCCCCACCGCTGCCTTCTTCAGTCAACTTGCGACCAATTTCGCCGTAAATCCCCTGAGCCATCGCCATCAAACGGTCTGACTCCGCCGTCTGCGGCATTGGCGGCAAGCCCCGTTGCAATGAAGTCTTCACTTCGGTGTCAGGAATCAGTTTGTCCTGCGACACCCGCGCCAGATCCTTCTCGATCCGGTCGAACTCCTCCGGCACCGCCGCCCGTACATCAGCCTTGGCTGTGGCCTGATCCGGAATGACGTTGGTGCGGTCGCCAGCCTTGAGCACAGTGAAATTGATCGTGGTTTTCTTCGCTTCGTCGCCGAGCTTGCCCAGTTGCAGGATCTGGTGCGCCGCCTCCATCGCCGCGTTGCGCCCCAGTTCCGGCGCGACGCCGGCGTGAGCAGCCTTGCCCTTGACCTCGACCAGCGCGGTGGCGCTGCCCTTGCGCCACACCACCAGACCATCGGCCGGACGGCCCGGTTCGAGGTTGAGGGTGACGTCGTGGAGCTTGGCGGTTTTCTTGATCAGGTCGGTGGCAACGTCCGAGCCGGTTTCTTCGCTGGCATCGAGCAGGAACGTGATTTGCGCGTAGTCCTTGAAGTCGAGGTTCTTCAGGATTTTCAGCGCATAGATGCCGGCGACGATCCCGCCCTTGTCGTCCATCACCCCCGGCCCGTAGGCGCGGCCGTCCTTGATGTGGAACGGTCGCTCAGCAGCGGAGCCTTCCTTGAACACCGTGTCCATGTGCGCCATCAGCAGGATTTTCGCCTTGCCGGTGCCTTTGAGCGTGGCGAGCACGTGGTTGGTTTTTTCCGGCGTATTGGGCACCAGTTCGATGGTGGCACCGAGCTTTTTCAACTCATCGATGGCGATTTCGCTGACTTGCTTGAGCCCCGGCTCATAGCCGGAACCGGAATCGATATTGACCAGGCGCTCGAGCAGTTTCAGGGCTTCGGGTTTGTATTGCTCGGCGTCGGCCAGCACCTGCTTGTGCGGTTCAGCGAACGCGCCAGCGGTGGCGAAAGAGAGGCTCAGGCCGAGACCGGCGGCCAGCAGGGAACGAGGGAAATTGAACGTCATGAATCAATCCTTGTTTCGTGTCGGGTACTGAACCGTACCTGACATCGCCCCAAGGCTCTATCCCGGATGCGACACCCATTCCGTTCAAACCGAATCGAATACCTCGCGCCGCGGCTTGTCATCGTTGCAGCAGATCACCCGGTTGCGCCCGCTGGCCTTGGCTTCGTAGAGTGCCTCATCAGCGTCATTGAGCCAGCGCATTGCATCACCGTGAGCCGGATCGAGCGCCGCCAGGCCAATGCTCAGGCTGACTTTCAGCGCCGGGTTCTGTTCGTACACCAGAAAGGAAAAACGCTCACGCAACGCCTCCATCGCCTGCGCGGCATTGAACAGCGGCAGGTCCGGCAGGATCACGCAAAACTCGTCGCCGCCATAACGCCCCGCCACATCCGCCATGCGCAGGTTCTGCTTGAGCATTTTGCTCAACTGCCGCAGGACGATATCGCCCGCCACATGGCCGTAGGTGTCGTTGATCGCCTTGAAGTGGTCGATGTCGATCAGCGCAATCGCTGCGCCTGTCTGCTGGCGTTTGCAGCGCTGGAATTCGATTTCCAGTTGATCCTTCCAGGCGCCGTGGTTGAGCAGTCCGGTGAGGCTGTCGGTGCGGCTCAGGGCCAGGAGTTCACGTTTATGCAAGCCGAGGGTGTAGGCCTGGCGAAAGCAGATCCAGCCGAGCGCCAACGGATACAGCATCAACAGTGGCAGACAGGCATAAAGCTGTGCCGACGTGGTCATCGGGATGAACGCGGGGGCAAATACCACCAGCCCGACGCCAACCCCGAGCAACTGCGCCGCCGCCCCGGCCAGCAGAAAGCGCAGGCCGCCGATGGCGACGTTGTTCATCGCCATCATCGAAATGGTCGTGGCACTGGGCAAGGGATTGAAGTGCATGGCGGCGACCCAGAAGCCACCGAGAAAGGCGTCTATCAGCAAATTGCGGTGCTCGGCGTGATAAGGCACCCGCGCCCGTCGGGCCCATTGAAACGCCAGATGCGGCCAGACCAGTCCGTTGAACAGCATCACCGCCCAGACCCAGGCCGGCGGATCGAGTGGATACATCGCGACGCTCACGCACAAAAGCCCCAGAACCAGCCCGAGGATTCGCGATGTATAGAGCCTCCTGGCCAGTGAAAGTCCCTTTCCTCCCGTTCTTCCCATAGGGGCCTCGACCACTCGACGGCACTGCGCAGACCGCAGACCCGATGTATTGGGAGTCTATCAGGGCAACGTCAAATAGCCATCACCGGCCAGCGGGCCGAATACCCCGTCATCAGCACCACACGGCGAGCAAATGATTGGCTATACATGAAAGGAAGAAAATGGAAAAAAGACTCTAAGAAGGAGGCCCATGCAGACCTATCAAGTGCTGATCATCGGCAGCGGGTTTGGCGGCCAGTGCGCGGCGGTCAATTTGCTCAAGGCCGGCATCGACGATTTTCGCTTGCTGGAGCGGCGGGACTTTTTCGGCGGCACCTGGTGCCAGAACACCTACCCTGGCGCGGCGGTGGATGTGCCGTCGCCCCTCTATTCCCTTTCGTTTGCGCCCTACCCCTGGACGCAGATGTTCGCCGAACAGGCCGAACTGCAACGCTACACCGAACACGTCATCGAGCGTTTCGGCCTGCGCGATCGGGTGGAACTGGAGGCCAACGTCGAGCGGGTCGAGTGGGATGACACCGAAAAACGCTGGGCTGTACACACTGGCACCAAAGGCATTTTTTATGCGCAGTTCCTGATCAATGCCACCGGGCCGTTGAGCCAACCGGTTATCCCAGACTTCCCCGGTCAGGATCGCTTCAAGGGCAAGACTTTTCATACAAACAATTGGGATCACAGTTACGACTATCACGCTAAACGCGTGGCAATTGTCGGCAGCGGCGCCAGTGCGGCTCAGGTGATTCCCGCGATTGCACCCGAGGTCGCCGAATTGCACGTATTTCAGCGCACCGCGCACTGGGTGCTGCCCCGGGCCGACCGTACTTTCGGGCGGTTCCAGCGCTGGTTGCTGGGTCTGAAACCGGCCTACAAACTGCTGCGCTGGATGATCTACTGGCAATTCGAAACCCGGGTCATCGCCTTCAAATACTCGAAACCGGCGATTCACATGGTGCAGCGACACGCCCTGAAGTTTCTCAAACGCCAGGTGGCTGACCCCGAGTTGCGGAAAAAACTCACACCGGACTTCACCATCGGCTGCAAAAGGGTATTGGTCTCCAGCACCTATTATCCGGCGCTTACCCGGCCCAATGTCACCTTGCACAGCCGCGAACAAGGTATCGCCACCCTCGACGAAACCGGCATCGTCACCACGGAGGGCCAGCACATCGACGTCGATCTGATCGTCTGGTCGACCGGTTACGACGCCACCGACGGCGTGATTTCCTACCCGGCCAGCGGAAAAAACGGCGTAAAACTGCGCGATGTCTGGGCGCAGTATCCACGCGCCTACCTCGGCACCAGCCTGCCGGACTTTCCCAATCTGTTTATCGTCACCGGGCCGAACACCGGCATCGGTCACACCTCGGCATTGTTCATCATCGAATCGCAGATGAACTACATCCTCGACTGTATCCGCACCGTGCAGGCCAAAGGTCTGCGCAGCATCGAAGTTCGCCCCGAAGCAGAACGTACCTACACTCAGATGATTCACCGGGAGATGGAGCGCACGGTCTGGAAAACCGGCGGCTGCCACAGTTGGTATCAAAGCAAGAGCGGTCATGTGATCGCGATGTTTCCCGGCTTCAGTTTCAGCTACCACCGCTTGACCCGGGCGCTGAAACCGGCCGACCACATTCTGTCTTGAACAAGGAAGACCCACGATGCTTTTGCTGTTTGTCGCCCTCGCAGTTTTCGTGGCCTGGAGCTGGTTGAGTTACCCGGCGGTCGGTCACTGGCTCTACGACCTGAGCGCGGCCCTGGAGGCCAGGCTTTACCGGTTGCACAAGATCGAAGTGCCCATCGCCGAAATGACCGTGTCGACCTGGCAAGGCGGGCCCTATGAAGCGTCGAGCA
The DNA here is from genome assembly GCF_012974785.1 of Pseudomonas fluorescens. Lineage (GTDB taxonomy): Bacteria > Pseudomonadota > Gammaproteobacteria > Pseudomonadales > Pseudomonadaceae > Aquipseudomonas > Aquipseudomonas fluorescens_BT. The sequence goes on along the minus strand of NZ_CP027561.1, from coordinate 2,344,737 downwards.
GCATTCTGATGCTGCACGGCTACAGCGCCGAAAAGAACCTGTGGCTGCGTTTTGCCCGGCACTTTGTCAGCCAGTATCGGGTGATCATCCCGGACCTGGCCGGTCACGGCGAAACCGGCTTCAAGGCCGGTGGCGGCTACGACATTCCGGTACAGGCCAAACGCATGATTCAGCTGCTCGACGTCTGCGGGGTAGAGAAAGTCCACGTTATCGGCAACTCCATGGGCGGTTACATCGCCGCGTGGCTGGCGGCGACCTATCCGGATCGCATCGCTTCGGTGGCGCTGCTCGACCCGGCCGGCGTCACCGCACCAGAAGCCAGCGACATGGAGCGTCACCTGGCTCGTGGGCACAATCCGTTCCTGATCAATTCCCGGGAAGAATTCCGACACTTCTATGCGATGACCATGGCCTCACCGCCCTGGGTACCCGGACTGGTGCTCGATGCCATTGCCCAACGCTATGAACAGCAACGGGACGAACTGGAAGAGATCTTCCGGGACTTCCGCGCCAGCCCGCCGATGGAACCAAAGCTGCCGGACATCAAATGCCCGGCGCTGTTGCTCTGGGGTCGCAAGGATCGGTTGATCGATGTCAGCAGCGTGCCGGTGTGGAGCAAGGGCATCGCCAATCTGCGGGTGGATGTGTGGGACGGTGTCGGGCACATGCCGATGGTCGAGCAGCCGTCGAACACGGCACGTTTGTATCGGGAGTTCCTGGGAGAAAACTCACGCGCGGACAGGTAAACGGTCAGTCGTTGGCAGAATGAAGTTCGTAGGATTCTTCGTTTGCCCGCGTCGGCGAAGGCTGCGATCTTTTCCTCCATCCTTTACGTGACCGTGCCAGGAATTTTTTTCATGACCGTGCAGCCGTTCGTCAGCCCCGACCTGATCCGCCAACGCTTCTCCAAAGCGATGTCCGATATGTACCGCGAAGAAGTGCCGCTGTATGGCGCACTGATGGAACTGGTGGAGCAGACCAACCGCGAAGTGCTGGCACGCGAGCCGCAGATCGCCAGTCAGTTGCACAGCACCGGCGAAATCCAACGGCTGGACATGGAACGCCACGGTGCAATCCGCGTCGGCACTGCCACCGAACTGGCCACCCTCGCCCGCCTGTTCGCCGTGATGGGCATGCAGCCTGTGGGTTATTACGACCTGACACCCGCCGGCGTGCCGGTGCATTCCACGGCGTTCCGTGCGGTGCATGAAAATGCGCTGCAGGTCAGCCCGTTCCGGGTGTTCACTTCGTTGCTGCGACTGGAATTGATTGAAGACCCCGAACTGCGAGCCTTCGCTCAATCAGTGTTGGATCAGCGTTCGATCTTCACCCCGACAGCGTTGCGCCTGATCGAGCAGGCCGAAGCCGCTGGCGGACTGACTGAGTCCGAAGCCGGGGAATTTGTCCTGCAAGCGCTGGAGACTTTTCGCTGGCACCACAGCGCCACCGTCACCGCCGCGCAATACCAGACCCTCAGCGCTCAGCATCGTCTGATCGCCGATGTCGTGGCCTTCAAGGGCCCGCACATCAACCACCTGACCCCGCGCACGCTGGACATCGACATCGTTCAGGCGCAGATGCCGCTGCATGGCATCACGCCAAAAGCGGTGATCGAAGGGCCGCCGCGTCGGCAACACCCGATCCTGTTGCGTCAGACCAGTTTCAAGGCGCTGGACGAGTCGATCGCCTTCACTGACCAGACAGAAACCCGAGGCAGCCACAGTGCTCGCTTCGGCGAGATCGAACAACGAGGTGCGGCGCTGACACCCAAGGGCCGGGCGTTATACGACCGTCTGCTGAATGCTGCGCGAGATGAATTGGGTGACTTCCCCAACGAAGCCAATGCCTCACGCTATAACGCGCTGATGACCCAGCACTTCAGCGAATTCCCTGACAGCCTCGATGGCATGCGCGAGCAGGAATTGGCGTATTTCCGCTATTTCCTGACAGGCAAAGGAAGTCGTCCCGCTGATGTAACGCTGCAAGGGTTATTACGCGACGGCTATGTGAAAGCCCAACCGCTGGTGTACGAAGATTTCCTGCCGGTCAGTGCGGCAGGGATTTTTCAGTCGAACCTGGGGGATGCGGCGCAGACGCACTATGGCGAGCATTCCAATCGACAGGCGTTCGAGTTGGCCTTGGGGCGTTCGACCATTGATGAGTTGGGGCTCTATGCCGAAACACAGCGTCGTTCGATTGAAGAATGCCTCACGGCGCTGACTCGATAAGCGGCGATGCGGCCTTTGGCCATACTGCGCAAGAAGTTGCGCAGTTGCTGGTAATAAAAAGGCCTCTCGAACTGCTGTAGGCCTTGTTTATCAAGGCCTACAGCCAAGTGCGCAAGAAGTTGCGCAGTACTGCGCAACTTCTTGCGCACTTCGAGCTACCGAACTGATCAAAAAACGCTCAAAGCCGCGATCCAGAGCGGTCAAGTCCCCGGCTCCCGGGGACGTGGCAAAAGCTGGCACGCTCCTTGATAACAGTCAGGCACCCACCGGGCGATTTCGCCTCCCGGGCACCCTAACTTTATCCGCAAGGAGAGCATCCCATGGCAACACCAGCGTACATGTCGGTTACCGGCGAAAAACAAGGCCTGATCACTGCCGGCGCCTTCACCGCCGACTCCGTTGGCAACACCTACCAGGAAGGTCACGAAGACCAGGTCATGGTTCAGGCGTTCAGCCACGACGTGATCATCCCGCGTGACCCGCAATCCGGTCAGCCAACCGGTCAGCGCGTTCACAAGCCAGTGATCATCACCAAGGTCTACGACAAGGCTTCGCCACTGCTGCAAGCTGCTCTGACCTCCGGCGAGCGCATGAGCGAAATCGTTATCCAGTGGTACCGCACTTCGGCTCAAGGTACCCAGGAGCACTACTACACCACCAAACTGGAAGACGCGATCATCGTCGCCATCAACAACAAAATGCACAACTGCCAGGATCCAGGCAACTCGCACTTCACCCACCTGGAAGAAGTGCAGTTCACCTACCGCAAAATCACCTGGACCCACGAAGTATCCGGTACTTCGGGTTCCGATGACTGGCGTGCTCCAGTCGTTTAATTACGGCTGATCGTTGCAAGCATCGGCCAGCTCTGCTGGTCGATGTTGTTTACGCCCTCCAGAATTTCGCGTGCGTTGATCCGCCTGGCGGTCATCGACGAACGCCGCTGTACAGCACGAGGAACAAGGGATGTTCGCGCCGGCCAATGAAACCCACTTTGCCCTGACCATCGAAGGTCTTTCCGCCGACTTTCAGGTGTTTACCCTGACCGGCCGGGAAGCCATCAGCCAGCCTTTTGTGTTCGAGGTGGAGCTGGTCAGTGAGCAGCCGTCGCTGGACCTCGAAACCCTGCTGCACAAACCGGCCTTTTTGCAGCTGTCGCCCGACGGCAGCGGCATCCACGGTCTGATCTACCGCGCCGCGCAAGGCGATTCCGGCAAGCGCCTGACGCGCTACTCCGTGACCCTGCGCCCGCAACTGGCGTACCTCGCGCACCGAATCAACCAGCGGATCTTCCAGAACCTCAGCGTGCCGAAAATCATCGGCAAGGTCCTCGAAGAACACGGCATTCAGGGCAACGCCTACACCTTCCAGACCGGCTCGATCTACCCCGAGCGCATCTACTGCGTGCAGTACGACGAATCGGATCTGCATTTCATCCAGCGCCTGTGCGAAGAAGAAGGCATTCACTACCACTTCCAGCACACCGCGACGGCGCACAAACTGGTGTTCGGCGATGACCAGACGGTGTTTAAGAAACTGGCGCCGGTGGCCTATCAGCAGGACTCCGGCATGGTCGCCAGCGACCCGGTGATCAAGCGCTTCGACCTGCGCCTGGAAACCCGCACCAGCCGCACCAGCCGCCGCGATTACGACTTCGAAAAACCGCGCATCACCCTCGAAAGCGAAAACCGTGGTGACGCCCTGCCCGACCTCGAGGACTACGATTACCCGGGCCGTTTCGTCGACCGAGAACGCGGCAAGCACCTGGCCAAACGCGCCCTCGAACGCCACCGCAGCGACTTCCAGCTCGCCGAAGGCAAGAGCGATCAGCCGCTGTTGGTCAGCGGCCATTTCCTCGCGCTGAAAGAACACCCTAAGCCCAAGTGGAATGACCTGTGGCTGCTCACCGAAGTCCTGCACGAAGGCAAGCAGCCGCAAGTGCTGGAAGAGTCGGTCACCAGTGACACCACCGCGCTGAAAGACGATTTCCATCAGGGCTACCGCAACCGCTTCCAGGCCACCCCGTGGGACGTGCCGAACCGCCCACCCCTGCGCCACCCGAAACCGCGCATCCTCGGCAGCCAGAGCGCCGTGGTCACCGGCCCGAAAGGTGAAGAAATCCACTGCGACGAATACGGCCGCGTCAAAGTCCAGTTCCACTGGGACCGCGACGGTCAGGCCGACGACAAGACCAGCTGCTGGCTGCGCGTCTCCAGCGCCTGGGCCGGCGCCCAGTACGGCGGCATCGCCATCCCGCGCATCGGCATGGAAGTGCTGGTCACCTTCCTCGAAGGCGACCCCGACCAGCCGCTGATCAGCGGCTGCCTGTACCACAAGGAAAACACCGTCCCCTACGCCCTGCCGGCGAACAAGACCCGCACCACCTTCAAAACCCTGAGTTCCATGGGCGGCGGTGGCTTCAACGAACTGCGCATCGAAGACAAGAAAGGTCAGGAACAGATCTTCCTCCACGCCCAACGCGACTGGGACGAGAACATCGAACACGACCAGAAAATCCGCGTCGGCAACGAACGCCACGACGTCGTGGAAAAAAACAGCTACACGGAATTCAAGGCCGAAGAACACCACACCGTTTACGCAGACCGCAAAGTCGAAGCACGGGCCAACGACCACCTGACCGTGGGCGTGAACCAGCACATCAAGATTGGCACCGGGCAATTCATCGACGCCGGCCAGGAAATTCACCTGAGCAGCGGAATGAAAGTGGTGCTGGAGGCTGGGGCCGAACTGACGCTGGTCGGCGGTGGCAGCTTCATCAAGATCGATGGCGGCGGCGTGACCATGAGCGGGCCGGCAATCAACATCAACTCCGGTGGTGGGCCGGGAAGCGGCACGGGGGCGGCGCCGTTGATGCCGGGCGTGCTGAAGCAGGCGGATGCCGACAAGGCTGGCGCCGTACTGACCCCGGCGCAAATCAACACCCTCAAGCGTAATGCGCCGTTTTGTGAAGAGTGTGAAAAATGCAAGGCAGGTGCTTGTGCCATCTAATCGACTGACACCCAAGGATTGGCTGGCACAACAGCCGCTGCAAAAAGATGAGCGTCTGTATTTGATCGTCAGCGCCGCCAGTGATGCCGAAGCGCTCAAGGCTTTGTATCAGAGTGAACCGTCCGTGCAGGCCATTCCCGTCTGGGGCGGGACGCCCTACTCCACCTGGCAACCGGTGATGCCTTACGTCGCCGAACTCAAGGCCAACTCGGCCTTCCTGCCCTGGATCACCGAAACCGACGCCCTCGACTGGGGCTGGCTGGCGATCTCCCGCTCGGAACCCAACGAAGTCTTCGAACACCTGCGCAGCCTGACCCAAGTGAAAATGCCGGACGGGACCGAGGTGTTTTTCCGGTTCTGGGATGGGCGGCATATCCATCCGATTCTTGAAGGGTTGGGTGAGACGGCTGGGGAAGTGCTGCCGGTGTTTGAGCGGTATCTGATTAATGGACGGAGCCTGGAAGTCGGGCCGAGGGTGGTGCCGAAGGTGAGGGATTGGCCGTGGTGGGAGGTGCCGAAAGACCTGCTGGACAGCTTGATGGCCGAAAATCCGTCAACCGTGATCGGCAACATGATGCAGTGGCTGCAGGAAGAGCATGCCGACCTGTACTTCTCGTTTCCGGAATCGAACCTGCAAAAGAAAGTGGCGCGCTTCGTAAAACGCACGCCACTCACGGAAGAAAATTTTACCGGCCTGCTGAAGGCCCATCTGGAAAGTGAGGTGGCTGTATGAGCATTTTGATGGGTGAGATTGTTGCCAATCTCAATGCAAAACAACCTGACGCTCAGGCCATCATCAGCGACTTCAAGAAGTGTCTGAAGGATTATCGCGAGCATGCCGAAGCCTGGTACGGCGGCATTCTGGACGCTGAGCAGCAGTTCAAGGTCGGTGACGAAGTCGGTACAGCGGACAAGGACAGCAAAAAGGAAAATACCCTTTATGCCAACTGCCCTGCCAACGGCAAACTGAAGCTGGTTCACAGTTTTGAATCAGCGCGTTTTGTCCCTATCGGCAATACGCCGGTGCGACTGGTGCCGGTGGAGGATGGCAAGCTCTATGGCAAGAACGAAGTCGGTCAAGCGATCAACGTCAAAATCGGCCCAAGCGGCATTCTGGAGGTCACAGGCCTCAAACCGCATCAGCAATATGAAATCACTTTTTTCCCGAATCCCACCAAGGCTCAGATCGATAGCCTGTTCAACTCCTATCAAGGCGTAATCGGGGACCTGAGCGGCTGGCTGCAAACAGAGTGGACCACCGATTTTCTGCCACTCTGGCAAGCACATACCAATGCATCCATGGGTGGACGGGCATTACAACAGCTGGAATCGGCCTGGAAGGGATTCCTCAAGGCAATCATGGGGCTGTGGGGGGACATCAAGAGCCTCTACGACCTGGTTGCGCACCCTCGGGAAAACTACGAGAAGCTCAAAAAGTTCTTCACCGAAGAACAGATAAAGAAGATCTATAACGCTTCGAAAGAAGCCATCCAAACAGCACTGCTGATCGCCAGTGACGAACCACTCATGTGGATCTACGTCGCGGCGATCGTCGCGTGGGTCAAGATGCTGCCTCCGCAGACCTGCACTGAAGTGCTGGCAGAACTGACTACGGAAGTACTGCTGAACATCCTGATCGGTATTGTTTTGACGGGCGGGATCGGTTTGGCCGTCCGTATTGGCACCAAGGGCCTTAATGCTGCAAGGAACAGCGGCAAGGTCATGACACTGATTGAAGACTTCACGTCGATGCTGATGAAGATCAGCAAGAAGAATGCGACGGCGCACGCCGATACGGCGAAACCGTTAATGCTCAACGGCAATTCGCCACTGAATCAGGCGCGAAAGGCAAGCGTAGAAATTGCGCCTCCAAAACCCGCAGAGACCGCCACACCACCCAAGAAAAAACCACCCGTTTCCGGAGGTGCTGTAGAGACGGATGCGCAGATTCATGCACGCGGCAAGAAGGAAAACAGTACCCGCGCCCAACAACAGGAAAAAGTAGACAACGCGCCCGACCAGTCCAAAAACCCGGCGGATCAACCTGCTCAGTGCGCCGATAAGACCTGCACTAACGGTGAACCGGTATCGATGGTGACCGGCGAGGAATTGCTGACACTCACAGACGGCATATTGGGTGGGCTGCTACCCGTTGAATGGACACGTCTCTACCGCAGCAGCGCGGTCGAAATCGACGGGCGTCTCGGCCATGGCTGGAGCCACTCCCTGTCCCATCGCCTGCAAATCAACGATGAAGGCGTGTTGTGGACTGATAACGAAAACCGTCAGACCCGCTTCCCGATGCCGACCGAACAACGGCCAGCCATCACCAACAGTCTGGCTCAGGCGGCGATTTATCTGGGCAGCGCGCCTGGTGAACTGATCCTCACCCAAGCAGGGGCAAAACCACGCTTTTATCATTTCCGCGCAGACCGCCTGACGACGGTCAGTGACTCGTACGGAAATCAGGTGCATATCAGCTATGACCTGGTGGGGCGGATCCAGCGCATCGATAACGGTGCTGGCCGCGCGTTGCTGTTGCGCTACGACGATCGCCATATCGTTGCCGTGGATCAGCAACAACAGCGTTCCGAGTATGACGAGCGTGGTGAGCGCCAGGATCCGTGGCTGACCATTCAGACCCTCGTCACCTATCGCTACAACGCTCGCAATCAATTGGTCTCGGCCTCCAACGCTGCAGGCGAAACCGAGCATTACCGCTATAACGATCAGCACGTCATTCTTGAGCGGCAACTGGCCGGTGGCGCCAGTTTCTTCTGGGAATGGGAACGTGAAGGCAAGCTCTCCCGCTGCGTACGTCATTGGGCCAACTACTCCCAACTGGAAGCTCGCTACGAGTGGGATGACAAGGGCACGGTAACGGTTCACAACGCCGATGGCAGTGAACAGGTTTACGTGCATGACGAAAATGCACGTCTGATCAGTGAAACCGCTGCCGATGGTGCTGAAACGCAAAACGCCTATGACGCTGAGGGGCGTCTTGTTGCTGTAAAAGATCCAATGGGGGCCATCACCGAGTATCAATACAGCGATGCCGGACGATTGATGGCTGTCATCCCGCCGGAAGAAGAACCGACCCACTACAACTATTTCGATGGTCAACTGATTGAAGTCAAACGTGGCAAGGCCCGTTGGCAGTACGACCGCAATCAACAAGGCGACATCACCCAGCAAATAGACCCACAGGGCAACGAAACCCGCTACAGCTACGACCGCCAGGGCCGCTTGCTGGAAATTCACCATCCTGATGGCAGCCGCCATCAACTGGGCTGGAACAACCTCGGCCAATTACTGGAGGAGCGCCTTCCGGACGGTGGTCAGCGCAAGTATCGCTATGACGCACTCGGACGCCAGATCACCCGGCAGGACGAATTCGGCGCCATTACCCATTACCAATGGGACGCCGTCGATCGCCTGACCCAGATCACCCTCCCCGGCGGTGCCACCCGGGCTTTCACCTACAATCCCTACGGACGCGTCACCGCCGAACGCGATGAGCTCGGCCGCATCACCCGCTACGAATACGCCGACAACCTGCATCTGGTCAGCCGCCGCATCAATCCCGACGGCAGCCAGTTGCGCTATCGCTACGACAACGCGGGCCTACTGCTCACTGAAATCGAAAACGAACGCGGCGAGCATTACAAGCTCGACTACTACGCCAACGGCCTGATCCAGCAGGAAACCGGTTTCGACGGCCGCCGTACCGCGTACGAATACGACCTCAACGGCCAGTTGCTGAAGAAAACCGAATTCGGCGACGACGGCAGCGAATTGGTCACCGAATATCAGCGCGATGCTGCCGGTCGACTGCTGGTGAAAACCCTCGCCGATGGCGAAGAGATTCACTACAGCTACGACGCTCTGGGCCGTCTGGTGAATGTCGACGACGGTCACTGGCCGCTTGCCTACGAATATGACGTGCAGGATCGCCTGATCACCGAGCATCAGGGCTGGGGCACCACACGTTACGAATACGACAGCGTCGGGCAACTGAGTCACTGCCGCCTCCCCGACGGCAGCACACTCGACTACCGCCATTTGTCAGGCGGACGTCTGAGCAGCATCGACCTCAACGGCTCACGCCTGACCAGCCACCAATTCAATGCCGGTCGCGAGCAGCAGCGCCAGCAAGGCCTGCTGCTCAGCCAGTACCAGTACGACGAACAAGGTCGCCTGCAAGCGCACAGCGTCAGCCAACGCGAGAAAAACCTGTTCCAGCGTCGCTATAACTACGACGCAAACGGCAACCTCGCCGGCATCGACGACAGCCGAAAAGGCAACCGCAGCTTCCACTACGACCCGCTGGACCGCTTGACCAGCGTACGTGGCGCGACACCTGAAACCTTCGCCCACGATCCGGCCGGCAACCTGCTCGGCCAGAACAACGAAGGCACAGCCAACTTCGCCAACGTCAAAGGCAACCGTCTGCTGATGCAAGGCGACCGCCACTACGACTACGACGCCTATGGCAACCTGATCCGCGAACGTCGCGGCACCGGACAGAAGCTCGTCACCGAATACCGCTACGACTGCCAGCATCGTCTGGTCGGTGTCAGCCTGCCGGGCGGTAGCACTGCATCCTATAAGTACGACGCCTTCGGTCGTCGCATCGAGAAAACTGTCGATGGCCAGACCACCGAATTCTTGTGGCAAGGCGAACGCCTGATCGCCGAAAGCGGTGAAACCCGTTATCGCACCTATATCTACGAACCCGGCAGCTTCCGCCCGCTGGCGATGCTCGACGGCGAAGGCCCGCTTAAGGCGACGCCGTTCTACTATCAACTCGATCATCTGGGCACACCGCAGGAACTCACCGACTACAGTGGCGAGATCATGTGGTCCGCGAAGTACCGTGCATACGGCAACCTCGCTGCGCTGGATGTCAGCGAAATCGACAACCCTTTGCGGTTCCAAGGTCAGTATTTTGATGCCGAGACGGGCCTACACTACAACCGTCATCGCTACTACAATCCGGGTACTGGACGTTTTCTGACTCCGGATCCGATTAAGCTTGCGGGTGGGTTGAATAACTACCAGTACGTAACAAATCCTACTGGCTGGGTTGATCCTCTGGGGCTCCAACAGTGTCCAGATAATCTAGGTAGATACTTAGACAAACCAGCGAATGCTGATGGGTCTCTTAATATTGGTGCGGGTTCAAATCCAATTGAAGGTTATTACAACATTGACATTGATCCCAAAACGCCCGGAGTACATGCAGGTAATGCGACAGATTTGTCAGGCATAAAATCTGGTTCGCAGAGCTACATCAACATGGATAACCCCTATGGCTTTGACCCTTTAAATCCGGAGATCCTAAGAGTGCTATCTGAAAATGGACAGATAACCATCACCGGCAGTGCTTACGCCAACAAATATATAAAAAAATCACTCAAAAGAATTGAAGAGCTTGGGCTTAAAATCGTTTCACAAACAAAAGTTGACCCAACGGGGTTCAAGACCATTGAAGGCGAGCAGATCGGGTCCAAATCACTTGATCGGTTCATTATCGAGAGAGCAAAATGATTTTTTCAATTGATATCACAGAGTGCTTTGGCGCGATCGACTCCGATAACGCAGGCGGGATCATAAGCTATATCAGCATCCCCCCCATCGAAAACCCTCGGGAAAAATTTCACCTTAATCTATCAAACTTCGTACTTAACTTAATCGACAAGCCCGTCATCGCCTCGATCAACAGGCAGAGCTCAAACTTTTTGGAGAACATGACCGAAGACGGCTTCCTTGTAATAAGACGAGCCAGTATTTCCTTTGAGTCAATAAAAGGCTACGAAAAATTATTACGACTATTAAACCAAGACCACGGATATTTGACCCACGAACGCTACGGCCAAAAATTGAACACCGGAGACAAGATCTACGACATCAGCGGAAGACTCTTTTCGAACCCGGAGCTTTTAATTAACTTCGCATTCATTTCACCCAGCACTATAACACTTGAATTTAACTCATCAGACCACACCTACATAGAAAGCTACCCCGAGCTTCAAAAATCTTTAGAAAAACTAAATTCAAGAGAAAAACCTACTCAACCACCTCTCACAGGCCTATTCGACCCCACATATAGCAACACTCATACAATTAGCAACTTTGACGCTGGCTATCGAATTTACAATAAATAATTACCACGCGATCACAACGGGGAGCAGATTCATTTTTTGTTTAAGAAGCCAAAGGGGACAAGCCAAAGGGGACTGGGCGTTTTCTGACTCCGGATCCGATCAAGCTTGCTGGTGGGTTGAACAGCTATCAGTATGAAAGTCAAAGAGTCAAAGGGGACAGATTTATTTTTTGCTGATGAAAATAAATCTGTCCCCTTTCAACGCACTTCCACTGACGGCCCTGCAGACCCCCATGTTGGATACCAAACACCGGGGAAACGCGGTACTGGTGGCGCAGTTAGAGGACATATCTTATTAGAATCAGTGCCTGTATCACGCGCGAGAATTGGAGACCCGCAATGAACTACCTAGAAAAAGAAATCGACTCTGTCTTAGAAGAGCAGAACATAGCAAATAAAAAACTAAACGAAATTGAACTTGCCAACCTAATCAGAGATTTAACGATCGCATTCTTCTCCTCTCCCTCCAAGAATCTGGATCCATATTTTTTGATACACACCGAAAAAAAGCATGATCCTGAATTCTGGAAAAAAGTTGACACAATTGACGACCTTGAATATCCCACTCTAATAGTTCACGACGACAAAACTCACGCTTGGAAACTAGAGTCTTCTACTGATCTCAAAGCGTTACTATTCGAAACGACTGGCTTCCCATTCTGGATAATAGGAAAAAATTTTAAAACCTTGACATACATGGATGACCACGACTGCGTACACACCAGCAAAAAACCTAACAAATAACGCACCTCCCAAAAAACATAATCCAAACAAATTAAAGCGGATACAAAATAAAGGGAGCAGATTTATTACCATTGAAAAAAATAAATCTATTCCCTTTCCACTCCGTCTCATTTTCACCCCGCATGATTTTCACAACATTTCAAAACCAACAGGCAAAATAAAAATCTTTCTCAAAACTAAAGGCAAAACTAAAGGGGACAAAACTAAAGAACTAAAGGGGACAGATTTATTTTTCGCTAAAGAAAATAAATCTGTCCCCTTTTCAGTCCCCTTTTCATTAATGACGGACAAGTCTGGAGAGAGCATCTTAAACAGTGATGGGAAACCAGTTCTTACTAGAGAATATCAATTCACACGTGCTGATGGCTCCAAAGTAGTCATCCAAGATCACTCAGCAGGGCATCAGTATAATGAGCCGGGAAATAAAGGTGACCAAACAGCACACTTCAATCTCAGGCCAATTGAAAATACGAGAACAGGCAAGGTTCCTGGTGCAAGAGATCACTATTATTTCAAGGAAAAAAAATGAATTCCTGGAACGAATTAGACGGAAGCAATTTTTTTAACAAGGTATTCACCTCACCCATCCCAATCGGGGAGATAGAACTGTTCTCCATAAATATTGACAACAGTAGACCAGTTATAATAATGGAGTTTGATATTCCAGATTACCCAGATGCACCGCCAGCCAAATGGAAGCAGTCTGGATTTAACACCTGCCGCATAGGTTTAAATTGCAGCAACATCGAAGACCTTTTAATAAAAAACATTCCCACCCATGAAAAAATGACAATCAAAATCACATCCAACGAACAAAAATTCAGAGTAATTGCATCCAGTGAAAATTCATTAATTGAATTCACTACTAAACATCCGCTACTTTGCGGCCCATCCGCTTACTTGAACGCCCCAGAATAACCAAAAAACCAAAGGGGACGAATAAATATCAAAACGGGGGCAGACTTATTTTCTTTGAAAAATGAATCCGCGCCCTTCCCAGTTAACTTGAAGAACAAAAATGAGCTTCCAGAAGACAATCCTTAGAAAAACATGGTGGGGTTTGGACCAAAGGGGGACCAAAGAAGGGGACAAGAAGGGGACAAGAAGGGGACAGATTTATTTTTCTTCGGACAAAATACGTCCGCCCCCCTTTCAATATGTAACACACGGATTTCCGGCATCTCCAGATCAAGTTCAAAAACACATGAAAAATACCAAACAATATGAGAAGAAAACTTAAATACGAACTCCAACCCCTCCGAGTACCCAGCGGATGGACAATCACAATCAACAACCTTTACGAGGTTGATCTCACCCCCGAAACTGCAGATTGGTTTAGTAGCTCAGTTTTACTAGGTGGTGCACGACAAACTACGGGACACTGCTTTGACTCCAGAGTTGAACCAGAAGGAGATCCATCGGGAGAGTTTGTAATTGAATTCCTAACAATCAAGTACGACAACAAAGGGAACCCTTTAAAAAACTCCGAGACATTCCTAGGGGAATTCAAAACAAAAAACAAGATGGAATTTATTAAAAAAATCGAAGATTTTATGCTTGAAGCATAACAAACCAAAATTTTTTTCGCTGAAGAAAATAAATCTGCTCCCTTTTCAACCTCTTTCATACATTATGTTCTTGAAGACAATCCCACCACATACCTCAGAGCTTGGAGATTCCATCAAATGAAGGTCGTATGTATATTCAATAACCTCAATCAAGCACCAAATCCAGAAACCGTATCAAGATTAAAAAAACACATATCACTTCCTGATGGCGAATTAGACCTGCAAATAGGAAAAGAATACATTGTCTACGGAATAGCATTCCGGGACAACTGCCCTTTGTACTAAATATGCTCAGAAACCCATGATGAATATCCCATTCCTGTCGCAGCTGACTTTTTCGAAGTCATCGACAGAAAACTTTCGTGCTATTGGAAACTTTGCTTTCTCGCCTTAAAATCAAAGCCAGAAAGCAAGTTAGTATTCGCTGAGTGAGCTTCAGATATTAATTTTTATGAAAACCTGATTAATGGCGACAGACAAGCCATCGCTATATTTTCCAAATACAGAAAACTCATGGATGCAGAAGAATAGTAATTCCAGAACCATGATTACTTCGTATCGATCAACGCGTCCAACACCTCATACTTAACCACCACCCGATTCCCATACAACCGCTCCCTCTCCACCAACACCCCCACCTGCCCCTTCTCCCTCACCTCCCGCCAAATCTCATTCTCCCGATACACCCGCTCCCCCTCCCGCACAAACCGATGCCCCACCTCGAACACGTGATACCGATAAGCCCGCTCCCGATCACACAACAATTCCCCCTCCAGTTGCGTCTCCCCCACCCTCAGCTTCAGCTGAAAGCTGCGATCCGTCGGGTTGTGCAGTACCAGGTCGATGTAGTTGTAGAAGATCGCTGCGCCGGAGCCGAATGGCAGGACGCGGCCGTCGTCCGGGAAGGGGTCGAAGCTGTGGTTGGCGCGTTCGATGACGACCAGGGGTGAGTGAATGGCCATCCAGTGGATGAGGTTGCTGAGTTGGCAGATGCCGCCGCCGATGCCGGTGCGGGCCTGGCCGAAGGACAGTTCCATGCCTTCGACGTAGCCGCGTTGGCGGGTCGGGCGGCCTACGAGGCGGCAGAAGGAGAAATATTCGCCGGGGGCGATGGTGACGCCGTCGATGGCAGCGACGGCGAGTTTGAGGTTGATGACTTTGTTGTGTTGCAGCGCCAGGTCCGAGTCGCCGAGTTTGCGGATCAGTTTTGAGGTGTGTTTGAGGTAGCGATACGGCAAGCGCTCGGACGTCGTGGCCGGCCGTGCGTAGCGTTTGCTCGAGCAGTGCCAGGCGATGTGGCGAAACAGTCTTTTTTGCCACACGCGCAGCCAGTAAAGGGCCGGGTGGTAGAGGGAAAGTGGTTTCATCCGTGGCGAACGGCGCGGGCCGTTGTCTTCCTTGAACTTGAAATGGCGGCGCATCTTACCGTGGAACCGCGCTTGATCGCCAAGCGCCTCGCCGGTGTCGCAAGCCGTAACAAGTCGCCCGGTCCGGACGCTCGAAAATTAAGCTTGAACTAAGGTTGCGTCCCTACCATCCGGGCCACAAAGCAGCGGTTCTGTGGGCTGATTGCCGTCAGCAGAACCCTTCAACTTGAAGTGAGCCCAGACCATGAGTGCGATCGATTCCACCTCAAAACAACTGCCCGCCTTCAGTCTTGTATTGGTCAATTACAAGACGCCGGAAATAACCCGGATGTGCCTGGAGTTTCTCGAGCAATACGTCAAGGAGCATCAAATTCCGGTGTGGGTGGTGGACAACGATTCCGCCGATGAAAGCCTGATCTACTTGCGGTCCCTGGACTGGATCAACTTGATCGAGCGCCCTTCACCCGGCAAGGAAGCGGGGCATATTGCTCATGGCAAGGCACTTGATCTGGCACTTGCGAAAGTTGAAACCGATTACCTGTTTTTGCTGCACACCGACACTTTCGTTTTTGACAGTACTGTCTTTTCGATGATGATGAATGAGTGCATGCAATCTTTGGATACAGCGGCGGTCGGTTGCGTCGAGCAATTAGATCGCGGCGTCCTTAGAGACACCTGGCGTTTGTCTTCACGTTACTTCAAACACTATTTCCGCAGGGCAAAACAGCATTTTGGGTTGCCCTCCAGAGATCCAAAACCCTACCGGGAAACTCACCTGAAAAGCTTCTGCACCTTGTGGAACGCTCAGTTGATCAAGGCTCACGGGCTGCATTTTTCGATGGATGACCGGGTCCCGGGATACACGCTGCAGGATCGTTTAAGCAACCTTGGCTACGGCATCAAATGCCTCTCGCCGCGAACGATCTTCCGCTACCTGGATCACATCCAGGCCGGCACCGTGGCTGCTATCGGTGGATATGGCACGCGACACCGCCGTACCACCATGTACCAGGAAACGCTCAAGCGCCTTCAGTTACAACAAGGCATGCGACCCGCCAAATCGTAAGACAATAAAAAAAGGGCGACTTCACAGTCGCCCTTTTTGCATCTGAATTCTTTGGCCTCCACTCCGAGGAGGTGTTCGCCCAGTGTAATGGCCTGGCAATCCATGCACCGGTAAAGAGCCCTGACACTGGGCGAACGCGAAGGATTTTAATGGAAATTGGCGGATATGTCGTCCTGCTTCAACATGAAATTTATGTACTGAAAAGTTAAAGAAAATATTCGTCGATATTTCCCGACAAACTTTCTGAATTCATCACCTTGAACACTTTATATGACTGCTCTCATACAATTACTTGTACAAGAACAGCCGTTATGTAGAGTCAATACTCAACTTTCATGCTGACTGGTCACTTTTAATACATCGGTGTATGTGACCACCACACTCTGCCCGACTTTCAAATCTTTCAGTTTGGCCTGAATCTCAGGCTTCTCGACGTTGAGGGTTTTCGACTGGCCTGAAGGATTTTCCAGGGTGACCTGGTTTGTCGCCAAATCAATTTTGGTGATTTTCAGTTGCACCTGAACCTGGCGGAAAGCCTCGCCCCCCGGGTTGCTGCTGCCCACGGCATTGCGCAGTTCACCGGTGCGCTCGGTGGAACCTGGCAGACCTTTATCCACATCGGTGTCCAGATAAGCGGCGACCGAACGAGTCACCTCGATCTTGACCAGATCCCCCACCTTCAGATTTCCGAGGTTTTTGGCCTTGTCGCTGAGCTGGATATGTACCTGGCGACCTTCCGCACCCTCAAGAACAACCTGATGATTGGCCGGGTCAACCGCCAGCACTTTGGTGGTTACCCGGTCGGCCTCGACCGTGGCCGACAGCGGGATATCGTTGGCCATCGCCGAAAGGCTGGCAGCAGAAAGGGCGGCGGCGAGTGCAATGGCGTGCGTCAGTGCTTTGAGCTTCATAAGCGGTACTTTCCCTGTGATGGATGACAGCACCCGGCGCCGAATCGGTCTCGGCACCGCGCGTGCCAAGGAGCATAGACGCTGATCGGCCGTTGCTCCCCGAACCGGGTCAATCAGTACCCGGTCATCTCCAGATAGCCCTGCCCGCCCCGATTGCCGCTCAAGCGCACCGGCCCTTCCCAATACGGAATGCGCAGGTTCATCCAGGCATCGGGGTTGATCGCATCGAGGGTGATTTGCAGGTTTTTTTGCGCAATGTCGATCGACCAGCGCACCGGCATCGAACGGCCGGCCACTTTCGCAGTGCCCTGCGGGGTCAGCTTGATCTGCTCGGCGTGCAGGGTTTCGGTCTGGCCATCGGCGCCAATCCACGTGCCGGTGAGGTACGGCGCCCCTTGCTTCTGGCGCATGCGGTAGAGCATGACGTGTTCGCCGCCATCCAGATGCAGGGAGAACCAGTCCCAACCGGTCTGGTTGGCGGTCAGCGGTTGGCTGCTCCATTCGCGGTCGAGCCAGGCCGGGCCGTTGACGGTGTAGGTCTGGCCGTCGATCTGCAGGGTGCCGCTGGCCTGAAAAAACGGCTGGCTGTAGTAATACGACGCCTGTCCCTGTTCGGATTTCTGACTGAAACCGTGATCACCTTGCAGCACCAGCGGACGGCTGGAAGTCAGCCTCAACTGATAGCTGAAGTTTTTGTCCTTTGCGCTGAGCTGCATGTCGCCCAGCG
This sequence comes from Pseudomonas fluorescens, assembly GCF_012974785.1. Taxonomy (GTDB): domain Bacteria; phylum Pseudomonadota; class Gammaproteobacteria; order Pseudomonadales; family Pseudomonadaceae; genus Aquipseudomonas; species Aquipseudomonas fluorescens_BT. The sequence goes on along the minus strand of NZ_CP027561.1, from coordinate 2,326,951 downwards.
GATCACTCGCCTGACTGACGAAACGCCAGTCATCGATCCACGCCTCGAACGGCGCGGCACGCACCCCGGCCTGGCCGACACCACCCCGGGCATAACGCTCGGCGGCGTGATGGACGCTGGCCGAGGTCACCGCCGCATGACCGAGCCAGATCGTTTGATTGGCCCACCCCGGTTGTTCCGGCAAGGCGTTCAGGGCGCTGCGAAACAACGTCCACTGAACGCCGAAATCATTGCCCTGAGCATCCTTGAGATTGGCCGTGACATACCACCATTCGATGCGAAAACCGTCATGGGCGCCGTGATCCGCCGGGAAACTGAACACCCGCCCCGGCACCACCGGCGTGAAGGCCTGCGCCTGAGCGCCCATCCCGGCAAAACCTTTCTGTTCCGGTGCCGGGTTGTCGCAGCCAGTGAGCAACAGCGCCAGGCACACCGCAGCGAAGTTAATCCTCATGGGCAAACGTCCTCAACAAGTCCGCCGGCTGCGTGCGGTACAACGAATACAGCGGCCACGCCGAGGCCAGTAGCGTCGCCAGCAGCGCCAGCCCGGTCAGTTGCAGCAACTGCAACGGAAACACCCGCAACGGCAGGCGCCAGCCAAAGGCCTGCACGTTGATCACCGCATCCAGACACCACGCCAGCCCGATGCCCAATGGCAATGCCAACACCAGCGTCAGTACCGCCAGCAACCAGGTCTGACCGAGGTTGAGCAGCATCAATTGCCGTCGCGTCACCCCCAAGGCCCACAACGGCGCGAGTTGGCCGAGACGGCTCTGGCTCTGGGTCAGCAGGCTGATGAACAACGCCACACCGGCGACCGCCAGCGTCAGGCTGTTGAGCGCGGCCGTCGCGGCAAAGGTCCGCTCAAAAACCTGCACCGACCAGCCCTTGAGCCGCGCCTGATCGACGATGCGGCTGTCGTCGAGCTGGAAGCGTGCCTGCAAGGCACTGAGCAGTGCCGGGATCTTTGCCGGTTCGATCCGCAGGTTGAACCGGTTCGGTGTCAGTTGCGGCCAACTGCGCAACAGGTGATTGCTGTTGACCAGCACATGGCCCTTGGGATTGCCGTAGTCGGCGTAGATCCCGACGATGCGCGGCGACCACGACAGGCCCGGCGTCGGAATCGTCAGGTGATCGCCCGGCCGCACCTTGAGCCGGCGCGCGAGTTGTTCGCTGAGCATCACCGCGTCATCGGTGGCCAGCAAAGCCCATGGGTCGTTGCCCCGGGCTTCGAGCAGCGGCCAGTGCTGACGATAGTGCGGATGGTCGATGATGCCGAACACTTCCGTCGGCCAGCCTTGCAGCGTCACCGAAACCTGCCAGTTGGGCAGGATCGCCGTGACACTCGGCTGTTGTTTGAGCCAGCTGTACAGCTCGCGCGCCTGAGCCGGATTGCTCGGGTTCAGATAGAGCTCGGCAGTGAGCCGTTGTTCGAGCCAGTCGTTGAAGGTCTGGCGGAAACCGGTGGTCATGCTGCCGGCGCCGATGTTCGCCGCCAGCGCCAGCAGCAACGCCATCAGCGCCAGACTCAGCGCCGGCAATTGCTGTCGGCAGTCGGCGAGAAACCACTGCCCCAGCACCGAACGACTGCGCCCGAGCAAGCCGTTCAACAGCGCACTGAGCACCACCGGCAGCGCCAACGCGGCCCCGAGCAACAACCCCGCCATCAACACGAAACCACTGGCCAGACTGTTACCCGACACCAGCGCAATCAAAGCAATCGCCGCAAACACCCCGGCCACCCAGCCCTGTCGGCGCAACCAGCGCGCATGCTGTTCATGCCAGGCTTGCGGATCGGCCACCGCCAACAACGGCAGCCGCGCCGCTCGCAACAGGCTGTTGGCCCCGGCCAGCAACGCGCCGAGCAGACTCAAGCCAATGCCGCTGAACCACCACCACGAACTCAGGCGCAACTGCCCCGCCACCTCCGCGCCGTACAACCCGCGCAGGCTGGCGGCGACATCCGGTAGCAGCACACTGGCCAGCCAGTAGCCGCTGACGACACCAAACAGTCCGCCGATCAACGCCAGCGCACCGAGTTCGACGATCAGACAAGCAATCAGCATTCGCGCACTGACACCGCAGGCGCGCAACGTACGCAACAGCCCACGACGCTGTTCCAGCGCCAGACCGATAGCCGCATGCACGATGAACAGGCCGACGACAAACGAGAGAAAACCAAGTGCATCGAGATTGAGATGAAAACTCTCGGTCAGCCGCGCCAGATTGCTTTCTTCGCCGCTGCTCTTGAGCTGCAACCGGCCCTTGAACGCGGCCGGTACGTCGGCGTGAAAATCGTTGGGCAACGTCAGCCGCGACAGTTGACCGGGTTGTTCGAGCACACGTTGAGCAACACCGACGTCCACCAGCAAGACACCGGGAGCCATGTCCTTCTGCGCCAGTAACGGTGGCAACGTCTGACCGGTTCCGGTTTGCGGTGTGTCACCTTCTGACAGGTTCAACGTTTGCAAGGTGTCGGGGGAAATCCAGGTGCTGCCCGGCGGGCTGAAGAACTCGACGATGCGCTCGATCGGCATCGCCTGCCCCGCCACAGCACTATCGGCCGGCAGCGACACCGGCTCGATACCCATCAATTGCAGGCGTTGAGATTCATGGTCCTTGAGGATCAAACGGCCCTGCAAAACCGGCGAAACCGGCCAGCCCTGACGGCGCAGATCGACAAACCACTGCTGCGAAAACGTCGCGCCACCTGGCGCACTCAGGCTGGCTTGGGGTTCGCCGCCGATCATCCGGCTGGCTCGCGCGTAACTGTCCCGCGCCTGGCTGTTGAGCGCTTCGACGCCGGTCAACAGACTGGTGGCCAGCCATAACCCGGTGAGCACGCTGAAAAACTGCACCGGATGTCGCCGCCAGTGACTGAGCAAGGCGATCAGGGCCAGCCGGAAAACCCTCACGTCAGTCGACCGCTGGACAACACCACCCGCTCCGCCAGTCGCGCGGCCACGCGCTGACTGTGAGTGACCATCAGCAAGGTGGTCGGCGTGTTCTCGAGCAGTTCCAGCAACAGCCGCAGCACCTCGTCACTGGTTGACTCGTCGAGGCTGCCGGTGGGTTCGTCGGCCAGCAACAACTTGGGCCGCGATGCCAACGCCCGGCCGAGCGCGACCCGTTGCTGCTGGCCACCAGAGAGTTGTTCGGGATAACGCTTGAGCAGATCCTCCAGGCCCAGACGCTGCACCAGATGGTTCTGCCAGCGCGGATCATGGCGTCCGGCGAGTCGTGCCTGAAACGCCAGGTTGTCTTCGATGCGCAGGCTGCCGATCAGGTTGTACTGCTGGAACACCAGACCGATTTCCGTGCGGCGCCAGTGGGCCAGTTGCGCTTCGCTCATTTCGTCGAGTCGATGTTCGCCGCTGCGGATGCTGCCGCTGTCGACTTTATCCAGACCGGCAATCAGGTGCAGCAGCGTGCTTTTGCCGCTGCCCGACTCGCCCATCAGCGCCAGACTGCTTCCCGGTTTGAGTGTCAGGTCGATGCCTTGCAACACGGGCAACGGGCCTTGAGGGGTGAGATAGCTCTTGAAGACGTTTTGAACCTGCAGCATGCCGCCATCCGATCGAACCGTGTGGGGCAAGGATAGCGGATAGCGGATGGCGCAGGGTTACTGTCCTGCTGCAATGCTGGTGGGCGACTCACCCGGCGTGACGATGCTGTTCAGGTCGATATGTTTCCACTCGGGCCTGGCCCCCAACCGCGCATTGAAGCGGTAGTTGAAGGTGAAATCGTCCGCTGTCGGCACGCTCAGCGGTTTGCCGTAGACCGATTCGATCCCCGCCAGGTCGTAGCCCATCAACTGCAGCAGGGTCGGAAAGATGTTGTAGTGACTGGAGCGATCCTTGTTGGCCGCCAGTTGTGCCGACCAGTCGAGGGAGTGCAACTGATCGCCCTGAATCAGCACCAGCGGCACCAGCCCCTCCTCTTCCACCGGGTCGCCACCGCAATGGGTGTTGAGCCCCGGGTTACCGCGCTCGTGCAGGTCCTGGCCGTGGTCCGAGGTGTAGATCAGCAGTGCGTTGTTCAGATTGGCCTGGGCAAACACCCGCGAGAAAAATTCGCCGACATTCCACAACAAGGTGTTCTTGTAGGCGTTACGGTACAGCACCCAGTCATCCGGCTGGCCGTTGAAACCGTCGCGCTTGCCGGTGTCGGCGACTTCGGTGAACTGCCCTCGCGGCAACGTCGGGCGGTAGGCCATGAAGGCGTCCGGGTATTTGTCGTGCACCGGGAAATGCGCGCCGACCTTGTTGATCACCACCAGCTCCGGTTTGTCGTCGTTGAGCAGTTCGATCAGCTTGGCAGCGGCGGCCATGTCGCGATCGCGGACGCTGGTCTGGTCAAATTGCACGAACTCGTCGATGTCCTTTTTCTCGGTGTCGGTCATCAGGTTCTGCAGATTGCCGCCGGTACGCTGGGCATCGATGTAGACCGTGCGCAGGCCGGCTTTTTTCGCGTACTGCCAGATCGACGGCAGCGTGGTGTTGATGCGCATGTAATCGGCGCGAGTGCCGCCGTAGCGCAGGGTGACGTTGGTGTCGGCGCTGCAATTGGCGATGGACGCCGCGTAGCCGTAGTTGAAGATCTCGACACCCGGATGCGCTTGCTTGAGGTTGCTGTGCACGCCAAACGGCGCGTTGATGTCCAGGTAATTGCCGGAAATGCTTTCGTCGATGATCAGCACGATGTCGTGACTCACCGCCGGGCCGTTGCGCGTCAGGGTCACTGGCTCACGGGGGCCGACAGTGTTGTGCAGCGCCTCGTAGCCAAACAGGTTGAGGTAGGCCAGCGGCGTGTACATGATCGGCAAGCCCCGCGCCCCTTCCCCGGCCCGCACGAACAGTACGGCGCTGAGCAGCAACACCCCCAGCACCGGCGCCGCGACTCTCAGTGCATTGGGAACCGGAATCGAATGACGCGGCCGCAGGCCGATGCCGATCAACAGCAAAAGACCGTTGAGCACCCCGTGGGCGATCGCGTCCCGGTACTGGTACGCCGCTTCCTGGATGAAGCCGCCCGAATAAACCAGTGAGACAAAACTGCTGTACGTCAGGTAATCGGCAGTGACCCGGGTATAGACATCAAAGAACACCGCCGAAATAAACATCGCCAATGCGAACAAGTGCCGAATGAAAGTCTGCCTTATATAGGCCGTTAGCAATAATGCGAACGTCAGCGCCAAAAACATCGCGCCAAAAAGTAGTACTGCCGGACCGATACCCATGGCGTTTAAACGTTCAAGGTAATAATCGGAATAAAGCAGTAGATAAATAATTAAAAGCAGTTCTTTCAAATATCGAAACATGGCGATTCCGGGACGCTTGCGACGGGGCATGGTCAATCGCTTGTCGGTCATTTTCTGACACTAGCAGCGGGCCATCAAAGCGCAAGAATTGTCCGACTTTTGCCAAAAGCGTCAAAAAAACATTGACTCAAAACTGACACACCCAAGTCGTTACAGGCCTTGTATTTTGTGGCCTACGACCGTTTATCGTTTTCTTTGAAATGTGAAAAGCATGTCAAGGACGGGACAAATCCAGATACAGCAAGTACTTGATGGCCAATCGCCCCCAAAAACGGGGGTGTTATACACATGCAACATGTCATTTTGCTGACACGCTTTCCCCACCCTGCGCTATACCCCTTTTGACAGTTCCAATTCGATCTTCTTTCCACCGTCTTACGAGGCACGCCAATATGGACGTGAGCGTATTTGGTACGGGCTATGTTGGCCTGATTCAAGCTGCGGCACTCGCCGATGTCGGACATCGAGTGTTGTGCGTCGATATTGACCCGAACAAGATTAAACAACTGCAACAGGCAGTTCCGCCGATCAGTGAACCGGGACTGTCGGCAACTTTGGAAGAAAACATCAAGGCCGGGCGCTTGCTGTTTACCACCCAGGCCAGCGATGCCGTTGAACACGCCGAACTGATCTTCATCGCCGTGGGTACGCCGGCTGACGAGGACGGTTCCGCCGACCTCAGCCATGTGCTCAGCGTGGCACGGCAAATCGCAAGCTTCATGGAGGCCGATCGCACCCTGATCATCAAATCCACGGTGCCGGTCGGCACGGCGGATCAGGTACTCGACACCGCCAACAACGAATTGCACCGGCGCGGCAAAAGCGGCCTGAACGTGCGAATCGTGTCCAACCCCGAATTCCTCAAAGAAGGCAGCGCCCTCGCCGACTGCATGCGTCCGGACCGGATCATTGTCGGCACCCTGGACCCTGACGCCCGGGAGCAGTTGAGCGAGCTGTATGCACCGTTCTGCCGCAACCACGAAAAACTGATGTTCATGGACAACCGCAGCGCCGAGCTGACCAAGTACGCGGCCAACGCGATGCTCGCCACTCGCATCAGCTTCATGAACGAACTGGCCAACCTCACCGAACTGCTGGGCGCCGACATCGAAGCCGTGCGCAAGGGCATCGGCTCCGACCCGCGCATCGGCTATCACTTCATCTACCCCGGCTGCGGCTTCGGTGGTTCGTGCTTTCCCAAGGATCTGCGCGCCCTGTTGCACACTGCCGAGCTCAACGGCATGCCGCTGAAATTGCTGCGCAGTGTCACCGACGTCAACGACACCCAGCGGCACATCCTGTTCAGCAAGCTGAAGGCGCGGTTCCCGCAAGGCCTGGCTGGCAAGTCCATCGCCATCTGGGGCCTGGCCTTCAAGCCGAACACCGATGACATGCGCGAAGCCCCCAGCCGTTATCTGATGGATGCCCTGTGGGCCGAAGGCGCCAGTGTGCAGGCCTACGATCCCGAGGCCATGTCCGAATGCCGGCGCATTTACGGCTACCGCGATGACCTGCACCTGTGCGCCACCCGCGACGACACCCTGGAGGATGCCGACGCACTGGTGATCTGCACCGAGTGGAAGAATTTCCGCGTGGTGGATTTCGAGCTGCTGGCCAGCAAGCTGCGCTCGAAAGTCATCATCGACGGTCGCAACCTCTACAACCCTGAACAAGTGGCAGCCGCCGGCCTGCACTACAGCGGCATCGGCCTGCGGCATATCGCGCCTGACGGGCTGCGGTCATGAAAATCCTCGTCACCGGTGCGGCCGGGTTCATTGGCGCTCATTGCGTGCTGCGGCTGATGCGCGACGGGCATCAGGTCGTCGGCCTGGACAATTTCAACGCCTATTACGACCCGCAGCTCAAGCATGATCGTGTGCGCTGGGTACGCGGTCAGGTCGGCGATTTCCAGATTGCCAGAGTCGATCTGGCCGACGCCGCCGCCGTCGATGCGCTGTATGTCCGCGAGTGCCCGCAAGTGGTGATCCACCTCGCGGCGCAGGCCGGGGTGCGTTACTCGCTGGAAAATCCACGGGCCTACATGGACAGCAACCTCAGTGGCTTCCTGAACATTCTGGAGTGCTGCCGGCATCACCCGGTTGAACACTTGATCTATGCCTCGTCGAGCTCGGTATACGGCGCCAACCAGCACACGCCGTACACGGTGCATGACGACGTCAATCACCCGCTGTCGCTGTACGCCGCGACCAAAAAAGCCAACGAACTGATGGCCCACAGCTACAGCTATCTGTTCGGCATTCCCTGCACCGGGCTGCGCTTTTTCACGGTGTACGGGCCCTGGGGGCGGCCGGACATGTCGCCGATCCAGTTCGCCCGGGCCATCACCGAAGGCCTGCCGTTGAAGCTGTTCAACTACGGCCTGCACCAGCGCGATTTCACCTACATCGACGACATCGTCGAAAGCATTGCCCGCCTCACGGTCCATCCGCCGCATACCCATCCAGAATGGGATCGCGAGCACCCCGATGCGGGCAGCAGCATGGCGCCGTGGTGCTTGTTCAACATCGGCGGCCACCATCCGGTGGAGCTGAAAACCTACCTGGCCCTGATGGAAAAACACCTCGGCCAAAAAGCCATTGTCGAGCTGCTGCCCCTGCAACCGGGCGACGTGCTCAACACCTGTGCCGACACCGACGATCTGGCCCAGGCCACCGGGTTCCAGCCCCGGATAGAGCTGGATGAAGGCCTCGGGCGTTTCATCGCCTGGTACCGCGATTATTACCCGACTGCCTGTCGCCCACGCGCCGTTCGCGGCTGAACACCAGCGGAGGACTCCATGACTGGACATGAAAAAGGTGTACCGATCCAACATTTGGTTCGTGACAAACGCATGGATCCGGAACATCGAATGCGCCTCGACGCGGCCATCCACCGCCAGGGGCAAGGCTGGGTAACCGGACGCGAGGGTGGCCGTCCCTGGCAGCTGTCGCGCACCAACAGGGTGGTGGCCTGCTTCGGCGCGCTGGTCATTCTGGTGATGATTTCGCCGCTGCTGATCGGTCTGGCACTCGCCATCAAGCTCACCAGCAAAGGCCCGGTGATGTTCGTGCAGAAACGCACCGGCTATCGCGGCCGCAAGTTCGGCATGTACAAATTCCGCACCATGGTCGCCAACGCGGAAGAACTCAAAGAGTCGCTGCGCCACCTCAATAAACACGGTGCCGATGCGATCGACTTCAAGATTGATCAGGACCCGCGCATCACCCGGATCGGCGGTTTCCTTCGGCGCACCAGCCTCGACGAACTGCCCAACCTGATCAATGTGGTGACCGGCGACATGCGCCTGGTCGGCCCTCGTCCGACCTCGTTCAACGCCTACCGCTACAAGGACAAGCACCTCGCCCGTCTGGCGATCTACCCCGGCATGACCGGCCTGTGGCAGATCTCCGGGCGCAGCAATATCGACTTCGACCAGCGCGTTGAGTTGGACCTCAGCTACATCGCCGAGCAGAGCCTGTTGCTTGATTTGAAGATCCTGTTGAAAACCCCTTTCAAAGTATTCAGCGGCCACGGAGCAAGCTAATGGACGGTTCAACCAACAAAAGCCTGAGCATCGCCAGCCCCAGCGAGTCGAACCTGACGTCGACCGTGCTGGACCTGGATCTGCGGATCCTTTTCCTGACCGCCGCCAACCCCGGCGCCGGCACTACCACCAGCGCGCTGGCCATGGCCAGCCAACTGGCACAGATGAGCAGCGGACTGGTGCTGTACGTCGATGCCAGTCAGTCGGCGAACAACCTCACCCAGCAACTGAACCTGGGCAAGGAGCGCGGCCTGCGCGACCTGCTGTTCAACCCGGACAACCCGCCGCTGTTGCAGGACTGCGTGGTGCAGGTCTCAAGCCTGCCCTTCCACGTGCTGCCCAACGGCCGGCCGATCCGCACCCTGGAACACCTGACCGCCGAGCGCCTGAGCCCGTTGCTCGATCAACTGGGCGCTCAGTACCGCTTTGTGGTGATCGACGGCGACGCGGTGTATTCAGCCGCCGACACGCTGGTCATCAGCACTCAGGTCGACGGCGTGGTGTTCGTGGTCCGCGCCGAAGACACCCGCTGGGAAGTCGCGCAAGCAGCCGTGCAGCGCTTGACCCAGGCCGGGGCGAAAGTGGTCGGCAGCGTGTTCAACCGGCGCAAGTACTACATGCCCAAATGGCTGTACAAAAACCTGTAAGCAACGCGAGGGATGACGCAATGAACGCCAAGATACTGGTTCTGCTGATGCTGCCGCTTGCAGGTTGCTCCAGCAACTCCGAAACCCAGACCATGCCGGTGAATATCCTCACCGCCACCCCGGCCAACGCCCAGGCCACCGACATGCCCAAGGTCGAACAGACCCTGCGCCCGCAGGATGTGCTGGACGTGATCTTCCACATCAGCACCAGCGGCTCGGACGCTTACCGCGTGCAGGCCGGTGACCAGATCGGCCTGAACTTCACCGCCGCCAGCCAGCTCAACGGCAACCAGTTGGTATTGCCGGACGGCACTATCAACCTGCCGGGCGCCAACACCTCGGTGAAGATCGTCGGGTTGACCAGTGACGAGGCTCGCGAAGAAATCCAGCGCGCCTACCAGCGCAAACAGTTGTTCCAGCCCAATCGCAATCAGCTGACCGTGCAGATCATCAGTCCGCTGACCAACGAGCAAAACCTGAAAAGCGCCCTCAACCACCCCGCCACCGGCATGAGCCGCGAGATCACCGTGGGCACTGACGGCTACGCGAGCTTCCCGGAAATCGGCGCCGTGCCGCTGCAAGGCATGACCGTCAATCAACTGGAAACCTTCCTCAACAAACGCTATGCGCAACTGCCGGGAAGGATGACCGTGGATGTGCTGCTCAAGTCCACCGCCGGCAACGAGATCTACGTGCTGGGTGAAGTCGGCCAGCCCGGTTCCTACCCGATCCGGCGGCCAGTCTCGGTACTTGAAGCGCTGACCCTGGCCCGTGGTACCAACGTCAAGGCGCGGCTGGATTCAGTGGTGATCATGCGGCGCAACGGCAATCAGGTGCAGGCCGTGCATTACGACGTCGAGAAGGCGCTGGCCGGCGACGCCTCGCAGATCGCCTACCTGCAACCGGACGACATGCTTTTCGTGCCGAAGACCAAACTGGCGAGTGCCGGCGATCTGGCCCGGCAACTGGCCGACGTGGTGCTGTTCCAGGGCGTGGGGTTCAGCTTCGGCTACCGCGTCGACAACAAAGGCAGCAACAACAACTGACTCTCGGGTGACCTGACATGAATCCAAAGGAAAACTACCTGCATGAGTTCTTCAGGATCTTCTTCGCCAACAAGCGACTGGTGAAGCGTGTCTTCCTGATCTTTGCAGTGATCGCGCTGGTGCTGCCGCTGGTGCTCAAACAGAGCTTCGATATCACCGCCCAGGTGATCGTGCAGTCAAAAAAACTCTCTCAGGGCGACGCCACCACGTCGCTGACCGTGGACAACGCCACATTCATTCCGCCGTCACTGGCGGACATGGAAACCGAGAGCAACATCCTGCGTTCGCCGGCGCTGATCCGTCAGACCATCAGCGAACTGCGGGACAAGGGTGAATACACCCCGCCTCCCGCGATGTTCGCCCGGCTGATCGGCGATCCGTTCAAGCGCTACATCACCTCGCCCCTGCGCCAGTACCTGATCAACCCGCTGCGCAACTTGCTGGGACTGGAAACCGACCCGGTGCGAGACACCGTGCTCGACGGGCTGACGCAACAGGCCATCGACAGCCTGAAGATCGAGACCCTGCCCGGTTCCAACGTGATCTCGATCGTCTACAGCTTCCCGGATCCGCATCAAGGCACGACCTTCGTCGCCGCCCTGCTGCAAAACTATCTGGTCAGCCGTCAGGCGCTGCAATCGATCGACCTGCCGCAGTCGTTCTACGAGACCAAGAAACACCTGTATCAGGTGCGCCTCGATGGTCTGGAAGGAAACCGCCAGGCGTTGCTGGAAAGTGTCGGTGCGGCGGATCCGAAGGAGGAAATCACCTTCCGCCTGAACGCGATCAACACCGAAGAACAGGCACTGAACCTGTATCAGGATCGCCTGCTGCAAAGCCAGCGCTGGCTGGAATACCTGAAAACCAGCCTGGCCGCCGCCAGCAACAACAAGCTCAATGACTACACCTTCCCCTACACCTTCACCACCACCGTCGACAATGTGGCGTTCGAAGACCGGGAGATCAAACAGCTGGGCGAGCAACTGACCACCCAGGTCAGCCGCTACATGAATGATCTGGCGGTGTTCCAGCCCGGCAGCGAGCCGATGCTGCTGACCCGTGAGCAGATCGCCCGTACCCGCCAGCAATTTCTCAAAGTGGTGAGCAACCGCATTCAGGAACGCACCAACGATCTGGCCGTGGTGCAACAGGTGATCGATCAGAAGACGGCGCGCATCGCCGAATTCAAGGCGCGCATCCATGATCTGCAGCAAACCCAAAGCAAACTGCGGCAGATGGACACCGAAATCGATGCCCTGCACGCCGCGTTCTCGACCTACGCCCAACGCTTTGCCGAAAGCAGCACCACCCGCGCGCTGAACGACGACCTGTCCAACGCCCGGGTCCTGAGCCCACCGTTTGAACCGACCGAAGCGGCGTTCCCCAAACCGCTGCTGATCATTCCGTTCGGTCTGTTCACCGGCCTGCTGCTGGCGATTGCCCTGGTCTACGTGCGTGAGTTCTTCGATCACCGCTTCAAACACCCGGCGCAAATCAGCCACGAGCTGGGCGTACCGGTGCTGCTGGTGATCAACGATCAGAGCACCGAACCCGGCAATCCGCACAAGAACTGGACCGTGCCAAGCTTCGTGCACTGGGTGCGCAATTGAACACGCCGTCCTCCCCGAACGCCGCGCTGCCGATCATTCATTTGCTCAGCAGCGGCGGCTTCTATGGGGCCGAGCGGATGTTGCTGGATCATTGCCTGGCGACACCGGGGCAGCATCAGGTGCTGTTTCTCGATGCGCCAGCGGAGCTGATCGAGCGCTTTCGCGAGGCCGGCGTCGATGCGCAAGGGTGCGCCGGGCTCGGCGCACTGCTCGGGCATCTGCGCCAGCGCCGGGCAGAACGTCCGTTGATCAACACCCATAATTTCAAGGGCCTGTTGTTCGGCTGGGTGGGCGCCTCGTTGCTGCGTCTGCCGCTGGTGATCACACAACACGGTTTCACCCCGCGCAGCCGCAAGCAGAAGTTCTACACCTGGCTCAGCCTGCAACTGTGCCGCACCGCCTCGGTGGATCGGGTGGTGTGCGTGGCCGAAAGCATCGCGGTGCTGCATCGCCAGGCCAGCGTGCGGGCGGAGAAGCTGCAAGTGATCCCCAACGGCCTGCCGGCGGCGATCGTCCAGCGGACTCTGCAAGTCGAAAATCCGCGCTGGCTCGCCGGATACGTCGGCCGCTTGAGCAGCGAGAAAGGCCCGGACCTGTTCCTCGATGCCCTGATCCCGTTGTGTCATCAGCACCCGCAGCTCGACGCGGTGATGCTCGGTGACGGCCCGGAACGCGAGGCATTGCAGGCACGAATCGAAGCCGCCGGGTTGCAGCAACGCATTCGCCTGCCGGGTTATCAGACCGACATGCGCCACTGGTGGCAGCGACTCGACGCGCTGGTGATCAGCTCGCGCACCGAAGGCACACCGATGATTTTGCTCGAGGCCATGCAGACCGGGGTGCCGGTGGTGGCCTTTGCTGTCGGCGGGATTCCCGATGTGCTGGAACACCGGCACAACGGCCTGCTCGCCACGCCGACCGACAGCAACGCCCTGGCCCGTCAGCTCGATACCCTGCTGAGCGACAGCGGGCTGGCGCGCAGACTGCGGGACAACGCAAAACGCACGCAACAGGACCGCTACGACCTCAAGGCCCTGGCCGAACGCTGGTCGCAGCTGTACATCCGCACGGCACGGGAGGCACGCGCATGATTTTCCCGCTCTCGATCGTCAGCTTGCTGGGTCTGGTCTGCATCGCCTTGCTGGCCAGCCCCTGGCCCTATCTTGCGCCAGGAGCGGTGCTGGGTCTGGTGGGGTTCACCGTGCTCTACCGCAAGCCGACCTGGGGCCTGCTCGGCATTGCTGCGCTGGTGCCGTTCGAGGGTTTCTTCAAGGACAGCTCACTGTCAGGCAGCAAGCTGATCGGTGCGTCGCTGGCAGTGATCCTGATGCTGCAGCTGGCGATGCATCAGATCCCGTCCGAACGCCTGCGCAGCAATATCTGGCGTTACCTGGTCTGGTTCATGGTTCTGTACTTTCTGAGCCTGCTCAACACCGATGACATGGGCATGTCTCTGGGTCATCTGCGCGAACTCAGTGTCGGTCTGATTCTGTTCGTCATCACTTTGCTGATCGGTCGAGAACTGAATCTCGACCTGTTCGCCCGGCTGGTGACGCTGGCCGTCAGCACCACCTGCGCAATGGCGATGTTCTCGAGCAAATTCCAGGATCAGGGCCGCGCCGCCGGCCTGCTCGAAGACCCGAATGCCTTTGCCATGCTGATCGCCTTCGCCGTACCGCTGGGCCTGCTGCTGATCATTCGCAGCCCGAACCTGTTGCACCGTTTGTTCTGGGGCGGTTGCTGCCTGCTGCTGCTCGGCGGCATGACCAAGACCGAATCCCGCTCCGGGCTGGTGGTGCTGGCGTTGAGTCTGGTGATCGGTTGCTGGCACTACCGCGCGCAACTGACACGCATCCGCCCACGGCACCTGGGCTTCGCCATGCTCGGCATGGCGATCGTAATTCCGCTGGCGATCTATGCGATGCCCGCCGGCTATCTGGCACGTATCCAGTCGCTGAGCGTGCTCAGTGCCGGCGCCCGTGGCCACGATGACGAATCCCTTGGTCGCCGTGCGTCGTACATCGTGGTCGGCAGCCAGATGATCCGCGAGAACCCGTTGCTCGGTTCCGGCCCCGGCACCTTTCCCCTGCATTACGCCACCACCGGGTACGCCAAGGCGTTTTCCGCCAACCGCAAGATCGGCGACCTGTACCGCCGGGCGCACAACACCTACCTGGAAATCTTCAGCGAACTGGGGGTTCCTGCCGGTCTGCTGTTCGTCGGCATGCTCGGACTGGGCCTGTACAACCTGATCCGCGCACGCCGCGTCTGGATGCAGCGCCGCGACTGGGAACAGGCTGACATGATGACCCACCTGGGCGTGAGTTTCCTGTCGCTGACCCTGTTTCTGATGTTCCTCAGTGCACCGAATCAGAAGTACGTGTGGATCATGCTCGCGCTCACCAGCGTCCTGCGCCTGAAGGCCGAGCAAGCACCGTTGGAAGAGGCCAGGACATGAGCCGGATCAGTGTCGTCATCCCGATGTACAACGAGGGCCGCCACATCGGCCGCACCCTGCTGGCGGCGCGAAAAGCCGCCCACGCGGCCAATGTCGAGTGCGAACTGATCGTGGTCGATAACGGCTCCAGCGATAACGGCCCGCAGATCGCCCGCCAGTTCGGCGCGCACGTGCTGGTGGTGCCGGGCGTGCTGATCGGCGCCCTGCGCAATCGCGGCGCCGCCATCGCCACCGGTGACTGGCTGGCATTCATCGACGCCGACATCGAAATGCCCGAAGACTGGCTCACCCGGCTGTTCGCCCTCGAGGCCGAGGGCCACGCCGATGTGTTCGGACTGGACCTGCACACCCCTGCTTCTGCACCGTGGTACGCCGTGGCCTGGCAACGCCGCACCCAGCGCCCGATCAGCCACACGGCTCATGCCGTGGACTGGTTGCCCAGCTCCAACCTGCTGATGCACCGGCGCTGGTTCGACAAGGTCGGCGGGTTCAACGAAACCCTGCGCACCGGTGAAGACAAAGAGTTCACCCTGCGTCAGAGCGAACAGGGCGCACGGCTGTTGTCGGTCAACGAAACCGTGGCCCTGCACTGGGGCTACGAAATGAACTGGCGCGAATGGATGGGCAAGGAAATATGGCGCCAGGGCAGTCATCTGCAACTGCTGCGCACCCATGGTTTCAGCCTGCGCCTGCTGCGTTTTCCGCTGTTGTCACTGGCGGCGTGGCTGCTGGATCTGCTGGCGATCTCCGCACTGCTTAACGGTTTTCCCCATCACGCCGCGGTCATGGTGATCGTAACCACGATCCCGGCGCTGGTACTGAGCATTCGTCAGAGTCTCCGCCAGCACGATATCGGCCTGACCCTGCAACTGTGGGGCCTGCACTGGATGCGTCTGCACCTGGCCGGTGCGGCGTTCATTCTCAGTCTGTGTCATTGGAATGCCAGGAGGCCTGCCCGTGGCTGAATTCATTTTCTGGATGTGCCTGCTGCTGCCGGTGTACGCCTATGTCGGCTACCCGCTGCTGCTGACGCTGCTCGCGCCGTTGTTCCCGGCGTGGCGCCACAGCCCGGCACCGCCGCTGAACATCAGCATCGTGATCGCCGCGCACAACGAAGCGCGGCATATCGAACACAAGCTGCGCTCGCTGCTGTCCCAGGATTATCAGCCGGCCACCCTGCAAATCATTCTGGCCAGCGACGGCTCCACTGACGACACCGTGGCTTGCGCGCACAAAGTCGTCGACCCACGGATTACCGTGCTTGACCTGCCCCGCCAGGGCAAGGCTGCCACGCTGAATGCCGGTGCAGCGCTGGCCACGGGCGACATTCTGGTGTTCACCGATGCTGACAACCAATGGTCGCGGGAAACCCTCGGCTATCTGCTCGCGCCTCTGAGCGATCCGCAGGTCGGCGCCTGCGCCGGGCACATGGTGATCCCGGTCACCGGCGGCGGACTGAGCGTCGGCGACAGCCTCTATCGGCATTACGAAGGCTGGCTGCGCCGGGTCGAGAATCGCACCGGTTGCATGGTCTCCGCCGACGGCGCCCTGCTCGCCTTGCGCCGGGAACTGTTCGAAAACGTGCCGGCGGAGGTCAACGACGACTTCTTCATCAGCACCTGCGCCCCGGTGAAATTCAAACGCATCGTCTACGTGCCTGAAGCGCAAGTGATCGACCACGGCGTCGATGAAGCGGACAAACAGTTCCGCCGCCGCCAGCGGGTCACCGTCGGCGGCCTGCAAAGCCTCGCCCAGCGCAGCGAGCTGCTCAATCCGCTCAAGCACGGGCTGTATTCGATTGCGCTGATCAGCCACAAACTGATCCGGCGGCTGGCGCCGATCCTGTTGCTGCCGTTGCTGCTGAGCAATTTCTGGCTGTGGGATGACCACGGTTTCTATCGCCTGAGCCTGATCGCGCAACTGCTCGGCTACGCCATCGCGATTGCCGGCCTGCTGGATTCGCAACACCGCTTGCCCAAACCGTTCCGCCTTGCGGCATTCCTTCTGGTGACACTGGCGGGCATGAGCATCGGCCTGTGGCAGTTCCTGCGCGGCCAGCGTTACGCCCAGTGGAACCCTGACCAAAACCGTTGAGAGGGCTCAAGCCATGGCGATCAAACAACTGATTAAACGCACCAGCGGCTGGCTCTATCTCAACTCGTCCGTGGGACGAAACCAGTTGCACGGCGCCGGGGTGATCCTGATGTTGCACCGGGTGCTGTCCAACGACCGCGCCGCCGACCTGGCGCACCGCAACGAACTGTGTGTCGGCCCGAAAGCCTTCGAGCATTTGCTGGTGTGGCTGCGCAAGCATTTCGATTGCGTGCCGCTGATGGAGATCCTGCAGCCCAACGCCCTGCGCCGCGAGCGCCCGCAAGTGGCGCTGACCTTCGATGACGGCTGGCGCGACAATGCCGCCAACGCCTTCCCGCTGCTGCAGAAGCATCAGGTGCCGGCGAGCATTTTCCTCTCCACCGACTTCATCGGCAGCCGTCAGCGCTTCTGGTGGGAAAGCCTCGGTGAAACCCTGTGGGGCAGCCACGGCGAAAAACCGCGCATGCACCTGATCGAATGTTTGCAGTCGCTCCATCATCCCGTGCCGGTTTTGTTGGACGACATCGACGTGGATCGGCGCAGTCTGACCCTGTTGCATTACCTGCAAAGGCTTAAAGCACTTGACCCGATGATGCTCGAACGCCTGACCGACGAGTGCCCGCAAGAGTCGCAACCTCAGGCACTGGACTGGCATCAGGTGCGGGCGATGGAGGCTTCGGGGCTGGTGCGTTTCGGTCCTCACGGTGCCAGTCACGCGATCCTGACCCAACTCGACGATGTGCGTCTGAGCGAAGAAATCAGCCGCAGCCGCAACGCCCTGAACAACGGCTGCAATCGGCCATTGCCGGTGTACTGCTACCCCAACGGCGACAACGACGCTCGAGTCCGCGAACAGATTGCCAGCCACGATTACCCGTTCGCCCTCGGCACCGGCACCGGGATCTATCGCGGCGCCGGTGATCCGCTGAACCTGCCGCGCTTTGGCGTCAGTCAACGTACGGCGCGCAACCCCGAGCTGCTGTCGTGGCGGATCTTTCGCGGAGCGCGACCATGAGTCGAAGCAGTTACCTCAAGCACCTGGCGCTGAGCATGGGCACCAAACTGGCAATGATCTCCCTGCGCCTGCTGAGGAACGTGTTGCTGGCGCGAATCCTCGGCCCCAGTGAGCGAGGTTTGTTCGCCCTGCTCAGCACCCTGCCCGACCTGATCAGCGCCGCCACCAGCGGCGGTTTGAATTCCGCCGTCGGTTACCAGGCCGCCAAGCAGCGGCCGATGGGGTTGCTGCTGGCTCAGGTGCTGGTGTTCGGTTGCTTGCTGGCAGGATTGTTGACCTTGCTGGTGGTGGCGCTGGTGCGTGAGTTCGGCAGTGAGCTGGACGTGACCGTGCAACTCGGCCTGCTGGCGTGGCTGTTGCTGCTGGCGGTGCCGTTGACCGTGCTCAAGAGCGGCTTGCTGACGCTGCACAATGCGTCCGGCGGCGTGGTCGCGTTCAATGCCTTGCGCCTGGTGGAATCCCTGGCGCCGCTGTTGCTGTTTCTCGCGTTGTTCTGGATGTGGAAAGAAGCGGCACTGGAAGCGGCGCTGATCAGTTGGCTGGCCGGGATCAGTCTGGTGGTGCTGGCCGGTTGGGTCTGGCTCAAGCGCGCGCAGCCGCTGCAACTGCAATGGGACCGCGCCAGCCAGAACGAACTGCTGCGCTACAGCGCCCGCAGCCATCCGGATCTGCTGTTCCAACAAGTGATTCTACGCTCCGACTACCTGTTCATCGGCGCCCTGCTCGGCAGTACCGCGCTCGGTCATTACGCGATGGCCAGCGCCGCCGCCGAACTGCTGCTGATCGTCCCGGAAGCGGTGACCACACCGCTGATGAAACGCCTGCTGCAACAGGACGAAGGCATGGACAAGGTCACCCCGCTGGCCCTGCGCCTGACGGCGACGGTGATGCTCGGCGCTTGCCTGACCATGGCCGTGATCGGCGAATGGCTGATCGTCACCCTGTTCGGCGCCGCCTACCAACCGGCGTATCCGGCGCTGCTGGCGTTGCTGCCGGGGCTGTTGGGTCTGTGCTACGCGAGCATTCTGCGGCTGGACCTGCTGGGCAAGAATCGCCCGGGCACGGTGTCGCTGCTGATGGGCCTCGGCGCCCTGCTCAACCTGGCCCTGAACGTGTTGCTGATCCCGACTTACGGGATTGTCGGCGCCGCAGCGGCGTCATCGATTGCCTATCTGGCGGTGACCGTGGCGATGCTGGTGTTGTATTGCCGTCTGAGCCGCGTGCCGTTCTGGCAAACCCTGATCATCCTGCCCGGCGACATAGCGCCAATGTGGCTGATGTTGCAGCGCAGGAAAGCCGCATGAAACACCTGGCCCTGCTGCTCGGACTAGGCCTCTCGCTGGACGCCTTCGCGGCGTCGATGCGCTGGGGCGACATTCGCGACGGCAGCCTGTACCTGCAAGCGGATCGCCCCGACACCGTGACCGTGCGCTGGGCGCCGGCATGGCAGGCAGATGCCAACGAAGAGCATCTGTACCTGCTCGACGGCCGGGGCAAATTGCAGGGCGAGCGCTTCATCAAGGCCAGCGAAACCCGTGGCAGCCAGAGCTGGTCATTGGCGCCGGGCGCCGCGAGTTATCAGCTGGAAATCCCCGGCTACAGCTTTCGCAATTACCGGGTCGAGCACGACGAAAACACGGTCGCATTGTTCGCCCCGGCCAAGGTGCATTTCAGCGCGGAAACCCGCGACGGCGATGAGCTGTATTTCAGGATTGCGCCGGGCGAACACGCGGTGCTGGCGGGCAAGTTCCACGGTGGCGTCAGCGCCCTGCAAGCGCAGCGGGTCGGCGACGGCCAACAACTGTCGCTGGGGCTCAAACCGTATCGCGCCTATTGGCAATTCGATCAGCTCGCGCTGCCGGTCAGCGATCGCGAACAAGTCTGGCGCCTGCGTCTGCAAGGCAGCGGCAAAGCGGCGTTCTGGCTCGACGGTACGGCCAATCTGTTTGCGCAGAATCCGCAGCAGCTCAAACCGCTGCGCGCAGACGACGGCCAGACCCGCCTGACCCTGCACGACAAAGTCCTCGGCCGCACGCCGGACCTGGGCATCGCCCTGCCCTACGTGATGCCGCCGCCCGCCAGCCATGCCGCCCTCGATGCGCTGAAACCGACGGCCGCCAGTTACTACAGCTTCGTCGATGTGACGGCGAAAAAACCGCAGTTCGAAGACGCGTTTCGCCAGGTTTATCAGGACCGTTTCGGCATTCGCCAGGACATCACCCTGCTCGCCGGCAGTCAGCGTCAGGCTGATTTGCGCGCCGACCTGCAAAGCAACGGCGGCCTCGACGCCTGGCTCGCGAGCACCCGGCTGCTTGGCGGCAAAGGCACGCACTACATCGGGTTTGCCGACGAGCCCAATCTCAACTATTCGAGTTACGAACAATACCGTTCGATCTTCACCAGCATGGCCCGCCAGGTGCACAGCGATCCGGCCAACGCCCGGGCCGGTGTGCGCATCGCGATGCCGGCCAGTTCGCGGCTGGTCAACGGCCCGTTCGCCGACAACGCGGCAAACAAGCGCGGCATCGACTGGGCCCGGCGACTGCTGGGCGAATCCGCCGATGAGGTCGATGCGCTGGCCTGGCATGAATGGATGATCCGCGACCTGCTCGCCACTCGCGTCTACCGCGACAGCGTGCGCCGCGCCGCCGATCTGGTGGGCCTTGATGCCAGGGGGCAGCCACGCAAGGCCTTGCTGCTGGATCAGACCAATCTGTCCAGCGGCTCAAGCCTGAGCCCCTACGATCAGGAAACCCATTACACCTCGCTGTGGTGGGCCTCGGTGGTGATCAACGCCTCCCAGGACGGCTTGCTGACCATGCTCAACTGGTTCCAGGCCGCCGATGAGCCGGAGTATCCCAAAGGCATGTTGCACGTCTCGCCGGATGAACAACACTTCGAACTCAAACCCGTGGGCCTGGCCCAGCAGTTCATCCAGCAACACTGGCTGCACAATGTGTTGTGGCTGGAGAACGATGCCTTCGAAGTCGATGTGCTGGCCATGGCCGGCGACGATCAGCGCGGGTTGCTGGGTGTAAACAAAGGCACGCGATTGCAGCATGTCGATCTGGCGGGGGTCACGTGCCCGTTGAACAACGGTGCCCTGCGCTACTTCGGCGCCGACAACCGCAGCCGCGACGCGCCCTTTCGCTGTCAGGACGGTCGCGTGCGTTTCGAACTGCCGGGGCAGACCCTGTTTTCCCTGAGCTGGAGCGCTTGATGAACCGCCCGTTGATGTCCTGCCGCGCAGGCCACTTGCCGCGCGATGCCACGTCATCAGGAGTACCGACCATGAACGTTGTGAAAAAAATCAGCGAACACCTCAAACAAAGAGGCCTGCGGGCCACGCTGGCCAAGGTGTGGAAGCACTACGTCTTTTCCCATCAGGAGCTGCTGTGGATGGAGCGCGACCTCGTCAGCCCGGTGCCGCCCCACAGCCTCAAACCGTATTCGCCGCTGCGGGTGGTGAAGATCACCCCGGACAACGCCAGCGCCTTCGCCCGCTATTTCGGTGACCGCGTCGGCACCATGGCCGAACTGGCCAATGAAGGTCACACCGGACACATGCACCTCGACGATCACGGCGATGCGGTGGCCTTCATCTGGGGCAGCGCCCGGGACTATTTCGACCGCCACTATTACGGCTGCCTGTTCCCGGTGAACCCCGGCGAGTTCTTCGAATTCGGCGGTGAACTCACCCGTTCCTACTGGGGCACCGAACTGTCGGTGGACCTGCAACTGGAACTGTGGAAAGCCATGGCCGCCCAGGGTTGCGACAAGGTGGTGGACGTCTGCGAGTTCCACAACATCCCGGCGCTCAAGCTGCACCTGCGCATGGGCTACACCGAACAGGGCCGGATCATGAACGTGTACACCCTGTTCGCCCGCTGGCGCTTCTACCGCGAAACCCGCTACAGCGGCTCGCGCCTGGATGCGTTGCGCAAACCTTCCCGTCCCTCCGTCACAGCAACGGCGACCTGAGCCTATGGCGCGATTCGAATGGCGCACCTCGTTGTGCGCCCCTGACTTCCCGGCAGCGGCTTATGAAGCACTGCGCCTGCGGGTGACGGATCACACGCCGTTCAACAGCCTCGGCTGGTTGATCGCGGCAGAGCAGACACTCGATGCGAGTGAGCATCTGCACATTCTGCTGGGCTGGGAAGCGGACGAATTGCGCCTGTGCCTGCCGCTGGTGTCCGGTCGTGAACGCTTTGGCGGGATACCGTTTGGCGTGGTGCATCACCTCGGGTATCCGCTGGCGGATCGTCTGGCATTGCTGTCTGTGCTGGCGGCCGAAGACATGCGCCAGGCACTGCGGCTGATCCGCCATCGCATCCCCCACGCCTTGCTGCAATTCAACGAACTGTCGGAGCCTGCGGGCGAGGAAAGTGTCCTCACCGAATGGATGGCGCACAGCTCGACCGGCGAACGGCGCTTGAGCTGTCGGGTACCGGTGCATCTGATCAGTGACGCCGATCTTCAGGAGGTCTCCGGTGATCCGCGCTACAAACTGCGCCGTGCACGCAAACGCATTGCTGCGTGTGGCGCACGAGTACGGCGGATCATTCCCGATGCCCTGACCATGGGCCCGTTGCTGCAAGCCATCAGCGAAGTCGAAGCCGTCAGTTGGAAAGGCGACGAAGGCGTCGGCATCTTCGCCACCGAACGCAGCCGACGCTGCATCGAAAGCGCCTTCACCGCCCTCGCCGCCCAAGGCCTGGTGCGCGTGGTCACGCTGGAGCTGGACGGTCGCTGCATCAGCTACCGCCTCGGCCTGCTCGAACAGGGCCGGCTCTACGATTACAACCTCGCCTTCCTGCCGCAGTACGCCGATCTGGGCAGCGGCCGAGTGTTGCTGGAGGAATGGATTCGCTGGGGCCTTGAGGATCACTGGCGCTGGATCGATGCCTCGCGGGTCAGCCTGGAGAACTCCAGCCATCAACTGCACGAACGCATGACCGGGCAACTGGAACACTGGCGCTGGAGCTTCTACTCCTGGCGCCCGAGCGGACTGTTGCTGGGGCTTGGGCTGCGTGTCTGGCAGCGGCTCAAACCGAAAATGCAGCAGTGGCGCGCACGGCAGGCAACGACAAAACCGGCGGCCCTCGCGAAATCGGCCACCCACCCCACCACGGAGGGCGAACATGCCTCGCCAAGTCATAGTCAACGCTGACGATTTCGGCCTGAGCCCGAACGAAAATGCGGTGATCTTCAATGCGTTCCAGGCCGGGGTCATCAGCTCCGCGACAGCCATGGCCAACATGCCGGCATTCGAAGCGGCCTGCGCGATGGCTCGTCATCACTTGCTGGAGGGGCGGGTCGGCCTGCACTTCAACCTGACGTACGGCCGGCCATTGAGTCAGGCGATTCTCGCCCGCCCCACTTTCTGCGACAGCCACGGGGTGTTCGATCTGAGCCTTGCGCGGCACAGCCTGTGGCTGAGTCGTGAAGATCGCGAAGCGGTACAGGAGGAATTGCAGACGCAGTGGCAGCGTTGTGTGGATCACGGCGTACGCCCCAGTCACCTCGATTCACATCAGCACGTGCACAACATCTGGCCGATCGGCGAGATCGTCGCGCGCTTCGCCGCCCACCAGGGTGTGCCGGTGCGACTGGCACGTAACCTGGGACAGAACCTCAGCCTGCCGAAGCGCCTGTTCAAGGGTTTGCTCAACCGTCGTTTGCAAGGGCTGGCCGGTGCGACGGCGGACTATGTCTGCACCCCGGTGGACCTGCGCAGCGAGCCTGCACCGACCGACGGTGTGTTGGAAATCGTCGCCCATCCGAATCAGCTCGGGGCTGATTTCGGTGATGCCTATCTCGAACCCGGAGAGTCCCTGAGTCGCCTGCTAGAGCGCCGGCTGCTGGGCGTTCCACGGGTTTCCTACGCTGACTTGAACAAGGAATTCCTAAGCGGTGCCGCGGCACTCGATTGAGTTACACAACTGGCAATAATTTCGAAGATGGCACTTTGAAATGAACTTGCCAGCTTGATCTATACCCACAAAAGCCACATCCAAAAACACCCGGGCTTCGGCCACGGAGGGCATCATGAGCGTCATCGAAAAGCTGCGCGAACGCATCAAGCAAAAAGGCCTGGGCCGCACCATCGGCACCTTGTGGAAACGCTACGTGTTCTTCCATTGGGAACTGCTGTGGATGGAGCGCGACCTGATCAGCCCGGTGCCGCCGCACAAGCTGCGCCCTTATGAAGGCCTACGCAAAGTCGACATCACGCCGCAGAATGCCGGCGCCTTCGCCAAACACTTCGGTGACCGCGTGCAGACCATGGCCGAACTCGCCAGCGAAGGCCACACCGGGCACATGTACCTGGACGCCGACGGTCACGCCGTAGCCTTCATCTGGGGGAGCACCCGGGATTATCACGACCGTCACTATTACGGCTGCAACTTCCCGGTCAAACCGGGCGAGTTCTTCGAATTCGGCGGCGAAATGACCCGCGCCTACTTCGGCAGCAGCCTGTCGGTGGACGTGCAAGTCACCCTCTGGCAAGCCATGGCCGCCCAGGGTTGCCACAA
Source organism: Pseudomonas fluorescens (assembly GCF_012974785.1). GTDB lineage: Bacteria > Pseudomonadota > Gammaproteobacteria > Pseudomonadales > Pseudomonadaceae > Aquipseudomonas > Aquipseudomonas fluorescens_BT. Next base: position 2,302,678 of record NZ_CP027561.1, on the reverse strand, counting down.
GGTGGTGGACGTCTGCGAAACCCACAACATCCCGGCGCTGAAGCTGCACATTCGCATGGGCTATCAGGAACAGGGCCGTGTGACCCACGTCTATGGGCTGTTTGGAAAGTGGCGGTTCTTCCGCGAGACTCGGTATGAAGGCTCGCGACTGGAACCGCTGCGCAAACCGGGGCGGCCGGTGGTGACGGCGGCTGCGCAGGCTTGAAATGACGAAGGCGGCCATTCGGCCGCCTTCGTGACGCTCAATTCGGACTTCAGTTTTTCACCCCCACCCACGTAAAACACATCGGCATCTGCGCCTCGCGGTTCAGGTATTGGTCATACGCCTCTTCCCGGTTCGAATGCGGGTATTCCTTGAAATGCGCGATGTTCAGCCCGGCGTCGAGGGCGGCGGTGAAGATGGCGCCGAGGTTGTGCACGAACCAGTACGACGGTGCGGCCTGTTGTTCGACCTTGCCGACGTAGACGATCGGTTCCTGCTGCACGAACGGCTCGCGGCGAAAGTACGAGGTCGCCAGGCGAAACGGATCTTCGGCCTCGGGATCGACCATTTCCAGGAACGGGTGGGTTTCGTAGATCACCAGCCGCCCGCCCGGTTTGAGGGTCGAGGCGACGTGGCGGAAAAATTCACCGATGTCAGGCATCCAGTTGAGGACGCCGATGGTGATCAGCGCCACATCGAAGCGATTACACAGTGATTCGGGCAGGTGGTGAATGTCGGCTTCGATGAATTGGGCCTGGTGTGGCGAACGGCTGTTCAACGCCCGGGCCTGTTCGAGAAACGCCGCCGACTGATCGACACCGACGACGCTTCGCGCCCCCAGCGCGAACAGCGAGAGGCTCTCGCGGCCATTGTTGCAGCCCAGTTGCACGACATCCTTGCCAGCGACACCGACCTGCTCCAGCAGCCCGCGCAGGGTGTCGTCGAGGCAGGAAAAACCGACCTGGGTGACCTCGGTCAGCAAAACCTGCCAGTCAGGCGAATCCTGGTGATGGCGGGCCGAATCGTTCCACGCCTGACGATTGCTTTCGATGGCGTTCTTGTTGTTTGGCACTTCCATGGCGCACTCCGCACGCTCTTGATTGAGCGGCCCGAGTCTAGTGGAGCCTGCCGATCCAGGTTGTTGCGAACTTGTAAGCCAATGGCCGGCTATAGTTAATAGCCTTGGGGAAAACCGCTTCCACAGGTGCCGCCATGCAAACGTTCAACCGGCTGCTGTTATCCGCCTGTCTGCTCGCCGCCGCCCAGGCGCAAGCCCTCGACAGCAATTTCAATTACTACGGGGCCGACCAGCCCTTCGCCCACCCCGCTCCACCCTCGCTGTACGCACAGCCGCCGCGAGCGTTCGATGACACGTCGCCGCAGGATTTCATCGTCATCCCGGATCGCCACGTGTTCCATGACTCACAGTTGCCGACCGTGGCCGATGCAACGGTGCGGGTGTTTATCCGCACGTACGACGCCGAGCGCGGCATCTACGTCAATGACGAGGTGCTGGACCCGACGTGCCTGCTGGAATGCCTGAGCCCGCCGAATCCACGCAGCAACGCCGTTTACCACTGACGCTTGTCCGGGCGCGCCAGGCCGAGCTTCTCGATGCGATAGCGCAGCATGTCGCGGCTCAAGCCCAGCAAGCGGGCGGATTTGGTGACGTTCCAGTCGGTCTTGTCGAGCATCTTGCGCACCATGTCGCGCTCGACCTCCGGCAGATTCATCGACTCGGTGTTGCTCGCCGGGCGCGGTTCGAAGTGCGGCACCTCGCGATGTTGATGCAGCGAAGGCTCGTCCACCAGGCTCATGCACACGTTCAACTGGTGCGCGGCGATGGTGTCGCCCGGCGCCAGCAGCACGGTCTGTTCAAGCATGTTGCGCAGTTCGCGCACGTTGCCCGGCCAGGTGTAATTGAGCAGCAACTCTTCAGCCTGCTGACTGAAATGCAGATTCGGCTTGCCGTAGCGTTTGCCGTGGCTGGCGAGAAAATGCCGGGCCAGCAACAGGGCATCGTCGCCGCGCGCATAAAGGCGCGGCACCTTGATCGAGATGATCCGCAGGCGGAAGAACAGGTCTCGGCGGAACTTGCCTTGCTGCACCATTTGTTCGAGGTTGCAGTTGGTGGCGCTGATCACCCGCAGGTTGACCTTGCGCTCCTTCACCGAGCCGACCCGGCGAATGGTACGGTCCTCCAGCAACTTCAGCAGTTTGGCCTGCAGGACCAGATCCATCTCGCCGATTTCGTCGAGAAACAACGTACCGCCGTCAGCCGCTTCCACCAGCCCGACGCGGCGATCCTTGGCGTCGGTGAACGCACCTTTCTCGTGACCGAACAGCTCCGACTCCACCAGATTGGCGGGGATCGACGCGCAGTTGAACTCAATGAACGGGCCCTTGCTGCGCGCGCCGTCGAAATGCAGCGCACGGGCCACCAGTTCCTTGCCGGTGCCGGTCTCGCCTTCCACCAGCACGGGCGGCAGGTCGCCACCGGTCATGCGCCGCTCGGCTTCGAGCAACTGGCCGATGGTGTTCTTCAGATGCTGCATCGGCGCCGATTCACCGATCAGCGCCTGCAAACCGGATTTCTGTGCCTCGCGCTCCTGATAGAACGACAGCGTGCGCTCCATCCGCTCGGTGGCCAGGGCCTTGTCCAGCAGCAGTTTGAGCTCCGGCAATGCCACCGGTTTGGTGACGTAATGAAAGGCGCCCTCCTTCATCGCGACCACCGCATCTTCGACGTTGCCGTAACCGGTCATCATGATCACTTTCAGCTCCGGCGCGCTGATGCGCAGCTTCTGGATCAGATCGTGCCCGCTCATGCCCGGCAGTGAGTTATCGGTCAGTACGACGTCCGGCATGAAGCGGCCCAATTGCTCCAGCGCGTCTTCGGCCGAATGGCAGACCGTCACCTCGAAGTCCTTGCGCTCCAGGTAGGTCTGAATATTGTCGGCCAACAGTTCGTCATCCTCGACCAGCAGAATGCTGTGTTCCATATTCCCCTCCCGATGCCACTTTAAAGTTGAGACTGACGCGGGTTCCCTCCTGCTCGCGGCTGGTCAGCACGACCGAACCCTGAAAACGCTCCATGATTCTTTTGACCAGTGCCAGGCCAACCCCGAGGCCGCCCTGCTTGGTGGTGAAAAACGGTTTGAACACCAGTTGTTGCTGCTGCGCGTTCATGCCTCTGCCGGTGTCACCCACGGTCATACACACCTGGCCGGCGTGAGGGGCTTCGATGTCGACACTCAGCACGCCGCACTTGGGCATCGCTTCCAGAGCGTTGGCAAACAGACTATTGAGGATCTGCGTCAGCAGCACTTTGTGGCTGAGGACCGGCGGGCAGTCCCTCAGGTTGAGTCGCACTTCGACGCCATTGCGCCGGATCAGCGCGTCGAACGCGCCGAGCGAGTCTTCCACGGCGGCCTGCAGATCCAGCGCTTCGCCGTCGTCACTCATCGGCCGCAGCGAAACAAGCAACTCCCGGACCCAGCGCGACATGCGATCCACCTGACTGATGATGTCGCCGATATTGCGCTGGGCGCTCTGGCTGGCCACTTCCTGGGCCAGTTCGGCACTGGAACGAATGGTTGCCAGCGGATTACGCAGGCTGTGAGCCACCGCCGATGACATCTCCCCCAGTGCGACAAAGGTTTCGTTGCTGATCAGTTGCTGCTGCTGGCTTTGCAGCAGTGTCGAGGCGCGTCGCACGATCCAGAACAGCCCCAGGTAAATCGCCGCCCCGCCGAGGATCGTCGCCGCCCAGATCGAGGCAAACCCGCGATCGATGCGATCTACCAGATCCTCCGGTTCCTTGTAGATCTCGACCATGGCGACGACTTTGCTTTTGTCGGTGTTGAACATCGGGATGTAGTTCTCGATGAACAGGTATTTGGGTTCGCGCGACAGTTTCTGTTCGGGTTTCTCGTCGTCGATCTTGTGATAGCTGGAGGACACCGGGACTTTCATTTCGAACGATTCGTCCAGTTCGTCATCATCCTCGAATTTAACCCCGATCAGTTCCGGGTTGGTCGACCAGATCACCGTGCGATCCAGGGCATAGACCGTCGCCAGCAGCACATCCGGCATGTGTTGGACGTGATCGAGAAACTCGGCCCGCGCCGCGCCATGGGCCAGCGGATCGACGTCGGGGAAGTTTTCGTCCTGGCGCGGGTCAAGCATTTCACCCATGGTGCGCAGCGGCGTAATGCCGGCGTGACGCATTTCCGCGTCACCGATGGCCTGGACGAATTGCGCCGTGAGCAACGCATCGCGCTCCACGCTTTCGGTGACCACGAACCGCGTGGAGACATAGCCCAGGCCCAGCGCCACCGCCGCGATGATGAAAAAACTCGCCAGCGAGAACCAGCGCAGCAGGTTGAACTGCCCGCCCCAACTCTTGATGGCTGCTACCGCGACATTCGGTGCAGGTGTTTTTTGTTCTTCCAGTCGTTGCATGGGGGTGTCCTGGCGTTTTGTATCGAACCGGTTACAGCCACCTCACGACTGAGTGTAGGTGGCAATGACCGTGATACAGGACTCAATGATGCTATTTAGCCGCTAGCGCATGCGGCTCACCGTTTCGCTGCTCGCGGCCGGACTTATTGGCGTCAACGCCCCGTCAGCCAAGGGCTGCGTGGTCGGTTGCCGGCGCTCGGTTTCATCGCGCAAAAAGTCGATGATCGACTGCGCCGACAGCTCGTCCAGACGAAGGTTGGGCATCGGGATCCGCTCGTATCGTTCGAACAGTTGCAGCGCAATCGGGTCTTTTTCCGCCAGTACCCGATCCGGCTCGCGAATCCAGCGGTTGAGCCAGGCCGGGTCACGCTGGCGGGTCACGCCGATCAGATCCGGGCCGATGTTGCGCATACCGATGCCTTCGCCGTCCTGCGGGCCGAGGCTGTGGCACGAAGCACAGCGGGTGCGGAACAGTTCTTCGCCGTTGCTCGGCGGGCGGATTTCCGGCGCATTGGCGTAGCTTTGCTCGACGCTCGGCTGCTTCCAGTTCTGCAAGGTGTTGGCCAGTTGATCGGCGAGAATCCACGGGTTCTCGAACGGCGACGCTTTCATCCAGCGCCCGGTGCTCTGGTTGCCGACGATCAGGCTCAGGTTGTGATCCTTGGTGCGGCCGTTGTCGACGCCCTCGATGAACAGCCCGAGTTTCTTGCGCAGGTCGGTGATGTCTTCGAATTCGCCGGTGAGGAATTTCCAGCCGGGTCCGACCTTGAAGCGTTGCGCATAGGCCTTGAGCACTTCGGGGGTGTCGCTCAGCGGATCGATGCTGATCGAGTAGAAAAAGATGTCCTGCCCCACCCGATCCCCCAGCAGTTTCTGCACCTGGCGCAGGCGTGCGGTTTCCAGTGGGCAGGAGTCGCTGCAGGAGGTGAAGATGAAGTTGATCACCACCACCTTGTCTTTGATCAGGTCATCGAAAAACCGCACCTGCCGACCGTCCTGATCGGTCAGCAGGGTGTTGGGGAAATAGTCGCCACCCCACGGGGTGGCGGATTCACTGGCGCCTTCGGGCTGCGCCTGATGGGCGATGAGCACCTGACTGCCAAGCAGGCAGGTGACCAGCACCAGCATCAAGTGCATGCCCAGGGCGCGGGAGCGCGGCGTTGGCTGTTTCATGTCGGCTCCCTCCCTTTTCATGGTTTCACGGTCACTTGCGGGCCGAAGCCGTCGCCGGTGCGGAAGGTTGGCAGCGCGGCGGAGTTGACGTAGCGCACGCCATCCCAACTCGGCAGCGGTGTCGGCATCAACTGCAGTTGCCCAGGTTTCTCGAGGTCCCAACGCAGCAGCATCGAGTTGTCCTCATGCTGGGTATTGTGACAGTGCTCCATGTAAGTCCCGGCAAACTCGCGGAAGTTGATCGCCATCTCGACGTTGTCCAGCCCGTCGGCTTCCGAACCGATCCGGTAAACGTCCTTGCGCGCCCATTTTTCCCATTCAGGCGGGGCCTTGCCGCCACGGCTGAGGATGATCCCCTCCTCGAAGTGCACGTGCACCGGATGACTCCAGCCCGTGCCGCCGGCCTTGATGTTCCACACCTCCAGGGTGCCGATGCCGTTGACCCCGGCGTCCGTCGGGCCGCTGGCCAGTTTGGTCGAGGCATTCAACCGGCGTGGGTCCATGTGGAAGCCGAAACCGCTATCGGTCTTGATCGTCCACGGCGCTTCATCAGTACCGTCGGCGCGACCGAAGGTGAAGGTCCGGTGCAGCGCCTTGGCGAGCAAGGCTTTGTCGGCAGCGTTGTCGCGGTGGATCTTCAGCGGAATCATCACCATGCCTTCGGCCTTGCCCGGTTTGGCAGGCTCGTAGGCGGCCGGGTTCATCGACAGATCCTGGCCGGTATAGGCCTTGACGTTCAGTTGCAGGACCTTGCCCACCACCGGGTCGCCCCGGTCCCATTGCGGGCCTTTGCTGGTCTGCTTGATGACCGCCAGGTATTTTTCCGACAGCACGTCGGCCAGCGGGATCACTTCTTTCGGGCCCTTGCCGTCGTCCTGGGCCTGCAGGTTGACGAAGAACAGCTTGTCGCCCGGCTTGATGCCGTTTTTCGCGAAGTTGACGATGATATCGAACCGCTCGGCGATGCCCTGGGTCGGCAGAATCGCGTTGTGGTTCTGTTTGTCGCCGTCGGCATCCAGATCCATCGAACCGTCGAACGGCACGCTGTGTTCCATGATGTTGCCGTCGTTGGCGATCATGTGGAACGGCACGCGGCTGTAGGACACACCGGAGTTTCTCGGTCCCTGGAACTCACCACTGGTGCCTTTGACTTCACGCACCAGCGCGAGCTTGAAGTAGCGCGACACCGAACCATTGAGGAGCCGGAAGCGATAACTGCGGGCCCGCACGTCGAGGCTCGGTTTCCATTGCCAGTTGACCAGCACCTGATCGCCGATGAAGCCGTCGGTGTTGAACGGGTTGAACCACAACTGGCCCTGCTGATCCCAGGCCTTGTCGGCGAACACCAGGTTGACGTCATAGTCGCGGTTGCCCCACGGCAAGGCGCTGCCGCTGGGGAAACGCAGGTTGACGCCGTCGTTCACCGATTCGTTGCCGCGGTCCAGGGCGCTGTAGTAGTTCATCATCGCCGCGTTGCCCTTGTAGACATTCTGCGCGGTGAAATCGAGCATGTGGTCGTGGAACCAGTGGGTGCTCATGGTTTCGCGCCAGTCGCCACGGATCTTGATGGTGCCGTGGTCGCAGGTCTTTTTCGCAGGTTGCATGTCGTTGACCCAGAGGGTTTCCCCCGGCGCGCACGGGAACGCTGCACGTGGATCTTCAGCCTTGGTGTTGATGCTGTCGTAACCGGCGAGCTGGATGGGCCAGCGATAGTCGTAGTACTGGCCGGGGAAGAAAAACGCGTTGGCATAGCCGTCGCTTTCCGCCGGCGCATGGCCGTTGTGCTCGTGGGTGGTGATGGTGTGCAGGCCGAAGCCACGGTTGGCCGATGGATCGATCGGCAAGCCATTGTAGTGACGCATCATCACCGGTTGGCCGTAGCGCACCATCAGCAGTTTCGGCGGCAGCGTGCCGTCGAAGGTCCACACCGAATTGTGGTCCTGCACCGGCATCGCCGGGTGGAACCGTGGGTCGACACCCTTGGCCGTGCCATCCGTCGCCGGCACGCCAGCGACGTTGTGGTACAGACCACCGGGGCCGAATTCGCCAACGGCATAACCGTGCATCTGCCGACTGTCACGCAGGCCACCGTTCAGACGCGCGCCGGTCTGCACGGTCTTGTAGGCGACTTGTGGGTAAAACTCGTTCCAGCGCTGGTGAGCCCAGCCTTTTCCCGGTGGCCGGCCTTCGGCGGACGAGCCGATATGCCGGTTGAGGAACAGTTCGATCTGCGCCTGCCACGGGTTGCGGTCAACCACGTTGGCAAACTGACTCGGGAATGGCGTGAGCCCCGGTTGACGCAGGAATGCGTCCAGCGCGGTGCCGGGTGGCGCACTGCGGGCGACGCTGTTCGGGTCCTGGGCCGGCGCCGGGCCGATGGCGGCTGGCGGAAAGCCCAACGGCGCGGCCGGGGTGGTCGGGTCGAGTTTTTCCGGGCCGAACTCTTCGAACAGCACCAGTTGCTGAGTGAACGGCTGAGCACCATACAGCGGGCTCGGCTTGCCGTTGGTGGGGTAATTGAAACTGGTCTGGACGGTGGGCGGCAGAATGTTTTCCGTGCGCGTCGTATTGCGCGTGCCTGTGACCCCGTTGGGCAGATCGAAGGAGTATTCGTTGGCCTCGGGCATCGTCAGGATGGCGTTGAGCGCACCGGCACGGTCTGCGGGCTCGTCGTAATACGCCGACGGGTCGGACGCTTCCGGCTGATTCTCGTCGTCGATCGGGCTCGCTCGAACCCCGGCCATCTGGCCGAGGGTCAACATCAGAAAGACGCTCAGTGGCGTCAAAAGAAACAGCTTTTGGGGGTCACGCATTGCTCTGTCCATCACCAGCCGCCTCATTTAAGGAAGGGGTGATGGTGTTTTGCAATTACCTCGCCAAAGTATTAATCCCCGTTGAAACAAGCTGTTACAGACGCTGTTGCATTCCCCACTCCCCGGTGACCGGGGCCTGACACCCGCTCCTGGGGGAAGTTCACCCCCATTACTGGATGAGTTGAAACGCAAGACGAACGGTGGTGCCCTCGCCTTCGCGACTGTCCAGGGACACACCGCCGCCGAAGCGTTCCATGATCCGTTTGACCAGCACCAGCCCCACACCGAGCCCACCCTGCTTGGTGGTGAAAAACGGCCGGAACGCCATGCTGCGCTGTTCCTCGTTCATGCCTTTGCCGGTGTCGCTGAGCATGACGCTCACGCCACGGCTGTCGCTCGGTTCGAGGGTGATGGTCAACGTGCCGCCCTTGTCCATGGCCTCCAGTGCGTTGGCCAGCAGGCTGTTGAGGATTTGCGTCAGTTGCACCGGTTGGCTCAGCACCATCGGCGTTTGTTGCGGATGAAACACCACGTGCACCGCGTTTTTTGCGATCTGCTGTTCGAACGCGACCAGACTCTCGTGCAGCGCCGCCACCAGATTCACCGGTTCCGGCTCATCGTTGAGCGGTCGCAGCGATTGCAGCAGTTCGCGCACCCACTTCGACATGCGGTCGACCTGACCGATGATGTCCTTGATGTTTTTCTGCGCCGGGCCGGCGTCGAACTCCAGGGCCAGCTCGGCGCTGGAACGGATGGTCGCCAGCGGGTTGCGCAGACTGTGGGCCACCGCCGAAGACATCTCACCCAGCGCGACAAAGGTTTCATTGGCGATCAGTTGTTTTTGCTGGGCCGTCAGCAAAATCGCCGCCCGTCGCACGATCCAGTACAGCCCCAGGTAAATCAGCCCGCCGCCCAGTGCGGTGGCCAGCCAGATCAGCGTCAGGCCGCGCTCCATGCGCGCAATCAGGTCTTTGGGCTCTTTATAGATCTCGACCATCGCCGTGACGTTCTTGCCCTCGGCGTCGAACAGCGGGATGTAGTTCTCGATGAAGATGTATTCCGGCGGCACCACGAACTTTTGTTCTTCACGCGCCTTGTCGACGTCGTGATAGCTGGCCGATACCGGGATCTTTTCATCGAAGGCCCGGTCGAGGTCTTCGTCGGCGTGAATGCGGGTGTTGACCAGCGCGGGATTGGTCGACCAGATCACGGTACGGTCCGGCGCATAAATGTTGGCGAGGATCACGTCCGGCAAATGTTCGATGTGATCGAGAAATTCGCCTCGTGCATTGGCACGGGCCTCCGGGTCGACATCGGGAAAGTCGTTATCCTGACGAGGGTCGAGCAACTCTCCCATGGTGCGGATATTGGGGATCGAGACGTGGCGCACTTCCGCCGACGCGATGGCCTGTATGAACTGCGCGGTCAGCAAGGCATCGCGCTGCACACTTTCTTCGATCACGAACCGTGTCGACACCGCTCCGAGCGCCACCGCTACGGTGCCGATCACTGCCATGCTGACCAATGAAAACCAGCGCAACAGATTGAACGGCTGCTTGCGCGAGTTCAGCCGCAGGCTGCTCTCCTGGACCGGTAGTGATTTTGACTGCATGTTCATGGCGGCGACTTCCCGATACGTCCCTATAGGGTTATAGCCCACGGTTGGGTGATTGCCCGGATGCGGGGGGTGAACGGTCCTGCGATCCCCCTCCGCCAATCGGCGCTGTCGATTGATCCCCACCTCCCCCCCAATGCTGGGGACTGTCGCCCGATGTCCGCGCCGCGAAAAAGCCCTCCTCCTCACTCGCCAACCCTTGCCCCACGGGCCTCTCGCGCCAGTTGCGCAGCCGTTGGTATGGAAGTTGAAACGCCCCTCTGCAACTGACCCACCCCCAAGGGGCAGGCACTTCGATAGAGGGATTAACTCATGCACCCTTTACTGTCCAAAACCGCGACCGTCCTGGTCGTGAGCGCTTTGGCCCAGGGCATTGCCCAGGCCGCTCTGTTCGCCGTCGACCCCGGCCCCTACACGCCGGCCAATGGCGGTTTCGCCAGCTGGTATCAGGACAGCCACGGGCGCACCCTGGATCTGTGCCTGTCCAAAGCACTCAGTTCCCGCGTGCCGAGCACGCCGGGCGCCCCGTCCTACATGTGCTCGCTGCTGCCGACCCCCGGCGTGTTCGATGACACGCAACCGCTCGTATTCCCCACCAACTTCCCCGATGAAGCCTTCTGGTTCACTGGCGATACCTCCATCGTCGATGCGGCTCGCGGCATCAATCTGACTTACGTCAGCGCCGTTGAAGCCGCGTTCGGTGGCGGCGATCCGCTGGAAGGCGACCAGATCAGCTTCGCGCGGATCCGCATCCGGGTTGATGTGCCCACCGCCGGCACCTACGTCATCACCCACCCGTACGGTGTCGATGTGTTCAACGTCGACACCCCCGGTCGCCGCGCCATCAACATGACCCGCGACATCGGCATCGGCACCCCGAAAACCTACGACGGCGCGCTCAAGGGTGACATCGGTCCGTTCCTGCGCAGCGTCAACGGGCCGTACACCGAGACCAATCCGGTGACCGGCGCGGCCGAGCAGTTTGTCGGCGACCCGAACCTCAACGAAGCCGTGACCGGCAGCCCGTTCAACACCAACTTCGTGCGCATCGAAGGCCCCGGTGGCATAGACCTGCGCAGCACGACCTTCGCCGTGTCCGGCAAGTTGTCGACAGTCGTGCGGCCGACTCCGCTGATTCCTCAGCGCAGCACTTACTCGCGCAAACCGGGCGACAGTGCGCCGGTGGCCCAGCAAGACGTGTTCGTCCAGGCGCCGCCCGCGCCGGGCACCGCCGCGATCACCAGCAGCACGCCCGTGGTGAACATGACAGAAGCCGACAGCACCGGCAGCTGGTATGCGCAATCAGCGGTCAACCCGACCTTGCCGACCGTGCTGCAAGTGACCGCCGACAACCACTTGGCGATCGCCACCAGCTCACCGACGACCCTGCCCATGAACCTGACCGACCTGGTGGTGATCCAGCGCGCCGAGTACAGCCTCACTTCCGGGCAACTGACCGTGGTGGCCTCGACCAGTGACGAAACCTCGCCACCGGTGCTCACCGCCACCTCCGGCACCGGCGCCACCATCGGTGCGCTGGGCGGTGATGGCGCGGTGAAAACCCTGGCCACCGGGATCACGCCGATTCCACCGGCCAGGGTTCGAGTGACGTCGTCCAACGGCGGCAGCGATACCGAAGAAGTGGTCATCGTGCAATGAACGCTCACATGCCCAGATCCGCATCAGGAGGCATCATGAACAAGTGGCCACGCTTCGCGCTCAACGCGCTCGGGCTGACAATCTCGCTGACCGGCAGTGCGTTCGCGCAACTGGCCGCCGTCGATCCCGGCCCCTACACCTTCGCCACCGGGAAATTCCCGATGTGGTACCAGGACAACAATCAACTGTCGATGGAGCTCTGCCAGTCGCGCGCCGCCAGTTCGCGGGTGCCGGTCAGCACCCCGCCGGCGTACATGTGCACCCTGCTGCCGGAACCGGGCGTGTTCGACGACACTCTGCCGATGGTGTTCCCCGACAACTGGCCGCCGGAGGCCTTCTGGTTCCTGGCGGAAACCAACATCGCGAACAACGGCGCCGGTTTCGGCGTGGATGCCTACGTGGCCGGGATCGAAGCGGCGTTCGCTTCAGGAAATCCGGTGGATGGCGATCAGCAAAGCTTCGCGCGGATCCGTATTCGGGTGAATGTCCCGGTGGCCGGCACCTACACCATCACCCACCCCTATGGTGTCGAAACCGTCAACGTCACCACGCCGGGCAGGCGGGCGATCAACATCACCAAAGACATCGGCATCGGCGCGCCAGGCAACTTCAGCGGTGCGCTCAACGGCGCCATCGGCCCGTTCCTGCGCAGCATCAACGGCCCGTACACCGAAGTGAACCCGGACACCGGCAACATCGAAACCTTCGTCGGCGACCCGAACCTCACCGAAGCGGTGACCGGCAGCCCGTTCAACACCAACTTCCTGCGGATCGACGGTCCGTCGGGTGTTGGCTCGATTCAGACCAACCTGTTCACCGTCGCCGGCAAGGTGCTCGACAACCGTCAGCAGACCCATGTCGCCATCGACCGCGCCACCTATCGCCGGACTTCGGCCGGTGTGCGCGCCGAGGTGTTCGCCAAGGCTGACAGCAGCACGACCCTGTGCTTCCGCGAAACCCTGGCGTTACTGCCCGGCCCACCGCCGACGCCGTGCCAGACCAGTCTGCTGGGTGACAACAACGGGCTGTTCTTCGGCCAGCGCCTGGGCACCGGCACCCTGCCGTCGGTGGTGGTCGTGACCGCGACCAACCCGGCCGGCACTACCCGTCCGACGGCCGTCTCGGCCAAGCTCACCGACGTGGTGAAAATCCAGACCGCCCGCTACAGCTGGGCCAATCACAGCCTGCTGATCGAGGCCACGTCGACCGATGAAGTCGCGGTGCCGGACATGGTTGCCCAAGGCTACGGACGTTTGTCGAAAACGGGGACTCTGCAAAAAATCACCGTCGCCGACCTGACCCAGCCACCTGCCACCGTCACGGTCAAATCCGCCGCCGGCGGCAGCGACACCGAGCCGGTTGTGGTGGTCGGTGCAGCACCGGACACCGGTGAAAACCAGGCGCCACTGTCCGTCGCCGACACCGGCAGTACCAGCTTCGGCGTGCCCATCACCCTCAGCCTGTTGACCAACGACAGCGACCCAGACAACAACGTGCCGCTGACCATCACCGCGTTGACTCAACCGGCCGCCGGCCAAGGCACCGTAGCCCTGAACGGCACCACGTCGGTGGTCTACACCCCGCCAGCCGTGGTGACGACACCGTTGACCACGACCTTCACCTACAAGGCGCAAGACAGCAAAGGTCTGGCCTCGGCCAACCCGGCGACCGTGACGGTTACCGTCGCGCCCAACCGACCACCGACCGCCGTCGCCGACAGCGTCGCCACCCTCGGTGTCGCGATCCCGATCAACGTCCTGGCCAACGACACCGATCCGGAAGGCAACACACCGCTGGGCGTCGCCAGCCTGACCCAACCGCCGGCAGGACGCGGCACGGTCAGCACCGACGGCACGGTGATCACCTACACCCCACCGGCCACCGTGACCACGGCCTTCACCACGACTTTCACCTACATCGCCCGGGACAGCTTCGGCGCCCAGTCGACGCCGGCGACCGTCACGGTGCAAGTGTCGCCACGGCCTGCGGCGGAGACTTTCACCGTTACCGCTTCAACGGTGCAGGCGCGGGCAGGTGGACGCTTCAACTGGGACTTTACCGGTACCTCGTCGGTGACCACCGGCAACACCATCACCGTGCAGGTCACCACCCCGACCGGGCTGGTAACGCTGGGTACAACCACGGTACCGGTGACCGGACGCTGGCGGCTGACGCTGAACAACACGCTGGTCGTGCCGTCGGCTAACCCGACCGCCACCATCCGTTCCTCCCAGGGCACCGTGCGCACGGTGTCGGTGACCACGCTGTAAGGCTGCGCCCCGCCTGCTTTCGGGCTGGCGGGGCAACGCTCGACGCTTAACCCCAGACAGGATCACGCCATGAACACGCCGACCGCCGCCCTGCTTTGCCTGCTCGCCCTGTGCGTCAGTGCGGGCGTGCGCGCCGACGACCTGATGGAAAATGATGACCTGGCGCCCAACAGCGCCGATCTCGGCGAACTGCCGCCCCCCGTGGGCCAGCAAGCCCTGATCGACCAGAACGGCCAGGTCAACCTCGCCCTGCTCTCGCAAAACGGTCAGTCGCTGCTGGGCAAGATCGTGCAGTCGGGCAGCAATCAGGAGGCGTACATCCTGCAACAAGGCAGCGACCTGATGGCCTTGATCACGCAAAACGGCTCCGGCAACGCCGCGTCCATCACGCAAACCGGCAGCCACAACCGTGCGCAGATTTCGCAAAACGGCAACAACAACGACGCCAGCATCGAGCAGGCCGGCACGGGGCTGCAAAGCGCCGTGACCCAGTCGGGCAACGGCATGAGCGTTTCGGTCAGGCAATACCGCTAAGCACTGCAATCATCGGAGAGTTCATCATGTTCAAACTGACGCCCCTCACCGCCGCCATCCTGGTCATGATCAGTGCCCAGGCCATGGCCGACGACAGCCTTTCCACCCAGAGCCAGCTCGGCACCGCCAACATCGCCAACGTCAAGCAGACCCAGGCCCCGTTCAGCAGCGCCACCCAGACCCAAATGGGCCAGGGCAACGACGCCGCCGCCGTGCAAGACACCGCCAGCAGCGTCATCACCCAGGACGCGGTCGGTGACTACAACGCCGGTTACGCTGAGCAACTCTATGAAGACAACGGCACCATCACCCAGCAACAGGTCGGCGCCTTCAACACCACCCACGCCAGCCAGTCGCTGGGTTTCGGCGCCCCCAACACAGCCCTGCAACAGCAGCAAGGCACCGGCAACTTCTCGTTCGTCTACCAGGACTCGCAGAACGGCAGCGAAGGCAAAACCTTCCAGTACGGCGACAGCAACGAAGCCAACATCGAGCAATTGTATGAAGGCAGCGGCAACAACTCGGTGATCACCCAATACGGCACCGCCAACTACGGCACCGCCGAACAGGTCACCTACAACGGCGGCCAGATCGGCATCAACCAGGCCGGCGAAAACAACTACGGCTACGCCGACCAGCGCAACGGCACCGGCGGCAACATCACCATCAACCAGTTCGGCAACCTCAACGGCAGCGAAATCTGGCAAGACTCGCAACTGGCCAGCCAGGCCACCGTCAACCAGTACGGCGACAGCAACGAAACCGTGGTCGACCAGAGCTTCGGCGAAAACAACACCGCCGCCATCACCCAGGTCGGCAACACCAACGCCATCTACGCCGATCAATTCGAGTCGGTCAACTCGACCCTGGCGCTCTATCAAGTCGGCAACGGCAACGTGCACTTCACCTACCAGAGCGGCGACGGTCACACACTCAACGCCACCTCCGTGGGCAACGACAACAAGGTCTACGCCAGCAACTGGAAAGGCCCGCAACACGGCGGCCAGTTCGGCAGCAATCAGCGTGCGACGGTCAATCAGGCCGGCAACGGCAACATCGCCAGCTTCACCCAGGACGGCGTCGGCCACATCATGACCACCAATCAGACCGGAACCGGCAACAAGACTACGGTCAGCCAGGCTGATTCCTACAACGAGCTGTACTTCGACCAGAACGGCAGCGACAACATCCTGATCTCCGATCAACGCGGCACCACCAACCTGGTTCAAGGCTCGTCGAACGGCACCGGCAACAGTGCCGAATTCGATCAATCCGGCACCGGCAACCAGGCGTACACCGCGCAGCTGTATGGCAGCGACAACATGATCACCGTGAAACAGGCTGACACCATGAACGTGGCGTACGTGACCCAGGGCGGGACGGGGAACATTGCCAACGTGGATCAGAGCGGGATGACGCAGACCGCGAATATCCAGCAGTTCGGGTCGGCTAACCAGGCGACGGTTTTGCAGCAGTAAGTGTTGAGTGTTGGAAAACCGCGATCTTGAGGTCGCGGTTTTTTTGCGCTGACGCTTGAGTGGCGTCCTACGGAAAACGGAACGTTTTCAGAAAATCGAGGAGTTTTCTGACGAATTCTGGCGGTTGGCCGTCGGAAGTGCAGGCTCTAGGATTTGCCGGGACAACTTGATCCCCATGGAGCTTGGCCTACATGCAATTCATCCAGACAGCGACGACAGCGATACCGTTACCGAATAGACTTCCCGGCACCCAACCCGGAGGTTCCATGATCGACCCGTCTTTGATCGACCCACTGTGCCCGGTTGTTTCGGATCTTGGTCCTGAAGAACAGGCTGCGAGTTATGACCGTTGGTTTCGCGCCGAAGTACAGGCCTCTCTTGATGATCCGCGTCCGAATATTTCGCATGACCAGGTGATGGCTGAGATACATGCCTTGCTCAAGGCAAAAGACAATGGTTTCGAGGTCGATTGAGTGGAGGCCCGAAGCACGGGCCAAGCTGATGCTAATTATCGACTTCATAACAGAAAGACATCCCAGAGCAGCCAGAGAGCTCGTCAGGGCGATTGGAAAAGCTGCATCCAACCTTCTGGAACATCCTCGCCTCTATCGAACCGGTCGGATCCCCGGCACTCGAGAAGCTGTTGTACATTCGAGTTATCTGATCATCTATCGGGTTACTGATCGAATAGAAATCGTGAACGTACTGCACACGCGTCAGGAGTACCCGCGACGTCGTTTTTTCTAGTACGTTGCTCACTCCGTTCCAAACAAAAACCGCGCTCCTGTCAGGGATCGCGGTTTTTTCGTATTGCCGCTGTGAGAGCCTCACCCCGCCTCATGCTTTCTTCGTTTGTCCTCCATCAGGGCCGACATTTCAGCCATCACCTGCTCATTCGGAATGCTGGGTCGTGGGTCATCGATTGAAGCCTGTACTTTGGCAATCAACCAGCGGTCGTAGCTGGCGGCCTGCTCTTCGCTTTCGAAGTCTGAAACGATCGTGGAGATAAGGGGATCCATGGTGACTCCAGTTTGAATGTGAAAAACGCGACCCATTGCTGGGTCGCGTTTTTTTATTGGGGATGTGCTGGATCAGTCCTTCAGCTCGACGTGATCCAAGGCCTGATTTACGGCCAGTTCACCTAGCATGAGGATCTGTGCGATGCCCAGGGCGGTCTTGCGGTGGGCGGGGTCGAGGGCGGCGGCGAAGTTGTTGAGCATTTCGCTGGCGGAGCCCAGGGACTCGCAGGCGTTCGCGAGCAGGGATTCGGTGTTGTAGGCCGGGTTGGCGAGGTACATCGGGGCGGGTTCGTTGACGCTGCCCATGATGTGGGCGCCGGGGCAGAGGTAATGATCGAGGGCGCGTTCGGCGGCTTCGTGGAGTTTTCTGGAGTGGGCGGAGGTGTATGGGGAGGTTGGGTCGGTTTCGGGGTTGGCTTGGGTTTCGGGTGGGTTGGGCGTTGGTTTTTTCATGGTCATTTCGTCCTCATTGATGGTTGCAGCCGGCCCAATCGACTTCCAGGAAGAATGGGTGGCAGCTGTACGCGGGCTGGAAATCCGGGGAGAACGCGACCCGGCAGACATAAATGTCTCCCGCGCACAGCCGCCATAACAGCGTGCACACAATGAAGGTGCGCAAGCATACGTTATGAATAGCGATTTCGCTTTCTCACACATCCGGGTTTCCAGACCCGATCGCTGAATTGGCAGCGACCGAAACAGGCTAGAGCCCGCACTTCCGACGGACAACCTGAAAACTTTGTGGGAAGGTTCGGCGTATTCAGACACGTTTTTAAACAGACTTTAGGACGCTGGCCCTCACCCCAGCCCTCTCCCGGAGGGAGAGGGAGCCGATCGAGTTGTTTGGGAGAGGTACGCCGACGTGAAATACCGAGTTGCGCTCAGGTTTTAAGAACAAGTGAATCTGCCATTGCCATTGCAACCACCAACAGCAACAGCAACAGCAACAGCAACAGCAACAGCAACTACCACCATCCACCTACCACAACACGCGGCGCAGCCGCCCCACTCAACACAATGAGCGTTAGCTCGAGTAAAGCTTTTGACGTGCCGGCCCCTTCGGAAGGCTGAGTGGAGGGATTTATCCGGGGGTGGGAGCGCAGCGACCGTTCGACGAAGTCGAACACATCGAGAGGAGGTGCAGCGAAGCAAACCGGAGGCGATGCCCCCGGATGAATCCCGGAGCGAAGGAACCCCGAGCCCCAGCGAGGGGCCGAACGCCGGGGCCCAGCGTTTTGGTTCCTTTTGGGCGTTTGCAAAAGGGACTCGCCGTAAGGGCGAAACCGCCAGCCGCAACACCCGAAGAAACGGATATTCACCCAGACCACCCAGAGAACCTGGTCGGCCCAAAGGCCGCCACGTTCACTCAGCCTCCGGATCCACCTTGTTCTGAGTCAGGTACCGATTCAAAACATCATCCTGACCCGGGGTAGAAGCATCCCCCGCCACCTGCCAAAGATGCCGCTCAATCCCCTGCGCCACCATATGCCCCACCGCCGCCTCAATCGCCGACAACACACACAACTGCGCCGGCTCATTCGTCGTATACCCGACCTCAGCCTCAAGCAACTTCTTGAACTCGATAAACTTGAAAATCCCCGCACTGCGCGCCACCGAATAAATCGTCTTGCTGGTCATCACGTTCGCCAACACCTGCCCGCTACGCACATCCACCGCGCGCAAATTCACAGTCACCTGATCCACCCGGTACTCACGGGACAGATCGATCCCCAGATACCGCGCCCCTTCCCCACCGCTGCGCACGTTGGTGTCGTAAGCGATGATCCCGCCCTCGAGCATCATGTTCGCCGCCTGCAACGGTGGCAGCTCGCCCTGAATGTTCACCGGCGTATTCGGTTTCTTCTGCGACGCGCGAATGATCTTGCGTTCAGTCAGCAGGTTCTGCAGCCCTTCCCGCTCAAGCACCACAAACCAGCCGCTGGCCTGCATCGCGTCCATCAACATCGACGCTGCGCCCTGGGTGACGCTGGTGGAAAACGAACTGGCCGGCGTAGGTTTGTACTGCCCGGTCTGGTCACGGAAGCCGTACACCACCGCCATCAGCCGGCCCTTGGGTCGCGGCATTTTCAGCAAGTCGTAATAGGTCGAGGCCCTGGGGGTCAGGGTCGGGGTATCGGTGTCCTGCTCGGCCGGCATCGGCTCGCGCAGACTGCACCCTTGTAATGCTGCCAACATCAGCCCTAGTGCTATTATTTTTTTCATGTCCATCACTCCCGGAACCGTCATCCCGTCATGGGTTGAGGCCGTTCACCTGAATTTCGGAAACTTCGCCGCTCGCTCGGTCGGTCACTTCAATCGTCAGCGCCCCGAGTCGTCGACCACGTTGACGATGAAGGCGTCGGTGGACAGGCTCCCGTGTTGCCGGTGGAGATGTTGTCCAGCAGTTGCCCCAGCAACCGTGACTGCAATTGACTGGTGAAGCGTTCGAGCGCCGAAGTGCCGGCCACCGTCGAGCGTTTCTTGAGATCCGGATCGTCGTGGTCGTTTTGCGCCTGGGCGTTGTTGAGCAGCCAGGTGCCGTTGAGCGGGTTGCCGCCGAACGACGGGTTGACCGGTGTGTAGACCAGTTCGGTGGCCTGGACGGCAGCGGCGCTGGCAAGCCCGATCAACAACCCCGAGATCCAGAATCCGCTGCGCCGTGAGAACGTTGTCGTGTTCATAGTTCGTCCTTCTCAAGGTCGGTGGTGTCCTGCAACAAGGCTTCCAGCTTGCGCCGGACCACTTCCAGTCGAACCGAGTCGGCGGCCTCGTAGGCCTCGTCCTTCAGTTCCACGGTGTTCGGCGGCAGGAAGCGCCGATACACCAGGCGTTGTTGATACTCGACGGTCACAAGGCTCCCCCAGCGTGCGTCGGGGCGCTCGCGCACCACCAGGTTGAAATCCATGCGGCTGGTGTCGCGCAGGCGTTCGCTGAACGAGTAGTAAAAGTCGTGGCCGATGTGCGAGATCGTGTCGTCGACGATGAAGCCCATCATTTCGTCTTCTTCGCCGGCGCTGGCGGAAGACGCCACGGCCGCGAGGATCAACGCGCACCACCATGTCCGGCTCATGGCTGCAATGCCTGCGGCAGGGCCGACTGGCCTTTGGCAGGGCCGTTTGTGCCATCGAGAAAGGCTTTCTCGGCCACGAACTGCCAGTCCGAATAACGCTGCATGCCTTCGAAATCCGACCACTGCGACGGGAAGTCCGCCTGCTTCAACGGCAACTCGGTGGACGGACTGTTGATCCCGGTGATGCGTCCGTCGAAGCCCCGTTGCAACGCCCATTCCCCGCCGCCGATCGGATCGGGATAGAGCTGGCGCAGGTGATGTCGGGGCTCCGGAAAACGTTCGTCCTGCAGCAGGTCAGCCAGGTCTTTCGGGTACTGCGCCAGCCCCGGCGAACTGCGGCAGTAGCTGCGCAGCGCCTGGGCGTACTGGGTGCCGACCCACAGCAGTTGCTTCTCGCGATCGCGGCGCGACACGGTCGACCACAACTCGCCGGCGCTGGCCAGGCCCATGCCCATGATCACGATCAGAAACAGCACGCCCAGGTAGGTGAACCCACCCTGCTCCACGCGCTTACCACTCGGAATACTGGCTGCCATCACGCGCCCTCCCGGTAGCTCCGCTCTTGATGTCGGCGACGCCGCCCGCCACGCCGTCCGGCGGCGCGATCAGCACCCATTGGTCATTGCGTTCGGTGATCGGGTCCAGCGGCGCATTGCGCAAGTAGCGGGTTTCCACCAGTTGCTCGATGGAGTCGGGATAGCGCCCGGTGTCGCCGTAGTAGTGATCCAGCGCCTCGCGCATGGCCGACAGGCTCTGGTGCAACGTGGTCTCTTTCGAGGCCTCGAGGCTGTTGAAGTAGCGCGGCAAGGCGATGGTCATCAGGGTCGCGATGATCGCCATCACCACCATCAGCTCGAGCAAGGTAAAACCCTTTTGCCGGCGCATGAGAATCACCACTCACGGTACGCGATGCCGTTGAGGCCTTTACCCCGGGCGTGGGAGTAGACGTCGAACACGTCCTCGCCATCGCGGGGGTTCTGGGCCGAACTGTCGTAGGCCCGCAGGCCCCAACCGCCGTTGTCGTCACGCTTGGCCGGCACCAGCGGATCCCGCGGTATCCGGCGCAGAAAGTAGAACTTCGCACCCTTGGCGCTGCGCACGTCGCGCACGCCTTCGACCAGCACTTTCAGGTTCGGCGGGTAACCGCTGCTGTTCAGCGACTTCTCGATGTAGCCGGCATCGAAGGCCCGCTTGTAGGCGTCGATGCCATCGCGAATCTGATACAGCGCGGTGCGCAGTTCCTGCTCCTTGCCACGCCGTACCAGGGTCTCCGTCAGCGGCGCGGCCATGCCGGCCAGCAGGCCGATCAGGGCCAGCGTCACCACGACTTCGATCAAGGTAAAACCGCGTTGGGAGGCGTTCATGATCAAGGCTTCTCGACGGTTACACGGGTGGTGGCCACGGCCGCTTCACCGACTGCACGAGGCTGCGCGGCAGGCGCTGGCATCGAGTAGCTCTGCGAACGGTCCGGCGCCTGGATGTGCATGCTGGTTTCGGTGCCGGTGGGGAATTCCATGTCCGACGGGCTCTGGTACGGCAGGTTGCGCACGATCCGTGGGGTGATCGACAGCACCAGTTCCGATTTGCCGATGGTGTCCTTGTTGCTGCCGAACAAACGGCCCAGTCCTGGAATGTCGCCGAGGCCCGGAATCTTGTTGCCGGTGGCGCCGTGGTCGTTGCGCATCAGGCCGGCGAGGATCTGGGTTTCGCCGTCATGCAGACGCAGCGAAGTCTGGGCGTTGCGGGTGTCGACCTGCACCGGGATCGTCCCCTGGCGGGTCGGTTCCAGCGGCGTGGCGTTACTCACTTCCAGGGCGATCTTGATCGCCACTTCGTTGTTCAGGTGCACGGTCGGTTGCACTTCGAGCTTCAGACCGACGTCGAGATAAGTGACGCTTTCGGTGATCACCGGGCCTTGAGTCGACGGTACTGAGGTGGCGCTGATGATCGGCACCCGCTGGCCGATGTGGATGCGCGCCTGTTCGCGGTTGCTGACGCGGATCACCGGGCTGGCCAGGGTGTTGATGTCGTTGTCCTGCGCATTGATCTTGGCTTGCGGCGACGGCGAGATCGAAATCCGGCTGGAGTTGATGCCTTTCAGTTGATCGAGGATGCTCACCGCCGAACCGTCGCTGTTGACCACACCGAAGGTGTTTGGCCATTGCAGACCGAGGTCGAGAATGCGCTGGGTGGCGACTTCCATCACTTCCACTTCCA
Organism: Pseudomonas fluorescens; assembly: GCF_012974785.1. Lineage (GTDB taxonomy): Bacteria > Pseudomonadota > Gammaproteobacteria > Pseudomonadales > Pseudomonadaceae > Aquipseudomonas > Aquipseudomonas fluorescens_BT. The sequence continues at coordinate 2,280,383 of NZ_CP027561.1, read as the reverse complement.
GCACTACTTCGGGGTTGGACTGGTCTTGCGATTGCAGGAGTTTCTCGGCCATGCGCACGGCGTCTTCGGTGTCGCGCATGGTCAGGGTGTTCAGGCGTTCGTCGACGAACACGTCGCGGGTCTTGAGCATGGTCTTGATCATGTTCAGCGCGGTGTTGGCGTCGATGCTGGTCAGGTAGAAGGTGCGCATCACCAGCTCCTGATAGTCCTTCAACTTCTGCGGCGAGTCCGGAAAGATCAGCAAGGTGTTTTCGTTCACCACTTTCTGGTGCAGCTGGTTCTGTTGCAGCAGCAGTTGCACGGCGTCTTCGATGCGTACGTCTCGCACGAAGATCGTGGCTTTCATGTCCGGGCGCAGGTCCTTGTCGAAGATGAAATTCAGGCCGGCGACCTGCGACAGCACTTCGAAAATGGTCTTGAGGTTGGCGTCGCGAAATTCCAGAGTCACCGGGCGATCGAGCCGGGTGCGCAGTTGCGGGTACTGGATCACGTTGCGGCTCTGCACCAGACGGATGTTTCCTTGCAGCTCCAGTGCGCCGTCGTTTTTCGGGTCGAGTTCGAGGATCTGTTTGACCTGGCGGTCGGCGCCGTAGATGTCGCCCCGGCGCAGGTCGCCACGGGCCAGCTCCAGTTTCTCGTCCATGCTGCGCAGGTAGTCGAGCTGGCGCAGGGCATCCTGGGCGCGGCGGTTGTTCGGCTCGATGGTCAGCACCCGGCTGTAGGCGGTGCGGGCCGAGGCGAAATCGCGGCGGGCGCGGTCGGTGTCACCGGAGGTCAGCAGCGCGGTGATCGCCTTGGCGCGGCCACTGTTGAGCAGCAGGTGCAGCTCGGTGTCCCGCGGATTTTCCCGCAAGCCTTCCTCGATCCGGGCCAGGCCCGCCTCGTACTGCCCCTGCTCGATCAGGTCGGCGGCCTCTTTGTTGGCGACCTGCGCGGAGCTGCACGCGGCCAGCCCGGCGCACAGGCCAAGGCTCATCAGCAAACGGGATCTGTTCATTGCGTACTCCCCACAGACAAGGTCTGCGACAAATGCAGAGGCAGGTAGACCAGGCTCAGTTCCGCGTCGGAAATCGCCGCAATCTTCCAGGTGTCGTCGATCACATCCCCGTTGCGCACGACGTAGATTTTTTCGCCGTCCTGCAAAAACACCTGCAGGTCGCTGCGGTCATGCAGGCGGCCGACGAACTGGAACGGCACCGGTGGCAGGCTCGGGGCTTGCACCATCGGGGTCGGGTTGATCGCTTGTTCGGTGACCGTCGCCAGGGTCGGTGCGGCCTTCCAGGATTTGCTCGCAAACAGGTCGCCGGCCGGGCTCAGGTCCTTGATCGGCGCTGCATTCGCCTTGGCGCTGCTGGCGGGCAAGGCGCCACGGGCGGTGGCTTTTGCCGGGCTGCTCACCGCGACCTCGGTCGAATCCGCCTCGTCGCTCGGCGAGAAATATTCCGGCAACCAGGCCAGCGCCGCCGCCACGCCGAAGAACGCCACCCACCCTGTTATGCGCTTGGTGTTCATCACGACCTCGACAGGTAAAGGGTCATACGGATCCGGCCGCTGAGGTCGGTGTCGGCAATCTTCTTGCGTTGAAACTCGACGTCTTCCACCACCACCGCCGGCAACTGGCCGAGCAAGGCGTGCAGGAAACGGCGCAGTTGCGGGTAGCTGCCACGCACCGGCAACAGGATCTGGTAGCGCGCCAGATGGGTCTTGGGATCGACGCCGAGGGCGTATTCGCCGCGTGCCAGGGTGATGTGCTCCTGCGCGGCCAGGGCGTAGATGCGGTCGATGGCGACGGTGGCCTGCGGCTGGGCCGGCAGCTTGTTACGGAAATCATCGAGCTGACGCTGCGGCACCACGGGCGGCGCGATGCTGCCGTCCTCAACCTTGGCCAGGTATTCGCTGGCTTCCTGGGTTTGCTGGCTGAGCTGTTGCAGCGATTGCCAGCCCGGCAGCAAACCGCCGAGTGCCCAGGCAACCGTGACCAGCAGCAGCGCGAGACCGGCCAGGCCCGGTACGCCGAGGCCTTGCAGGTATTCGTGAACGATCAGTCTAGGGATTCGCATCGCCCATCTCCCAGGTCGCCGACAGGTTGAATTGCACCGGTTGTTCCGGCGATTTGACGACGATTTCGTGGCTCAGCAGCGACACGTCGGACAGCTCGTCACTGGCCTCCAGCCGTTTGTGGAAATCCAGCATCGCTTGCAGATCCCGCGCTTCGGCGCTGATCCGCACCTGGCCTTTGCGTGCATCCGGGGTCAGGGTCAGCAAGGCGATGTCATCGCGCGGCATGGCTTCGAGCATGGCGAACAGGCGCTCCCAGGGGCGGCGCAACTGCTGCGAGACCTTGCGCATTTCCGCGAGGTTCTGCGCCTGTTCGCGGGTTTCCGCCGGGCTCAGCGTTGTCTTGCTGCCGCTGTCGCCAGTGAGCTGGCGCTGGGTGTGTTGCAGGTGACCTTGCTGTTGTTCGGCCTGATCGCCGAGGTGCTGCTGCAGGCCGAAGCACATCAGCGCAAGCAACACGCCGCCGCCGAGCAGGCTCCAGCCCAACGGGCCGGAACGCGGGCGGGGCTGGAAGTCCAGGTTCAGGGCGCGCATGTCAGGCCACCGCCCGGGACATGACGTACAAGGCGTCACGCACGGTCATCGAGTTGTCTTCGAGAGTGCGCAGGTGCACCCCCGCCACCTCCGGTTGCGCATCGAGGCGCGCCGGGGCGTGCAGATAAACGTTGAAGGCCCGTTCGCTGGTGGAGGCTTGCAGTTGCCGTTCGCGACCGATCAGCGCGCTGAGTGCCGCGTCACTGTCGCTGCCGCCCACCGAACGCACCGACGACCAGCGCCCTTCCCTTGCCAGCAACAGCACGCTGCGTTGTGGCTCGGCGACCACGAACAGGAAGTCGCCGGCATCGAGGCTTTTGTCGAAGCGGTTGAACGCGGTCATCAGGTACGGCTGTACCGAGCGCAGGCGCAGGCCGCGACCCGTGACCTGCGTGCGCAGGCGTTCCAGCAAATCCTGCGGCAAGGCACTGGCAATCCGGTCATGCCCCGCAGGCTCCACGGACAGCACCAGCGTCCAGGGTTGGGTCGGCGCGCCGAACAGGTCTTCGAAGCACAGTTGAGCGAAGCCGCGCAGTTCCTCTGGCGTGCTGATCTGCTCGCTCCACGGCACCAGGCAGAAGCGGCTGAAGTGCCCGGAGATCACCACGCTCAGCTCGGCACCGGCGCGGGCGTGTTCGCCGAGCAAGCGATCGAGGGTGTCCAGCGCCACCGCGTAACTGTGGAAGCCTTCGTCGATGTAGCCGACGCTGCCCAGCCACAGGGTGTCGCTGCCCCGGCGCTGGCCGAGGCCGACACCGCTGGCGCCAAGCACGGCGATAAAGTGATCACGCGATAAAAGTGACACGATTGATCTCCTCCAGCGTGGTCCGACCGTGCTCCACCAGCTCCAGCGCCGATTCGCGCAACAGGCGCAAACCACGGGCGCAGGCCAGGGCTTTGATCCGGGTGATGGGTTGACGCTCGACGATCATCTGCCGCAGTTCGTCGTCCAGGTGCAGCAGCTCGGCAATCGCTGTGCGTCCGCGATAGCCGCTGCCCCGGCAGTGGCCGCAGCCCTTGCCGTGGACAAAGTGGTAATGGCCGACCTTGTGCGGGTCGAGGCCGGAGGCGCGCAGTTCCTCGTCGCTCGGGGTGGCCGGTGCGCTGCAACTGCTGCACACCAGCCGGATCAGGCGTTGGGCGAGAATCGCGTTGAGTGCCGAGACCAGGCTGTAGGGGTCGATTTCCATTTGAGTGAAACGACCGATCACGTCGAACACGTTGTTGGCGTGGATGGTGGTGAACACCAGGTGCCCGGTGAGCGCCGATTGCACGGCGATCTGTGCGGTGTCCGGGTCGCGGATCTCGCCGACCATGATCTTGTCCGGGTCGTGGCGCAGGATCGAGCGCAAGCCGCGGGCGAAGGTCAGGCCTTTTTTCTCGTTGACCGGGATCTGCAGCACGCCGGGCAACTGATATTCCACCGGGTCTTCGATGGTGATGATCTTGTCCACCCCGTGGTTGATCTCGGTGATCATCGCGTACAGCGTGGTGGTCTTGCCGCTGCCGGTGGGGCCGGTCACCAGCACCATGCCGTAGGGTTCAGCGGCCAGACGCCGCAGCTGGCGCAGGGTTTCGTCTTCAAAGCCCAGAGCTTGCAGCTGTACGCCGCAGACCTTGTCGGCCAGGTCCTGTTTGTCGAGCACCCGCAACACCGCGTCTTCGCCGAAGATGCTCGGCATGATCGACACCCGGAAGTCGATCTGCCGGCCGCTGATGCCGATCTTGAAGCGACCGTCCTGGGGCACGCGTTTTTCGCCGATGTCCAGTTCGGCCATGACCTTGACCCGGGAAATCACCTGCTCGGCGAACTCGCTGCCCTGGATCTTGCTGATGTTGTTGAGCACGCCGTCGATCCGGTACTTGATCACCAGACCGTTGCCGGTGGTGCCGAGGTGGATGTCGCTGGCGTGCATTTTCAGCGCGTCGTACAGGGTCGAGTTGACCAGTTTCACCACCACGCTCGAGTCTTCGCTGATGCTGGTCAGCGACAGGCTTTGCAGGGTGTCGGTTTCGCTGCCGGCGTCAGCCTGGGCGTTGAGCGATTCGACGGCGTGGAAACTTTCTTCGTGGCGGGCCAGATAAGCCTTGAGGTCGTCGGCATGCACCAGATACAGCGGTGCGCCATGCAGGCATTCATCGATCCAGGCCAGGCGCGCGGTGTCGAAGGGGTCGGCGAACACACCGATGACTTCGTCGTTGTGTCGCAGCAGGATGAATTCACGTTTGAGGCATTGCGCCAAGGTGACCCGATCGAACACCGGCGTCGCCTGGAACAGGGCGTCGGTGTCGAGCACCGGGTAATGCAGGGTAGCGCCGAGGCTGGCAATGAACGGCATCGGCGCCAGTTCGCAGAGCACACAAAGAGCGTCTAGGACGCGTTCTCCGCAGGTGCCGGCCCGAGCCCGGGCCTGGGCCAGTTGTTCACTGGAAAAGCGTGCCGGAGCACACGCAGGCTGCAACGCTTCGACGACAACGGACAAACGTTCCATGGCTTGCTCTCCCACCGGGGCCTGGGGCCCTGACGGCGCGGGAGGCCATTGCGGCGAGTGCCGGAACGTCTATCGCGCCATTACTCCCCGGTGAGCATTTGATCGTCGTCCGGTGCCATGGCCTCCGACCTGTTTCGTCGGCGATCCGCCAGCACCCAACTGCCATCGTACAACTGCAACGGGAAGCTCTCGGTCCTGCTCTGGCGTCGTTCGACGAAGCCTTCGGATGGGCTCGCACCGGGTTTCGCTTCGCGCTGGATCCCCAGAAGGTCGCAGACAGCTCGGGCCAGTTCCGCCAGTGGAAACGGTTTGAACAGGATGTGACTGACCCCCAGTTGCCGCGCCCGCTCACAGACTTCGGCGGTCGGGTGACCCGTTATCAGCACGAAATGACACGTCCTGTTCTGGCGGATAGCGTCGAGCACCTCAAAGCCTTCCATATCGGGCAAGCGGTAATCGAACACCACCACATCGGGAGCAAAGGTTGCGGCCTGGCCGATCCCGTCTGCGCCGTCATGTGCAATCCGGACGTCCAGCCCTTGCGCCGACAGATAATCCTGAAGGTTCTGTGCAAGCAGCAGTTCGTCTTCGACAACCAGTACTTTGTTAACCAAGGTGAACTCCTTGCAGCTACAAATCCGGCCTCTTCACATCAACTGCCCGAACCTGCTGGAGTGCGCCTCACAAGAGGTAACGCACACTTCATGCCAGGCCGAGTGCCGGTAAATTTATGTCTTCATGTCCTTGAATTTGATGACAATGCCCGCTCGTCCCGGCACCCCGTTCCCCAGAAACGGGGAAGCACCTGAATGGGCATCGAAGCCATTCCCCACTATTGGGGGGGAACCTTCAATCGTCGTCAATTCGTTCGATCCTGTTCTGCGCCCGCAATTGCGCGAGCACCTGGCGACGAGCCTGGGCCTGTTGCTGTCGGGCACGCTGCACCCGAACCGTTCCGGATCCCTGCAAATCTGGGACATCGACCGCCTCCAAGTGGTTCGGCAAGTAAATCAAATGCCAGCCGAATGGCGAGCGAACGGCATCGCTGGCGAACGATGCGCCGTCGACCACCGCGGCGCGCATCTGCATCAAGCGTAGACGCGCCGCCGCGTCTGTGGCGGCATCCGCATCCGGCGCCACCCGAACCAGCAGATGCCGCGCCTGCAAGGTGTTGGCCCGGATCAACGCGGCGAACATCTGCTGCGCTGCCAGTTCACGACGGGTGTATTCGGTGAACGAGACCTCGTCGAAGCCCGCGTCCTGCAAACGCCGCACGAACCTTTCGCTACCGCCGATGGCGACACGAATCTGCTCGACCTGTCGCTGCACCGCTTGATCGTCAACCTTCAAGCCACGTTTTTGCGCCTCCTGCCACAGCAGTTCCTTGTCGATCAGCACATCCAGAGCCGCCTGGCGCAACTGTCTGTAAGCCTTGGGACTGCGGATGCTCGCCACGGCGCGGCCCCGGTCTTCCAGGTATTCAACGAAAAACCGCTCCAGGCGAAGCTCGGAAATCACCTCGCCATTGACCCGCGCCGCCACCGGTTCGGTATTGGCAAACGCCATTGGCAACCAGAACGCCAGCAGCCACCACAGGTTTTTGAGCTTCATGATCAGCGCCTCCGTTCAGGGGCTCGCGAGAATCGATTTGTAAGGCGCGACCAGATAGAAGCGCTGATCGGGTAAATCGACGGTGACCACATGCGCCCCACTCAAGCCCGATCGTCGTCCGGGGCCGAAGTTGAGGCGCGGGGTCAGGCCGGTATCGAAGTCGTGCAGGCCTTCGAGGGCCGCCACCATCTTTTCGCGGCTGGCGTCGCGCCCGGCCTGTTTCATGGCTTCGCTCAAAAGCAGCATCGAAGCGTAAGCGCCGACTTGCAGCACCGCATGTTGCGCGCCGAGGCCCTGATGTTCGCGCAGTAAAGTCATGGCCATGCGCCCGGTCTGGGTCCAGTCGCTGGGCACGAAGGGATAGGCCAGGAAGACGCGCCGGGAAAAGCCCTCGGGCACTTGCAGCAGGTCGCCCGCCACCTGGCCTGATGTCGCGAAAAGGTACGGCAGCTGCCCGGCATGCTGCAGCCCCGCCGCCAGTTGACTGAAACCGCTGCCGCTGCCCAGGTAGAAGACTGAACGCGAGCCCAGCGGCAAGCTGTCCGCTGCCGGGTCGTAGGCCTGTAGCCGGACCTTTTGCCAGCCGTGATCCTGCAAATACTGTCCCAACCCCTGCGCGGCCTGCACTTGAGTCGGATCGTCGGGATAGGCGATCAAGGTCGGCCCTTGCAGCACTTTCAGGCTGGCGGTGGCGTAATCGGCCAGGGCGATCAACTGCTCGCGCAATCCCGGCAGCGGTTCAAAGATCTGCGCACTGGCCTGCACCGAACCCATCAAGGACAACGGCCCGATCAGCGGCAGCCCGGCCTGCTCCAGACGTGGCGCCAGTTCACTGTCCAGCGCCGGGGCCAGCGGCGCGATCAGCGCAAAGACCTTTTCCTCGTCAATCAGCCGTTGCAAAGCCTGCTCGGCGCTGGTGCGATCCGGGCCGGGATCGACCACTGTCAGGCGCAGTTGCCGGCCATGAATGCCGCCCGCCTGATTGATCCGCGCCACACTGCCGTTGAGCACCGCCGCCACCGTGGCGCCCTCCTCGGCCAGCGGTCCCTGGCTCGGCAGCAAAGTGCCCAGGTGCAAGGTCTGGTCATCGAGCCCGGGATCGCGATCATCGGCCAGGCGTTTGAGATAGGCAGTGAGGTTGCGCTGATCCTTCATCGACAACAGGAACCGCGGCATGCTCGGGTCGAGCCGGTTGTTGCCGGGGTCGCGGCCCTGCTGGATCACCTGCGCCAGGCTGCTGTCGGTGTATGCCGGGTAGCTACGTCCGTTGACCCGCTGCTGACCATGAACACTGGTCAGTCGCGACCAGTTCAGTTCTGGCGGCCGCACCCCGCCTTCGGGCCGGCCCAGGCCGTCGGTGCCGTGACAGTTGGCGCACGGCAGGCTGGTGGCCGGCAGCAACACATCCGCCGCGCCGACCCGCGCCATGATCGGCTCGCCGCTGGACGACAGGCCTTCGCGGTACAGGCGCTTGCCGGCGCTTTCTTCATCGGTCAGCGGCAACGCGGCCGCGCCGAGGCTGACGCCAGCGAGCAGGATCAGGGCGAGGACACGGCGCAGGTTCATGGCGCGGACTCAGCGGCCGGCCACGGGCATTGTCAGCAGTTGCAAGCGCTGGGCAATGGCGGCGGCCGGGGCATCGGGACGGATCTTGCTCCAGCGTTTGTTGGCGACATCGCCAACGATCAACTGGGTCGAGTGCTGCTCCGGCGTCGGCACGATCTGGCCGATGCGACCGAGCACCAGATCCATCTGCGCCTTGTCGCCAGTAAGGAAAAGCCAGTGAGGGTCATCGGCGCCCTGCTTCAAGGTGTAAGCCTTGAGGACCGCCGGCGTGTCGCGCAGCGGATCACTGGTAAGGGAAATGAAGGTGATGCCATCGGCCTTGTCGCCCAGCAGCTCGCGGACTTCCTTGAGCTTGCGGGTGATCAGCGGGCAGGCGTCGTTGCAACTGGTGAAGATCACGTTGAGCAGCACCACGCGGTTGTGCAGCGCATCGCTGTAGAAACGCTGGACGTCGCCGTGCTGGTCGAGCAACGGCGTATCGGTGAACCAGGTTTTCGCGTCATGAGTGCCTTTGGCCGGCGCGGCAGCAACCATCGCCGGGGGCTCGGGCGCATGGCCTTCGTGGGCAAACGCCACGTTGCCGAGAATCAGGAAACAGATCGTCAGGGAGATCCAGTCGAGCATTCTCATGGCTGTTGCTCCATGGCAATCGCGGTGTGTTTGGCGTGGGTGCGCAGGCCGCTGAGTTTCTCGACTTCCTTGGCCAGCAGTGCCGGATCGGTGAAGCCGTAGTAGCGCATCCAGTGACGGCTGTTGCCGTCACCGACGAGGATCAGCGGCTGGTGATTCTTGAAGTCGCCGCTGAAACTGCCGAGACCCTTGAGGGTGGCGGTGATCGATTGCGGCGAACCGGTGAGCCAACTCCAGCCCGGGCCTTTCTGGAAGGTGCGGGCGTAATCCTGCAAGCGTTTCGGGTCGTCGCGCTGCGGGTCGATGCTGATCGACACCAGCTGCACTTCACCCCCGACCCGCGAGCCCAGCTGTTTCTGAACCTTGCCCATGATCGACGAGACCACCGGGCAGACCGTGGTGCAACTGGTGTAGATGAAACTCATGACGACGATCTTGTTGTGCACCAGATCCTGTTCCAGGTGCACGGTCTTGCCGTTCTGGTCGAGCAGCGGCACGTCGGCGAATTTGACCTGGGCGTGCTCCTGGCTGTTGGCGGCCGGGGCGGTGTGGCCGGCATGCTCGTCCGCCGAGTGGGCGCTGGCCTGCTGGATACCGACGGCCAACAGGCACAGGGTCAGCAAGCCACGGGATGCAAATCGGTTCATGGTCGTTTCCTCGTCACTGAGTCTGGCCGGGCAGCACCCGGACACTGGCAAAGGTCTTGTCGTCGAAACCGGCGCCCAGCGAGGCCGCGCGCACGTGCAGGTACCAGGCGCCGCTGCGGTCGAGGGTCACCGGCGCTTCGTACACGCCGTCGGCGACTTCCCGTGCGGCCACTTCACGGGGCCGTGAGGTCGGCGCGAGGAAGTAGCGCAACTGCACGTCGGTCACGCCGCTGCGCTGGATCTTCTGTTTGCCCTGGACGATGCGAAAGCGCACCACGTAAGGGTCGTTGAGGGCCACGGCGGTCTTGTCCAGCAGGAACTCGACTTTTGCCGCCCCCAGGTGTTTTTCCGGCGCGCCGTCGGACGCCACCTGGGCGGTGAAGCAATGAATGATGTTCGGCTGGTTGAGCAGGAACGCCACGTCGAAGCGCCCCGCCGCCGGCAGTTTCACCCGGGCGCTGTACAGCCCCGGCGACACTTCGCGCAGGCTGCGGTCGATGACCAGCGCGGCGCGGGCGATTTGCCCCCGGTTGGGGTAACCGGACATCGGCGCGTTCATGCCTTCGGCGTAGAAATAGGTGGTGTTGTCCACCGGGTTGACCACAAACACCGCGTTGTCATCGCGCGATACCGCGAGGCTCGACGCCAGCGGCAGATCCCCGGCCAGCCGTGGCGGCTGCGGCCCGGCCTCGAAACCTTGAGTAATCGGCTGACGCCCTTCGCCCAGCGAAGACAGGTTGATCATGGTGACTTTCGGCGAGGCCAGTCCGCGCACGTAGGCGTAGGCCTGGGTGAACACCACTTGATAGGGTTCGGCTGAAACCTCCAGGTCATGGATCGCCGAATCGTTGGCCGCATCGATCACCGTGGCGCGGTTTTCCACGGTGTTCAGCACCACGCCAAAACGGCCATCGGCGCTGAAGCCCATCGGGCCGAGCCCCTGTTGCAGCTGGATCACCCGGCGTACGGCGCGGCTGTTGGCGTCGATCACCGTAACGGTACCGTCCTTGCCGTCGGCCACATACACCGCGCCGGACAGCGGCGAGTACGCCACCGACAACGGACTGGAACCGGTCTTGACCTGTTGCAGCAGGCTCAGGCTGGCGATCTCGATGACGCTGAGGGTGCCGTCGTCGCGGTTGCTGACGAAGGCGAAACGGCTGTCCTTGCTGAACGTGATTTCGTGGTGGCCGCGCCCGGTCACCAGGTGTTTCAGCGGTTTGAGGCTTTGGGTGTCGATCACCGTGACCCCGGATTCTTCAGCCTTGGCCGCGTTGTTGCCGACCCACAGCAGGCGCTCGTCCGGTTGCAGCGCGACCCGCACCGGTTGGCTGCCGGCGGCCACCGAGTCGATGACCTTGAATTGCTCGCTGTCGATCACCGCCACTTCCCCCGCCGTCGGCATCGACACGAAGACCTTTTTGTTGTCCTTGGGCGTGACCCAGTCCATCGGCGATTGCTTGAGTTCGATCCGCGCCAGGGTGCTGGTGATACCGCCGACCGAGACTGACGGATCGACCACCGAAACGCTGGCATCGCGGTTCATCACCAGCAGGAAATAGCTGTTGAGGTCGAGCAGCGGCCGCGCGCCGATATTGGATTTGAGGAACGTGCCGACCCGCGACTTGCAGCTCTGGTCACGGCCCTGGGCCTGATCAGCAGCAAGGGTTTGCGGATCGATCCACGCCCCCGGTGCCACACCGGACAACGGCTGGCCGGACGCGCCGTCGGTGACGCGGAATTGCACGTCGGCGAACTCCCCCTCACGCAACTGGCCGTCGCTGGCCAGCGGCTTCAGGTTGAAGGCGATCGACACGCCGTCGCGGGTCAGCACCTGCCCGGCGCCGGTTTGCGCCAGGGCAATCTCGCTCAGCGTGAGCAGCGCGCCGGCCATTGCCAGCAGGCAGACGCCGATGATGTTGATGATCCTGTTCATGTCGCTCTCCCCTGACACGTTGTCCGAAACACCACCGCCCCTGTGGGAGCGAGCCTGCTCGCGATGGCGTTCGGCGCTACACCATCCAAAACCGCATCGATCCCAATCGCCAGCAGGCTGGCTCCCACAAGGGAACTGCATTCCAGCTACTGAGCAGGCGGCGCCGGCTCCGGCTCATTGGTCACCCGCAGTAATCCCCACAGCCCCGAGGTGTTGCCATAGGCGGCGTAATCGCGGAACAGGTAGTCCCCCGGTATCGCGTTGCTGCCCCCGGCGCTCGGGATCATGAAGCTGAAGTGCGCCGCCGGCAGGATGCTTTCGTGAGCGCCGATGTACATCGACATCGGGTTGTAGCCGAAGCGCACCGAACCCACGCCCGGCGCACCCATCGGGTAGCCGCCGGTGTCGCTCTTCTCGGCCTGGAACGGGTTGAGCGACCAGACGTGTCCGTCGAGCTGGAACGTGGTGCCGCGACTGCCGCCGCTCGGCATCAGAATGTGCGTACGGAACGGCTGACCCGGTTTGGCATACAGCACCGGTGTCTGCGGATCGCCCCCCACCAGCGCATTGCTGTAGGCCATGTGCGCGTTGCTCATGTCGCCGTAACCCGCGCCATCGGCATGGCCGAACGGCGCATCCGGGGCGAGGCCGAAGCGGTACCACAAAGGTTCAGTCTTGTAGTTGATCGCCATGCTCGAGTTGTCCTGCGGATCGGTCGGCACACCGAAGCCCTCGGCAGCGATGCCTTCGACCGGCCGGCCATTGGCCCAGCGGGTGTTCAGCGCCTTGTGCCAGACCATGGCGAAGTCGCGGTAGGTCGTCTGCCCCGGTGCGGTGACCGTGGCGTTGACCTTGCGCGCATCGTCGACCCAGGTCGCGCCGATCGGCAGGATGCTCATCGCCCCACCCAGGCCTTTTTGCGGTTGCTTGATCACATCCGCCGGGGTGAAGTTCAGGCCACCGAACTCCACGGCCGTGGCGTTGATGTTGTCGACACTGCGGCCCAGTTGCGTGACCGGTTTGCCTTCACGCTCCAGGTGCCCGGCGTAGTACTGATAGGTCCGGGTCGGGTAGGCGCCGCTGCTGCCAACCCGTGGTGGCACGGTCTGGGTCGGGTTGGCGCCGACGTTGGTGCCGTCGGATTTGGTGATGTCGTAGGCCAGCAGTTGGGCGTGCAGCCCCACGTGGCTGGACGGCCGCATCAGGTTGTTGCTGAAGGTGGTCGAGCCCAGGCCGCTGTTGCGGTAGCGCTTGACCATGCCTAGCATCACTGCGGTCTGGGTCAGGTCCGGCATCACGCTCGGCAGACGGTTTTCCAGGGTGATGTTGATGCAATCCCCGGCCGCTGCGCGCAGCACCAGCGGTTCGACCGCAATGCCGGGTTTGAGCTTGCCGCTGACCGGATCGAGGTCGGATTTACGCACGTACAGGATCGCCGTCGGATCATGCAGCGGCCCGCTCTGGCCACCGATGGTGATGGTCGCGCCGTCCTCCGGATCAGTCACCGTGACTTGCGGGATGCTCACCGTGCGCGAGTTCAGCACCAGGGTGCCGCCCGCCGGATTCAGCGGCCCGCCGACATGCTGACCGAGCCCGGCCGAATCGCCGATGCTCAGGCCCAGCGGATTGCCGAGGATGTCGTTGGCCAGCGCCGCCACCACTTCATAGTTGCGCTGCACCGTCGGCCGGGTGCCGATGCCGTTGGGGTTGGCGCTGATCCGTGGGCAACTGCCTTCGAACGCCACGGTGTTGCGCATGCCGGCCGGACTCGGGTTGTTGGGGATGGCGAACAGGTCATTGCGTTTGGCCGTGTAGTTGCGCATCACCCCCCAGATCCCGCTCCAGTAGCCTTCGATCGAAGCGTCCATCGAGTACAGATAGTCACCGGTGGTCGCAGCGGAGCTGGACAGCATCGAAACAGGTGCGATGAAGCCCATCTGTTCGGAGATGCCGATCATCTGCGAGGCGCGCCAGCCAGAGTTGGAGCTGTTGCCGAAACCGGAACCGCTCTGCAGCCATTTCACGCCGTGCAGGGTGACGTTGTGCTCTTCCTCGTGGCCGCCGGCATGCACCCGCAGACGCACGTTGTCGCCGGTGTAGGTGCGCAGCATCGGGGTGAACGGATCGCCCGGCTCACTGCCGCCCTTGTTGATGTGCGGCGGGAACAGGGTGGTGCCGCCGGTCGGGCCGGTGGCGGCCGTCACCAGGTTCGGTGCCAGGTTCATCGCCGGGATCGCCCGGTCGGTACGGCTTTGCATGGCGTACGCCAGATCGCCGCCGAGGCCGTCGGCCTGCATGCCGCGCTTACCGTCCGGGCCAACCTTGTTCGGATCGTAGACCCGCAGGGCCAGCGGCTCGTTGCGATAGTTGACGACGAACATGCCGGGGTCATCCACGGAGATCGCTTGCGGGCACGGACGGCTCGGGCAGCCCGGCACCTGACCGCCCTGCACTTCCAGCACGCCTTCGAGCAGGGTGCTGGCGTTGTTGCGCACCGGCGGGTTGATCGCGTAGCGGAAGCTGTCGGCGGTAGCCGGGAACGCTTGCGGATTGGGCACGCCGTTGGGGCCGGCGCCCACGTACACCCCGGCTTCATAGGCGTGCTGGAAGTCGCTGTATTCCAGGAAGAACTCACGGAAGCTGTCGTTCTTGCCGTCGCCGTCGAGGTCGCCGGTGTTGATCACCGCCTGCCATGAAGTCGGCCCGCCGTCCTGCCGCGCGCCGCTGTACAGAGGCTCGCCGGTTTCGGCGTGGAACCAGGTGGAACCGGCCGGTTCCGCCAGCACCGTGGCATACAGGCCGATCTGCTGGTGAGTCGATGGGCCGAGGTGGTCGTGGGTGAAGATGGTGCCCAGCCCTCGATCCACGCCCTTGGCGTTGACCACCGGGTCGACGAACCAGCGTTGCATGGCCGTGCGCGCGCCCATCCAGTCACTGCGCCCGAACTGGCCGAAGAACGGATGCGCCTTGGCTTTCGGGCAGGCCTGGGTGCCGTCGCGCGGGTCGGTGCCTTCGCACTGGTTGAATTCGCGGATCGCGTGAATGCGTTCCTGAACGGCGCCCGGAGAGAGCACGCCGTCCTCGTAGTTCCAGCCGTTGGAAGAACCGTCGGCGGAGGTCAGGTCCCACTTCGGCAGGTGAATGTGCTGGCCGATCACGTCGGTCGGCGTGCGCACCTGATAGTCGTCCATCTCGTAGGTGGCGGGCACCAGGTTGGTTTGCTGGTATTGCACGCAGTCGAAGGTGTTCATGCGCATTACCAGCGGCTCTGGCGGACGCTGCTTGGTGATCACCGGCCAGGCGTCTTCCCACAGCGCCAGAATCCGGGCTTGCGGGAAGTGATAGCCGACCTTGTTGTAGACCGCATCGAACTGGATGTTGGCGGCCTTGTAGATCCGCGGCCGGTCGGCGGTGAAGGTCGAGGCGCCGACGAAGGACATGCCGTCCAGCCGGTCGCCGCTGGCGAATTCACCGCTGCCGGCGCTGCTGGTCAGGCGTTTTTGCCGGTCGTCCATGCACGGTTCGTAGTACGGCGCGCCGGCCATCGGCAAGGCGCCGTTGGTGCGAAAGGCCTTGGCCACGATCTGATTGCCGGGCAGCAAGGCAAAGCTTGGGTGATCCTTTTTCGCGTGGAATGCCATCGCGGCCTGTTCCACTTCAGTGCCCTCTTCGGGCAGGTAGATCGGTTTGGCGCGGGTGACTTCCTTGGAGAAGTCCAGCGAGGTGGTCACGGTGTGCGCCGCGCCTCCGGCTGATACACCATCGAGGGTGTGACGCTGCAAGCCGCCGTCCCAGCCGCCGGACTGATTCGGGTCAAGGTTGGCCCACAGCGCTTTGCCGCTGGCTTTCAACAATTGCGCGGTGGCGGCGTCGAGCATGTCCAGCGGTGGGGTGGGTGGACGCTGCCCCACCGAACTTTCCATGCCGCCGATCCAGAACGGATAGCCAGGGTTTTTCAGGCTGCCGTCGGCGTTGCGGTTGGCTTCACTGCGATCGACCAGTGCCAGTGAGCCAATGGCTTGCGAACCACCGTTACCGCCATGCTGTTCGCCGTCGTCATCGCCCACTTCTTCCTCATCGTGGCCGGCGACCAGGGTTTCACCGATTTTCGGCACCACCACCACTTTGCCCGGCATCGGGGCCATGGCTTTGCCGGGCAGCGGCACGACGGCAGGAATCGGCGTGCCGGCGATGATCTCGCCATCCGGCAAGGCGCGGGCACCGGCGGCCGGTTTACCGCTGCGCAGTGCGTAAGGTTCGCTGTGATAACCATCGGCGCCCTGTTGCGAGACTTCCAGCCGGGTGCCTTCTTCGAATACATCGTGCACCCGCCACATGGACCACATGCCCTGGGCGAAATGCGGGTAGAAGTGGCAGTGATAGATCGCATCGCCGGCCACCCGGTTGCGGTTGCCGGAGCCGCCGTTGGCGATTTCGTAGGTATAGCCGGCGCCTGGGCCGATGCCTTGGGCATCGACGTAGTCGGAGTTGTCGTCGTTGGGGTTGAACAGCCACTGATGGCCGTGCAGGTGGAAGATGTGCTGCTCGTGGCCGTTGTGGGTGTTGCGGAATTTGACGAAGTCACCGATGTAGCTGTGGTTGACGTTCGATGGCTCCGACGGATACAGGGCCATGGTGGCCTTGACGCCGACCTGATCGGCGCTGGGTGTCTGGCCGGGGGCGATGTTCTCAAGCCCGGTATTGGCCGGCACGTCCACCAGCATCGCCACGTCACCGACGGTGTGCGAGCTGAGGAAGAATTCTTCGTAGGCGCACGACAGGCAATCGTGCATCGGCCCCACGCCGAGGCGGTTGGCGACCACTTCAGCGCCCATACCGCCGGAACCGTAGTTGATCATGAACGAGTCGCGGGTCGGCTCCAGCACATGGGCCATGACCGGATCGGCCCAGTAGGCGGGGAAGGCCTGGGTGGCGGCGGTTTCGTCCTGGAACTGCGAGGCGAAATCGCGAAACGGCTCGAGGCGGTTGGGGATCGCCGGGTTGCGTTTGCCCATCGATTCCAGCGGATAGGTGCTGGGTGCAAAACTGCCATCGGCGTTGCTGCCCATGACAATTGCATCGCTTTCGCTGGAGATGATTTCGTTGCCGTCGACCATGCTGATGATCGGTGTACCGGCCTTGCCTTCGCGCAGCCACGGTTCACGCTGCGGGTAGCGGGCCTGGTAATCGACGATGGGGTGACCCGCTGGTGTGCGGCCGGTGGTGGCCAGACGCATTTCTTCTTCGGTGAGGGTGTTGCGATAGGTGCGTCCCGACTTCGGCACCACCACGACCTGGCCGAACAGGCCATTGGCGACGTTGCCGGCCGCGCCCTCCCCGCCGAATGTCGCGCCACGGCTGCTGACGGCGAACGCCCCTTCCCGCTCGGCGTACAGAACATAAGAACGGCTCGCCCCCGGCGGCACCAGGGTGTTGGCGTTACGCCCGGTGTAGGAGGAAATGTCGTCGATGCTGTTCACCGCTTGCAGGCCGTTGACCTGGAAACCGACATGGCGGTCGGCGACCTGTTCGTCGACCTTGAAGGCATCGGCGCCACCGGGGTTCACGGTGCCCTCCTCGCCTTCAGGCCCTTCGAAATGCTTGTTCGGATTGGCCTGGTAATCGAGCAGATTCTGCAGATTGATCGTCAGGCAATCACCGGCGGCCACCCGCAGCACCAGCGGCCGTGGACGCTTGTCCGCACGCAGCGACACCTTGCCCGGCAGCGCGCTGCCGCCATAGGCCAGCGAGACGTCATGGTCATCGACCACATCGCGGCGCAACGCGAACATCATCCCGTTGACGTTCTGCGCACCGAGGCGGTTGAACATCAGCGGTTGATCGAAGGCGACCACATTGGCCACCAGATTGCGCTCGCAGCGCACGGTGGCGCTGGCCAGTTCGACACTGAGCATCGACGCCAGCAACAGCAGCCAGTTCAACAGAGACGGTGCGTGGTGAATGCCAACCATGATCGGAAACCTCGCAGTGGGTGCTCACAGGGAATGATTCTCGACAAACCCGCTGGAGCAATCCGCATGCCACAAAATTTTGTATTACGGATCAATCAGTTACAGAAACCATTTGAGAGTCCGGGGGATTTTCCCCACCCGATTCCCCGTTTTTCCGACCCGGCGGATTTGCCCCGAAAGTGGGGAAAACCGGGTTGAAGGTTTACAACGGCGCGTCCGCCGCCAGCCCCTGCAAACGCCGGTACTGGCGCAGGACGCTGGGCACATAACGCTGGGTTTCAGCGAACGGCGGGATCACCCGCCCACGGCTCAACACCGCGTCGGGGCCGGCGTTGTAGGCCGCCACGGCCAAAGTGATGTCGTTGTCGAACAGGGTCATCAGGCGCTTCAGATACCGGGCCCCGCCCTGAATATTGGCCCGGGGGTCGTAGACATCGGTCACCCCCAGTTCCCGGGCGGTGTCGGGCATCAGTTGCATCAACCCGCCGGCCCCTTTGGGCGATGTCGCGCCGGGGTTGTAGTTCGACTCGGCGTTGATCACCGCGTGCAGCAGTGCTTCGGGCAAGTGATTGGCTGCAGCGGCAGCCGACACCAGCTCGGCGTAAGGCTGGTTGGCGATCAACTGCGGTTGTTGATCGAGGCTGACCACGGGCATTTGCGCCTCGTGAATCACCCGTTCGTAGGTGCGTCCGGGACGGTGAACGTTGGACAGTACATAACCGCCCCGGGTGTCCACGGAGACAAACACATCAGCTTCGGCGATGCCGGTCAGCAGCATGCAGCCAAGCAGTCCTGCGCAGATTGGATTGAGCATTGGGCCTCCCCTGACAGGCCCGGAAAATTGGGGGAAATGCCCCACTGACCTGTCGTGATTCAGCCGTACGCAAGCACTGTGCCGACTCTTGAAAAGCCCGTAATACAAGGGCTTCAGCCCGACCACAGAATTTATCGGGGGCTGAGCATGGCAATTGCATAAGCCCTTTCGGCGACACGGCTGCCACTCACGGGAGGTCATCATGAAGCTGCAATTTCGTCCGCGTGCCCAACGGGGTTTCACCCTGCTCGAATTGCTCGTGGTGCTGGTGGTGCTCGGCCTGTTGGCCGGGATCGTCGCGCCCAAATATTTCGCCCAGCTGGGGCGCTCCGAAGTGAAAGTCGCCAAGGCGCAGATCGAAGGCCTGGGCAAGGCGCTGGACTTGTATCGGCTGGAAGTCGGCCACTACCCGTCCACCGAACAAGGTTTGCAGGCGCTGGTCACCGCGCCGAGCGACGAGGCGAAATGGACCGGCCCGTACTTGCAGAAAAAGCTCCCGCAGGACCCGTGGGGCCGTAATTACACCTACCGCTATCCCGGCGAAAACGCCGAGTACGACTTGCTCTCGATGGGCAAGGACGGCCAGCCCGGCGGCGAAGGCGAAAACGCCGAAGTCACCAACTGGCAATGAGCGGAGCACACGGCATGCGTTTTCATCTGAAGGCAGTGGGCAAGGCAGGCGTGGTGTCGCTGAACATCGAGGCGCCCGGTCACAGCGAAGCGCGCCGCATCGCCGAGGATCAGGGTTTGCGCGTGGTCAGCCTGCATGCCGAGCGCCACTGGCGTTCGTTGCGCCTGAGCAAGCGTGAAACCTTCAATCTGGTGCTGTTCAGCCAGGAACTGACCACGCTGCTCAACGCCGGCCTGCCATTGATCGATGCACTGGAAAGCCTGGCA
This sequence comes from Pseudomonas fluorescens, assembly GCF_012974785.1. Classification (GTDB taxonomy): domain Bacteria; phylum Pseudomonadota; class Gammaproteobacteria; order Pseudomonadales; family Pseudomonadaceae; genus Aquipseudomonas; species Aquipseudomonas fluorescens_BT. The sequence continues at coordinate 2,261,226 of NZ_CP027561.1, read as the reverse complement.
GAAAAAGAATCCGCCCCCGCTGCCCGCAAAACCCTGACTGAACTGGTGCGGTTGCTGTACGAGGGCAAATCGTTCTCCCAGGCGTTGGCTCAGTTGTCGGGGGTTTTTCCGCCGCTGTACGTGGCGCTGGTGCAGTCCAGCGAGAAGACCGGCGCGGTCGGCGATGCGCTGGGGCGTTATGTCAGCTATCGCCAGCGCATGGACGAGGTGCGGCAGAAGATCGTCAGTGCCTCGATCTACCCGTTGCTGTTGTTGGTGGTCGGCGGTGGCGTGGTGCTGTTTCTGATGGGTTATGTGGTGCCGCGCTTCAGTCTGGTGTTCGAAGGGCTGGGCTCGAACCTGCCATGGCTGTCACAGATGCTCATGAGCAGCGGCATGTTTTTGCACGCCCACCAGGCTGAGTTCTTCGGGATTCTGGCGGCGATCATTACCGCCCTCGCCGTGTTGCAGAAACAACCGGCGTTTCGCCGTGGGCTGGATCGGCTGGTGGAGAAACTGCCCGCCGTGCACCAGCGGATCTTCATGTATGAGCTGGCGCGGTTTTATCGCTCGCTGGGAATTCTGCTGCAAGGCGGGATTCCGCTGGTGACCGCCATGGGCATGGTGCGCGGTCTGCTCACCGTGGCCTCGCGGGCACGTCTGGACCAGGCCTGCGAGCGGGTGCGCGAGGGGCAGTCGCTGTCCACTGCGCTGGAGCTCAATCGACTGGTGACACCGGTGTCCCTGCGCCTGCTGCGCGCCGGCGAACAGTCCGGCAACCTGGGGCAGATGATGGAGCGCAGCGCCGATTTCTACGACGAGGAAATCAGCCGCTGGATCGAGTGGTTCGTGCGCCTGTTCGAACCGCTGCTCATGACCTTCATCGGCCTGTTGATCGGGGTGATCGTGATCCTGATGTACATCCCCATCTTCGAACTGGCTTCGAGTATCCACTGACCTCGGGAACGGGTCGGTTCACACACAAACAAGACACATCCACGTTCCCAACCAAGACAACAAAGACAACAAAGACAACAAAGACGGAGAACGATATGCACATTCAAAAGCTCATGCTCGCAATGGCCATCGGCGCAGTCCTGTCGGCGTCCACCGTATTGATCCCGGACAACCTGTCCGGGGTGTCCAGCGTTCAGGCCAAGGAAGGTGGAAGTGGGGGTGGAGGAAGCGGTGGTGGCGGCGGCGGAGGTAGTGGCGGTGGTGGCGGCGGAAATGGGGGCGGTGGTGGAGGCGGTGGCGGTGGCAGTGGCGGCGGCGGCAATGGCGGTAGCCACGGTGGCGGCGGCAGTGGTGGCAACAGTGGCAGTGGCGGCGGTGGAAACAGCGGCCACAGCGGTAGCGACCATGGCTCGGGCCATTCCGGTGACAGCGCTTCTTCAGGACGCAACGGCACCCACGCCGAAGCGGGCGACGATCATGGCGTTCATCGGGCCGGTGAAATCGGCGATGACCATGGCGTACACCGCGCAGGCGAGGCCGGCGATGACCATGGTGTACACGTTGGCGGCGAGCCGGGTGATGACAAGCGCGCCAACTAAATCACCTTGAAACGCCCTACCCCTGTGGGAGCGGGCTTGCTCGCGAAAGCGGTGGATCAGTCAATACAGGAATGACAGACCTGACGTTTTCGCGAGCAAGCCCGCTCCCACAATGTTTTGTAGCGCCTACAAAACGCCTTTTGTCTGATCCAGCCGCTCGCGCAAAAACTCGATCAACGCCTGCACCGGCCGCGATGCCTGACGATGTTGCGGGTACACCGCAGACAGAATCAGCGGCTCCGGACGCAAATCATCAAGCACCGGCACCAGCCGCCCATCCTTCAGCGCCGCGCCGACAATGAACGTCGGCAGATAAGTAATCCCCATCCCCGCCACCGCCGCATCCCTGAGCAACTCACCATTGTTGACCCGCATCCGCCCGGTGACATTCACCAGTTGCGGCTTGCCCTGCCCCGCGTTGAACCGCCATTGCACCGAACGTCCGTGGCCGTATGGCAGGCAGTCGTGACTGAGCAGGTCTTCCGGTTTGAGCGGTGTGCCACGCTCGGCCAGATACCCAGGACTGGCGCAATACACCCGCTCGATGGCGGCAATGCGACGGGCAATCAGGGTCGAATCTTCCAGCACGCCGATGCGCAGCGCCAGGTCGTAACCCTCGCCCAGCAGATCCACCGGCCGGTCGCTCAGGTCCACCTCCACCGTGACCTCGCGATAACGCTGCAAAAACGGTGGCAGCAAACAGCCCAGATGCGCCAGCGCAAACGACAGCGGCGCACTCACGCGAATCGCCCCCCGCGGCTCGGCGGTCTGCCCGGCGATGCCCTGCTCCACCGATTCCACTTCACCGAGCAAACGCAGCGCCGATTCGTAATAGCTCTGGCCCAGCGGCGTCACGTCCAGGCGCCGGGTCGAGCGGTTGAGCAAACGCACGCCAAGGCGCTCCTCCAGCTGCATCAACCGGCGGCTGACGAACTGCTTGGACAGGCCCAACTGATCGGCCGCCGCCGTGAAGCTGCCGGAGTCCATGACCTGGCAAAAAATACGCATGTCTTCGAACGGGTTCATTGTCACTCTCTGGTTGACAGTTAAACGCTTTATAGCCGCTTTTTCACTTTCCGGCACCTCATTAATCTGTGCTCACGGTGTTGCTGAGGCCTGAAGCCCAGCGCCACAGCAGCCCGATCCCAAGGCATACAAAAACTCAAACGACTTAAAAAGGAATTGCACATGAACATCAAGAAAACCCTCGCCGCTTCCCTCCTCGCCCTGTCCATCGGCAACGCCTTCGCCGCCGAAGGCACTGGGGTCGAACACACCACCCAGGCCTTCCTCGATGCCCTCGCCGCCGGCGGCGGCAAACCGCTGGAGCAACTGAGCCCGAAAGACGCCCGTGCGGTGCTGACCGGCGCCCAGGCTTCGGTGAAGGTTGACCTGTCCGGTGTTGAAGTCAGCGACAAGGCGATCAAGGTCGACGGCCAGACGATCAACCTGAAAGTGGTGCGTCCGGCCAAGGTCAAAGGCGATCTGCCGGTGTTCATGTTCTTTCACGGTGGCGGCTGGGTACTGGGCGACTACCCGACGCACCAACGCTTGATTCGTGATCTGGTGGTGGGTTCTGGCGCGGTCGCGGTGTATGTCGATTACACGCCGTCGCCGGAAGCACAGTACCCGACGGCGATCAATCAGGCTTACGCCGCGACGAAGTGGGTGGCGGAGCACGGCAAGGAGATCGGTGTCGACGGCAAGCGTCTGGCGGTGGCCGGCAACAGCGTCGGCGGCAACATGGCGGCGGTCGTGGCGCTGATGGCCAAGGAACAGAAATCCCCGGCCCTGCGCTTCCAGTTGCTGATGTGGCCGGTGACCAACGCCGGGTTCGATAACGGCTCGTACCAGCAATTTGCCGAGGGCCACTTCCTGACCAAGGGCATGATGCAGTGGTTCTGGGACAACTACACCACCAACCCGGCCGAGCGCGCGCAGATCCACGCCTCGCCGCTCAACGCCAGCGCCGAACAGCTCAAGGGCCTGCCCGCCGCGCTGGTGCAGACCGCCGAGTTCGACGTGCTGCGTGACGAAGGCGAAGGCTACGCCCGTCATCTCGACGCGGCGGGTGTGCCGGTGACCTCGGTGCGCTACAACGGGATGATTCACGACTTCGGCCTGCTCAACCCGCTGAACGGCATACCTGAAGTGAAGGCCGCCGTGCGTCAGGCCGCGGCAGAACTGAAGACCCATCTGAACTGAGTCCAGCCACTCGCCACACCTTCGGGTGTGGCGTTTTCTTTGGTGCCCGCCGGAGTTCATCCCATGAGCCTTTTTTCTGCCCACCTGCTGTCCTGGAGCGCCCTGTTGCTGGTGCTCGACGCCCTGCTCTGGCACCTCGCGCCGTTCAAGCATCGTGCGCAACGGGTCGGTGTGCGGCTGGTGCTGTTTCTGGCCTTCAGCGCGCTGATCATCAATGCCGGCGTCAGCCCGTTGCAGGCGCCGTTGTTTGCCGATGACCCGGTTGCCCAGCTTGGCGCAACGGCCTTGGGGATTTTCTGGTGGCTGTACGCCGCGCGGGCGCTGACCGAAGTGATCGGCCTGATCCTGATGCGCCGCATCGGCCACAGCGGCCGGCTGTTGCAGGACGTGATCGGTGCGCTGGTGTTTCTGGCGGCCATCGTCGCAGCGGCCGGTTATGTGCTGGAGCTGCCGGTGAAAGGCCTGCTCGCCACCTCCGGGGTGTTCGCCATCGTGGTCGGTCTGGCGCTGCAAAGCACCTTGAGCGACGTGTTCTCGGGCATCGTGCTCAACACCACCAAGCCGTATCAGGTGGACGATTTTGTGGTGATCGACGGCGTCGAAGGCAAGGTGCTCGACATCGACTGGCGCGCCACACATCTGCTGACCGGCGCCGGAACCCTGGCCGTAGTGCCGAACTCGGTGGCGGCCAAGGCCAAAATCGTCAACCTCAGCCGCCCGAACAACCTGCATGGCGTGTCGATCAGCATCAAGGTGCCGAACCACATCCGTCCGCGCCGCGTGCTGGACGCCCTCGACCGCACGCTGCAAGGCAGCAGCAGCCTGCTGCTGACGCCGGCGCCGAAAGCAGTACTGAAAGAGGCCGGCGAAGAAATGTCGGAATACGTGGCCAGCGGTTTTATCGCTGAACTGGGCAAGAAAGGTGAGGTGCGCAATCAACTGTTCGACCTCGCCCACCGTCATCTCGAAGCGGCCGGCATTTCGCGCCACCCCGATGGCGTGATCGAACCTTCGACCCGCGCCCGTGCCTTGCTCGATGAAGTGAAAATCTTCCGCTCGCTCAGCCATGAAGAACGCGATCGCCTCGCCGAATCGATGGTCGCGCAGCAGTACAGCGCCGGGCAGGTGGTGCTTGATCTTGAGGAAGTGCCGGACAGCCTGTTCGTGATCGCCACCGGCGTGGTCAGCGCCAGCGTGCCGGATGGCAACGGTTTCACCGAGGCTGGGCGCATGGGGCCAAGCGAGGTCATGGGCGAGCAAAGCATCCTCGCGGATACGCCTTCGCAGGCGACGTTTACCGCACTGACGTCCTCGATCATTTATCGCCTCGACAAGAACCTGACTCGCCAGTGCATGGAGCAGCGCAGTGAAGTGGGCCAGGCGTTGAACAAGTTGCAGGCGGTGCGGCAGCAGAACAGTCGGCTGGCGTTGATGGCCAAGCCTGTGCCGGTTCGCAAGGGCGGGTTTTTGGGGTGGTTGCAGAAGCGATAATGTTTGCGGGTTCAGAATCGTTGCCACCTTCAAGATCTACCCCTCACCCCAGCCCTCTCCCCCAGGGGGCGAGGGGGAAAGGGGGCGGATCTCCATGCTGTTCGGGTCCTGAGTACGACTCAAAACTTCCAGGTCGATGTATTTCTCCCAAACACCTCAATCGGCCCCCTCTCCCTCCGGGAGAGGGCTGGGGTGAGGGCTGGTTCTCAAATTGAAATACCCCCTATCAACACCGCAAAAAAATGCCCGCTCTTCAGCGGGCATTTTTTTCTTCTACCGATTACTTGGCAGTGAACTTGGTGTAGCTGTTGATCAGGTTGCGGTAGTTAGGCAGACGCTGGGACAGCAGGTTCGCCAGGCCTTCCATGTCGTTGCGCCAGTCGCCCTGCAGCTCGCAGGCTACAGCGAACCAGTTCAGCAGGTGCGCGCCGGCAGCCGACATGCGCGCCCACGCCGCTTGTTGCACGGTGGTGTTGAAGGTGCCGGAAGCGTCGGTGACCACGAACACTTCGAAGCCTTCAGCGATGGCCGACAGGGTCGGGAACGCCACGCACACGTCAGTCACCACACCGGCGATGATCAGTTGCTTGCGGCCGGTGGCCTTGATGGCCTTGACGAAGTCTTCGTTGTCCCAGGCGTTGATCTGGCCAGGACGGGCAATGAATGGCGCGTCCGGGAATTGCTCTTTCAGTTCAGGCACGATCGGGCCGTTCGGGCCGCTGTCGAAACTGGTGGTGAGGATGGTCGGCAGGTTGAAGAACTTGGCGATGTCACCCAGTGCCAGCACGTTGTTCTTGAACTCGTTCGGCGAGAAATCCTGCACCAGCGAGATCAGGCCGGTCTGGTGGTCGACCAGCAGAACCACGGCGTCGTCTTTGTTCAAGCGTTTGTAAGGAACGTTGCTCATGTGAAACTCCTCGATGGATGGTTGTTGCGGGGAGCGCCGCTCACGCAGAACGGCGCTTTTTCAAAAGGATCAGAAAGCGAAGCAGGAGCAACCGAACGCGCCCCAGAAACCGGCGAAATCGCTGACCGGCGCATTCGACATCCGCGCTTTTTCATGGCTGTGGGTATGCACCGCGCACGGGCCGCTGCATTGATGCACCTGCGCCTGCAATGGCGAATTCGGGCGCCAGTGGCCCGGCACCTTCACCACCGGCGACCAGTCCGGCAGCACCGGCAGCGAACGTGGGCCGAGGTCTTCGAAGTCGCCAGCGGCGTACACGATCTTGCCGCCGACCACGGTCAGCACCGACTCGATCCACTTGATCGCTTCTTCTTCGACGTGGAAGAAGTCCGCGCTCAGCGCTGCCAGATCCGCCAGTTGCCCGACCTTGATCTGGCCTTTCTTGCCCTGCTCGGACGAGAACCAGGCGCTGCCGTGGGTGAACAGTTCCAGCGCGGTGGTGCGTGGCAAACCTTCTTCGTACAGTGCCAGACCGCCAACGGTGCGACCGCTGACCATCCAGTACAGCGAAGTCCACGGGTTGTAGCTGGAAACACGAGTGGCATCGGTGCCCGCGCCGACCGGCACGCCTTCGGCGAGCATGCGTTTGATCGGTGGCGTGGCTTCGGCAGCCTGTTTGCCATAGCGATCAACGAAGTATTCGCCCTGGAACGCCATGCGATCCTGAATCGCGATACCACCGCCCAGCGCCCTCACCCGTTCGATGTTCTGCGGGGTGATGGTTTCGGCGTGGTCGAAGAACCACGGCAAGCCGTTGAACGGAATGTCGCGGTTGACCTTCTCGAACACATCGAGCATGCGGCTGATGGATTCGTTGTAGGTGGCGTGCAGACGGAACGGCCAGCGCTGTTCGACCAGATGGCGTACCACCGGCTCCAGCTCCTGTTCCATGGTCTGCGGCAGGTCCGGGCGCGGTTCGAGGAAGTCTTCGAAGTCCGCCGCCGAGAACACCAGCATCTCGCCAGCGCCGTTGTGGCGCAGGAAGTCATCGCCCTGATGCAACTTGACGCTGCCGGTCCAGTTCTGGAAATCGGTCAGCTCTTCCTTCGGCTTCTGGGTGAACAGGTTGTAGGCGATGCGCACGGTCAACTGGTCGTCTTTGGCCAGTTGTTCGATCACCTGATAATCGTCCGGGTAGTTCTGGAAACCGCCGCCGGCATCGATGGCGCTGGTCAGACCGAGGCGATTGAGCTCGCGCATGAACTGACGAGTCGAGTTGACCTGATATTCCAGCGGCAGCTTGGGCCCCTTGGCCAGCGTCGAGTACAGAATCATCGCGTTCGGCCGCGCCACCAGCATGCCGGTCGGGTTGCCGTTGGCATCACGCACGATCTCGCCACCCGGCGGGTTCGGCGTGTCGCGGGTGTAGCCAGCCACGCGCAACGCGGCGCGGTTGAGCAGCGCGCGGTCATACAGGTGCAGAATGAACACCGGGGTGTCCGGCGCCGCCTGGTTGATTTCTTCAAGGGTCGGCATGCGTTTTTCGGCGAACTGGAATTCGTTCCAGCCACCCACCACGCGCACCCATTGCGGGGTCGGCGTGCGATCGGCCTGATCCTTGAGCATGCGCAGCGCATCGGCCAGCGACGGCACGCCCTCCCAACGCAATTCGAGGTTGTAGTTCAGGCCGCCACGGATCAGGTGCAAGTGCGAGTCGTTGAGCCCGGGAATCACACAGCGACCCTTGAGATCGACCACTTGCGTACCTGCGCCGCGCAGGGCCATGGCCTGCGTATCGTTACCGACGACGACAAAGCGTCCGTCCTTGATCGCCACCGCACTGGCGAGAGGTTTTTCGCGGTCTACCGTATGAAATTGGCCATTGAACAGAATCAGATCGGCGTTCATCGCAGTTCCTTCGAGATAAGTGAAACGAAGCCCGGACCCACCGCTTCAGCGCGGCGGGTTGGCGTTGGATTCCAGGTGTTCATGGGGCTGACTGGCGGTCAGCCATGGCGCGAACAATCGGGTGGCGGCCGGCATGCACACGTAGACCACCGACACCACGATGGTCAGGGTGATCAGGAACGTGGCGACCACGTAGTTGGACAGGAACGCATTGAGTTGCAGCAGCGGCCCCCAGATCAGCGGCACCAGCAAGGTGTGCGGCAGGATCACCAGCAGCGTCACCACGGCCTGCTTCCAGCGCGGTGGCGGCGACCCGGCCTCGGCCAGCGGCGTGAACCAGAATTCGTTGGCTGCGTTGACTTCGGTCTGGTCGCCGTCGGCGAGCATGGGCGCGGCTTCATCGATCAGCTTCTGACGTTGCGGCGAGTCGAGCCAGCGCTGCATCGCGTCGGTCGAGCAGTAACGCAGCACGCAGGTGAACAGCGCGAGCCCGCCCTGCTGGCTGCGCATAACATCCACGCCAAGATGCCCTTCTTCGCGCCCCGCCACGCTGACGATATTGCGCAGCCACGCTTCGTACGGCTGTTCGAAACCGGCCTTGACCCGGTGCTTGACGATCAGCGTCACGGTTTCTTCGGGTCCCGGTTTTTTCGGGTTCTGGGCATCAGGCATAACGGAGCACTCCGGGCAAACGAACATTGAGCGCCAGCCGTCCCGGCCCGGCGATCAGAACAGTGGTGAAGAGGATCAGCAGCAACCAGCCGAACTGCCCTTCGGCCACACTCCATTGCGGATGCACGACCAGCAACGCCACCAGCAGCACAAACAGAATAGGCAAGCACGCCAGACGCGCCAGCACCCCGGCGACGATCAGCAGTGGGCAGAGGACTTCGGCGAAGATCGCCAGAATCAAAGTGAGGTGGGAACCGAGGTGGAACGGGTCCTCGATCTGTTGCAGTTGCGCAGTGAAATCCAGCAGCTTGGGCAAGCCATGGACGAACAGCAGAAACAAGCCGCCGGTGACCCGCAGGAACAGCAGGCCGAGGTTTTGCGCCTGGTCATTGCGTTGTATAGCGTTCATGGGCCCACCCTTGATCAATCATTGCAGGCCATGGTGCAACGATTGATCGGGGGGGAAATTGGATGGGTGTGCTCTCTTTGCGAAAACACACAGAACGCAAGAACGACACAAAATCATTGTGGGAGCGAGCAAGCTCGCTCCCACAGGGTTACAAGGCGACAAACGAATTGTGTTTCAGGTCTTGTTACACCGGAATATCCAGCGATACCGACATGAACTGACTGATCCGCGACCGCAGCCATTTCTCCGCCGGATCGTTGTCATGCACCCCGCTCCAGGCCATCGACAGCTGCGCCGCATCGATGGGGAACGGAGGATCCTCAGCCCGCAACGAACATCCTTCGACCAACGCACATGCCGCGTAATCCGGCACGGTGGCGATCATCTCGGTGCCGGCGAGCAAGGCGCGCAAACCGCTGAACTGTGGCACGCCGAGCACCACGCGGCGGCTGCGGCCGACCTTGGCCAGGTCCACGTCGATGTTGCCGCTCAGATCACCCGAGAACGACACCATCGCGTGGGGTCGCTCGCAGTATTCATCGAGGGTCAGCGGCCCCGGGCGGTCATCGCCGCGCAGAACCTTGCAGGGAATGTCGCGCAGTTTCTTGCGCTTGGCGTTGGCCGGCAGATCGGTGGTGTAGCTCACACCAACGGAGATTTCCCCAGACGCCAACAGCGTCGGCATCAGCAGGTAGTTGGCGCGACGCACCACGACCACAATCCCCGGCGCCTCTTCCTGCAACTGGCGCAGCAATGGCGGAAACAGACCGAACTCGGCGTCATCCGACAGGCCGATGCGGAAGACGTCGCAACTGGTGGCCGGATCGAATTCCTTGGCCCGGCTGACCGCGCCGGAAATCACGTCCATCGCCGGTTGCAGCTCCTGAAGAATCGCCAGCGCCCGCGCCGTCGGTTCCATGCCGCGACCGTTGCGCAACAGCAATGGGTCGTCGAACAGATCGCGCAGGCGTCCCAGCGCCGCGCTCACTGCCGGTTGGCCCATGAACAGTTTTTCGGCGACGCGGGTCAGGTTCTTTTCGAACATCAGTGCTTCGAAGATCACCAGCAGGTTCATGTCGACGCGGCGCAGATCGTTTCGGTTCATGGGCGTGTTTTCCTTTTTGGCCAGGCGCAAGTGCTACGCACTTTACTAGATCGGCGGCCATTCGAAATCAGGTCCGGCCGCGGAATTAACAACGTTTAACTCGTCAGTCTTTGCCCTGCGCCAAACAATGAAACCCTCTGCACAGCGTTGTTTCATTGACCTGTGGGAACGCACCGACCGTGTACTCCCGCCCCCGATAGGTACTTGGCCATGGCTCCTTCTCAGCAAACCGTCGCCCGCGTCCCTGCCAGCGAATCCCGCAAAATCGGCACCGGGGGCCTCAGCCCGCAGCGGGAACGACTGGTGAAACAATTGATCCTGGAACGATTGGGCGAACCCCTGGAGGTCACTGAGCTGGCCAGTGCCTGTGCGTTGTCACGCAGTCATTTTTCCCGGGCGTTCAAATGCAGCACCGGGCTCTCGCCACAGGACTGGATCCGCACCCAGCGGATCGCCCGGGCCAAACTGTTGATCCAGCACACCGATCACAGCCTGACGCAGATCAGCCTGGAGTGCGGCTTCTGCGATCAGTCGCACTTCTGTCATATTTTCACTCGCAGTGAAGGGATCAACCCGTTTGCCTGGCGCTGTCAGGTCATGAAAAAACGTTGAGCCGCTTTCATCCCCGGGCCATGCGCTGAGCCAGTCGCGCCACCCGCTCCCCCAGATGCACAGCGGTCAGGCGGTCCTCCAGCGGAGGGGCGTGCTCGGGCGGTTTCTCGACAGACGATTGGGACATGGCCCCAAGGGAGCTGCCAAGGCGATTCAACTGGCCGTCGAAGCCACTGGCGCCAGCACGGGCCGGCAGCAGATCAAGCCCGACCCAGATCATCGAATGCTGGGCCGCGAACACCGCCATTTGCAGCAGGGTATTGAGTTTGTCGCCGCACAGACTGCCGGAGTTGGTGAATCCTGCGGCGAGTTTGTCGCGCCACGGCCGAACCAGATAGAACGACGCCGTGGCTTCCATGAATTGCTTGAACGCCGCCGACGCACTGCCCATATAAGTCGGCGCGCCGAAAATGATCGCATCGGCACGGTGCAATTCGTCCCAATGGGCCTCCACATCCTCCACCGCCAACAGCAGGCAGGTACTGCCCAAGTGGCGCTGCACACCTTCGGCCACAGCCTGGGCCATGACGCGGGTGTGCCCGTAGCCACTGTGATAGACCACTACTACCTTGCTCATCGCAGCGTCCTCTAGACGTATGCACTCCATTGCCTTGGAGTTTTGGCTCTGGAGCAGGCGTGGACGAGTTAATCGTTGTTAATTTTCCTCCTCTGTCGGGCAGGCAGGCACAGGTTCGAGCCTTTAAATACGGTAGTGATGACGCCGCATACCGATAGATGCTCCAGCAGCAAACCTTTGTGCGCATTGCGCTGACACCCAATCCTGAGGAATATGCTCGGAAACGGCGGACCAGACGGCTTGCATGACCTTCAAGTCGCCATCCGCCCTGCCCGTCACGGTTTTTTCACCTACGCCGGGGCAGGATCACAAGAACAATGAAGGAGTGAGCGGTTGAGTCTTTCCCCGAATCAGGCCATCGGTTTCGGCCCCTATCGGATCCACACTGACCAGCGCCTGGTGCTCGAGGGCGACCAGCCTTTGCGCCTGGGACGCCGTGCCATGGACATTCTGCTGATCTTGCTGGCCAACGCCGGCGAGGTGGTGAGCAAGCAGCAATTGATCGCCGAAGTCTGGCCGGACAGCGTGGTGGAAGACATCAACTTGCGCGTGCACATGGCAGCCTTGCGCAAGGCGCTCGGCGACGGTCAGGCCGGGCAGCGCTACATCGTCACGGTGGCGCAGCGCGGTTACAGTTTCGTCGCGCCGATCCTGTTGCAGTCCATCGAACAGCGCCCCGCCGCCGCCCCTATCGGCCGACATAACCTGCCATTGCGGCGCACACGGATGATCGGCCGCCAGACCGTGATCGACAACCTGATGGCGCAATTGCCGAAAAAGCGCTGCATCACCCTGGTCGGCCCCGGCGGCATCGGCAAGACCACCGTGGCCTTGCGCGTCGCCGAGCAACTGATCGGTCGTTATCGCGACGGGATTCGTCTGCTGGATCTGGCGCCACTCAACGATCCGGGCTCGATCTGCTCTCACCTCGCCGCCCTGCTGGATCTTTCATTGCACGACAATGAACCGATGGCCTGCCTGATCAACAGCCTGCGCGAACGGCAGATGCTGCTGGTGATCGACAACTGCGAGCACCTGATCGACGCCGTGGCGCTGCTTGGCGAGAGTCTCCTGCGTGGCGCGCCGCAGGTGCATATCCTGGCCACCAGCCGCGAAAGCCTGCGCGCCGAGGGCGAGTATGTGCAGCGCCTGGAATCCCTCGACTGCCCGCCACCGATTGCGGTGCTCGACCGAGATCAGGCAATGGAATTCTCCGCACTGCAACTGTTCGTCGAGCGGACGATGGCCGCCCACGAGCACTTTGAGCCGGACAATGCCGACCTGCCCGTGATCATCGAAATCTGTCGCCGGCTGGATGGCATCCCGCTGGCGTTGGAATTGGCTGCCGCGCAAGTAGCGAACCTCGGCCTGGGCGGTTTGCTGAGCCAGTTGCAGGGGCGTCTGCCGGCAGGCAATCAGACCAGTCTCGGACGCCATGAAACCTTGCGCGCCACGCTGGACTGGAGCTTTAACCTGCTCAACGCCTGCGAGCAGACCGGTCTGCGTCGCCTGGGTGTATTTCGTGGCGCCTTCACGCTGGAGTCTGCTGCCGCGGTGATCGTGGGCCAGCATATCGAGCCTGGCGAAGTGTTCGCCTCGATCACGCAATTGGTCGCCAAATCGCTGCTCAATGTCGAGGTCGGCGATGAAGAAGTGTTCTATCGCCTGCTCGACACCACTCGCCGCTATGCCCTGGAAAAACTCGAGCAGGCTGCCGAACTCGGCGAATCCCGTGAGCGTCATGCCGAACGCTGCCTGGCACTGATGCATCAGGCCCAGGCCGAATGGGAAAACACGCCGACCGGGGTGTGGATCGAGCGCTACGCCCGAGGATTGGAAGATCTGCGGGCAGCGCTTGAGTGGACACTGAACGATGAAGGCTCGCGTCATCTTGGCGTGCGCCTGACGGCCACTTCGGCGCCGTTGTGGCAGGAGCTGTCCTTGCTCAAGGAGTACGGCGTTCATGTGCGTCGGGCACTCGCGTTGCTCGCGTCATCGGAAGAACCCTGTCCGCGCCTGGAAATCGCCTTGAAACTGGCCCTCGGCAGCGCCTGTTACCACACCTGGGGCGGCACGCCGGAGACTATCGAAGCGTTCGTCAGCGCCCGTCTGCTGGCACAGAAGCACGACGACATGGCCGGCCAGTTGCGTGCCGTGTCAGGGCACATGGCGGTCAATCTCAGTTGCGGCCATTACCGCATGGCGCTGGAGCAGAGCGAGCAATTTGAAACCCTCGGCCTGCACGGCGACGCGCAATTGTCCTTGAGCACCCACCGTTTGCGGGTGCTCGCCCTGCACTACGCCGGCGATCAGCACCAGGCACGGATCCACGCCGAGCAGGTGATCCAGCGCATGGCTCAAAGCGGCCACCTCAACCGCTTCACCCACGGTTTCGGCGTGCAATACGATCAGAGCGTCGCCTCACTGACCGTCCTCGCCCGGGTGCTGTGGCTGCAAGGTTTTCCCGAACAGGCGTGGCGTACGGCGCGGCAGGCGCTGGACATCGCAATGCAGATCAACCACGGCACCTCGATCTGCTACACCCTGGCACTCGCCTCGTGCCTGATCGCCCATTACAACGGAGATACACAGAACGCCCGGGCGCTGCTGCAACTGTTGCTCGAACAGGCGCAGAAGCATTCGGTGCTGCTGTTCTACACGTGGGCGCGGCACTACGCGCAGGTGATTGACGCCGACAAATCCCCCGCCATCCCGCCCGCCGACAGCGGTCTGGTCAGGGAAATCATGGTCACGCTGGATCCGGGTTTCGTTGACGATGCACTGCTTGAACGAGCACAAAGCGGCGCGGCCGGCTGGAGTACTGCGGAGATTTTGCGGGCCCGGGCCGAGCGATTGCTGGCCGCTGAATCGCCCTGTCACCACACGGTCGAAAGCGCCTTGCAGCAATCGCTCGAGATTGCCCGGACCCAAGGTGCCCTGGCCTGGGAACTGCGCAGCGCAACGTCGCTGGCGCAGGTGTGGCAGCGTCAGTCGCGCTATCGTGAGGCACTCGATTTGCTGACGCCGGTCTACCAGCGCTTCACCGAAGGCTATGCCACCCCGGACTTGCGCAAGGTGCGCTTACTGCTCGACGAACTGCGCGGTCAGTCGGCCGCTTGAGCTCAGGCGCGTGCGGCACAGATAACGCGCATGCCGACGCTCGACTTCATTCAGCTCGCCGCCCTGCTCCAGCTGTTCGCGGGCATAGCGACGCGTGGTGTTGAGCATTCGATAGCGCAATGTCCCACTGGATCGATCCATCGTCAGTAACGACATGGCCGCCAATTGCTCAACGACTGCCACCAGTGTCGAGGGTGGCAATTGCGCGCAACTGATCACACCGATTGCGGCATCCAGAGTGAACGCCATCCTGAACACCGACAACCGTTGCAGCACGCGCTGTTCCTGTTCGCTCAAGCGCTGATAACTCCAGTCCAGTGCGGCCTTCATCGACTGGTGGCGTGGCACGGCCGTCCGCCGACCGTGACTCAAGACCTGCAGACCGTGGTCCAGTTGAGACTGCAACCCGACCAACGCCAGCGCATCGATCTGCGCTGCTGCCAGTTCGATCGCCAGGGGCAGACCATCGAGTCGCCGACAGATATCGCGCACCGTTTCCAGATCCTGCTCACGCAGACAGAAGCCGTGCTGACGCGCACGGGCCCGACTGACAAACAGTTGCACCGCCGAATAGCCCATGACTTCATCGACACTGTTGAGCGCCGAGGCTTTGGGAAGGGTCAGGGGCGGCAGTGGCTGCAGAACTTCCAGACCGAGACGCAACGGTTCGCGGCTGGTGGCAAGGATCGACAGACGGGGCGCTGCGTCGAGCAGTGTTTCCAGCAGGCTGCGGCAGGCTTCAAGCAGGTGTTCGCAATTGTCCAGCACCAGCAACGCGTGGCGCCCCGCCAGTGTGGGGAAATCGATGTCGAGGGTTTGCAGCAGGTGATCGAGGAGCGGGGTGTCTTCGTCGATCAGCGACAGATCGACCTGCCACACGCCGTCACGAAAATGTTGCAGCAGCAGCTCCGCTGCACGCAGTGCTACCGTGCTTTTGCCGACGCCGGCAGCTCCCGTCACTGTCATGAGCCGGGACAAGGGCAGTTGCCGAACCAGACTGCCGACCAGCGAATCGCGACCTGTGACCGGCATCAACCGTGCAGGCAGATTGTGCTGCGGCACTTGCAGACTTTCGAACACCACTTGCGCAACAGCGTCGCTCTGTACCGGCGCGACGAAGCTGTACCCGCGTTGTGGCACATTGATGATATAGCGCTGACCGTTCTCGCCGTCGCCAAGCGCCCGACGCAACGCCGCGATGTGCACCCGCAGATTGATTTCCTCGACCACCGACGTCGGCCACACCAGCGCGATCAACTGCTCCTTGCCGACCACCTGACCGGCACGCTCGACCAGCACTTGCAGAATGTCCAGCGCACGACCGCCCATGCGCAGTTGCCGATCCCCCTCGAGGATCAACCGTTGCCGCAAATGGAATGCGTACGGGCCGAAACGCAGGACCGACGCCGAGCTCAATTCGTAAAGACTGTTCATGTCCGTTATCTTCGCAGGCATCGATGACGGCACAACCACCATGCGGGGCCCAGCACGGACATCCGGATGCCCGTAACGGACAGAACAGCTCTAGCTGAACTGCTCGCGATATTGAGCCGGGGTCAATCCGAGCTTTTCGCCGAACAGAAAACGCATGTGCCGCACGCTGCCGAAACCGCTTTTGTAGGCCACTGTCTTCAGCGGCAGATCGCTGGTCTCCAGCAGATTGCGCGCGCAGTCGATGCGTGCACTTTGCAGGAACTCCATGGGCGTCATGTTGACTTCGCGTGCAAACAGGCGGGCGAAATGGCGTGCACTCATGTTCGCCACACCGGCCATGCGCTCAACGGTGAAGGTTTCCTCAAGATGCTCCAGAACGTAGTTCTGTACACGGGTGACGGGGGTTTCCTGTGGCGCAACCGCTGCCATCAGCGGACTGAATTGCGCCTGTCCGCCCTGGCGCTTCATCACCACCAGCAGCACTTTGGCCACATCCTGAGCGAGTTTTTTGCCGTGATCGCGGGCCACCACCGCCAGTGCCAGATCGATTCCGGCTGTCACGCCCCCCGAGGTGATCAGGTTGCGGTCTTCGACAAAGATCTGGTCGGTCGCGACATCTGCCTTGGGAAAGCCCTTGATCAAGCGCTCGGTGTAGTTCCAGTGGGTGGTCACGCGATACCCATCCAGCAGCCCGGCGTAGCCAAGCACGAAGGCACCCGTGCAAATCGAACCGTAGCGCCCGGCACGACTGACCGCACCTTTGAGCCAGTCCAGCAGCGGCGGACATTTTTTGTTGTAGGCACCGGGTCCGCCTGGCACCAACAGCAAGTCATAGCGATCGCCGGCTTCGTCGATATGCCCGTCGGTATGCACCCGCACACCATTGGAGGCACGCAGCGGCCCGCGTTCAGTCCCCAGAAGCGTCAGTTGATAATGGTCGTCCGGCTTAAGGTATCGGTTGGCAACCGAGAACACTTCCAGCGGCCCGGCCATATCGAGCAGTAGAAACTCGGGAAACAACACCATTGCCACGGTTTTCATGAGCAGACATCACTGAAATCAATGAACAGTTATAAGTTGCCGCATTATGGCCAAGTACAGCGCAAACGTTGAAAAAGAATGCGTGAACTGACGCACATTACTGTCAACTCCAAGGGGACAGTATTTCAATTTTCACCTACTTATTGCACACCAGCGTAACCAGTAACCTTCTCCTCACTTGGACGAATCAACGTCCTGAAAGGAGATCTGATCATGCTGACCCTTCGCAAAGCTTCCGACCGTGGTCTGGCCAATCATGGCTGGTTGAAGTCATTCCACACCTTTTCCTTCGCCAGTTATCGCAACCCGCGTGAACAGGGTTTCTCCGACCTGCTGGTGATCAACGATGACCGCGTCGCCGCCGGCAAAGGCTTCGGCCAGCACCCGCACCGCGACATGGAGATTTTCTCCTACGTGCTCGAAGGCGCCCTGGAACACAAGGATACTCTCGGCACCGGTTCGGTGATCCGCCCCGGCGACGTGCAACTGATGAGTGCCGGCAGTGGCGTGGCCCACAGTGAGTTCAACCACTCGGCGACCAAGCCTGTGCACTTCCTGCAGATCTGGATCGTGCCGGACGTCAGCGGCGCCAAACCGCGCTACCAGCAAGAGCACTTCAACGAACAGAAAAAACGCGGTCGCCTGCAACTGATCATCTCGCCCGAAGGCAGTCACGGCTCGCTGAAAGTGCGCCAGGATGCACGAGTGTATGCCGGGCTGTTCGATGGCGAGGAAAGTGCCACCCTCAAGCTGCCTGCCAACCGTTACGCCTATGTCCACGTTGCTCGCGGCAGCGTTGAACTGAACGGCGTGCAGTTGAAGGAAGGCGATGGCGTACGGGTTCGTGAAGAACAGGCACTGACCCTGAGCAATGGCCAGGATGCCGAAGTGCTGGTGTTTGACCTGCGGCCTCAGGAGTTGCCTGAAATGCCATGAGGCACCGGTTTCAACGCTCACAAAAAAGCGGCCTTCAGTGAAGGCCGCTTTTTCATTGACAGAACGACTACTCGTTTTCCGGCACAAACGCTTCGACAATGTGCTCGATCACCGCCCTGACCCGCGCGCTGTGGCGTAAATCCGCATGGGTCACCAGCCACACCTCATAAGGCAACGGACGCGTGCGCTCCGGCCACAGCCTGACCAAACCATCACGCTCGCCCATGTAGAGCGGGATTTCTCCTACCCCCAACCCGGCGGCAATCGAGCGTCGGACCAATAGGCTGGAGCTCAGACCGGCGACGATCCGCCCGCGAGTCACAGGCTCCGACACGAGGGTCAGATCCTTGTTGCCCTGCAGATACGGCTGGTACACCACCAGGTCATGGCCCTCGAACGCACTGCCCGGCGACGGCACGCCATGGCTGTCGACATAGGCCTGCGAGGCGAACAAACCCACCGGCCAACGCGCGATGCGCCGGGCGATCAGGTCCGGGTTGTCCGGACGGGTATTGCGCACGGCGATGTCCGCTTCACGTTTGGCCAGGCTGAGGATCTGCGTAGAGGCGTCCAGTTGCACGCGCACGTCCGGATGCTGTTCGTGCAACTGCGCGATGGCCGGGATCAGGAAATCGATGGCCAGCGAATCGGTGGTGCTGACCCGCACGCTGCCGGTCAGACGATCGTCCAGGCCCTGGATACGCCGTTCCAGCTCCAGTGCCGAATGCTCCATTTTTTCCACGGATTTGAGCGCCGCTTCACCGACTGCCGTCAGCGCATAGCCCTCGGAGGTGCGCAGGAACAAGGTCGCGGCCAGCGACTTTTCCAGTGCCGTGATGCGGCGCCCGACCGTTGCCTGATCCACGCCCAGTACACGGGCGGCACCGCGCAATGTCGACTCGCGGCAGACCGCAAGAAACACCCGTGCATCATCCCAGTTCATACCGTTCTCCATTGATGCATAAACGCATCACTATCACGCAAACTCGCTGCATTAACGCAGCAACGATAGCCGATATGCTGGGCGCCATAAACCTTTCCACAGGATTGCCGTCATGCCCACTTCAATTGCTTCGCCCGAGCGTCCGGACGCGAGAGTCTGGCTGGCGATTTTCGCCGGACTCTGCGCCAGCCTGGTCAGCATCGGCCTGGCGCGTTTCGCCTACACGCCGCTGATCCCCTCGCTGATTCAGGCGCAGTGGTTTTCCGCCCATGATGTGGTCTATCTCGGCGCGGCCAACCTGGTCGGTTACCTGATCGGCGCCCTCCTCGGCCGCCCGCTGGCACGCCGGCTCACTCAGAGAAACGCTCTGCGCCTGATGATGCTGGCGGTGACCGTGGCGTTTTTCGCCTGTGCGTACCCGGTGTCGGTGAGCTGGTATTTCGGCTGGCGCCTGCTGTCGGGAATCGCGGGTGGCGCGATCATGGTGCTGGTGGCTGCGACTGTATTGCCCCATGTACCGGCCGAGCGCAAAGGCCTGGCCAGCGGGGCGATTTTCCTCGGCATCGGTCTGGGCATCGCCGGCTCGGGCACGATCGTTCCGCTGCTGTTGAGCCTGGGCTTGCAAGCAACATGGCTGGGATTGGGCGTGCTGTCGCTGGCACTGACGGCTTTGAGCTGGTTCGGCTGGCCCTCGGAGCAGCCCCATGCAACAACCGCAACGGCTCAGGTGGATCCGCTCGAGCCGACACCGCCTGCGGTTTATCTGCTGTTTGCCCAGTACGCGTTCATGGCCGCCGGGCTGGTGCCGGCCATGGTCTTTCTGGTGGATTATGTCGCCCGGGGTCTGGGCGCCGGGTCGCATGTCGGCGCGCTGATGTGGGTCATGTACGGTCTGGGCGCCATCGTCGGCCCGGTGAGTTACGGCTTCCTCGCCGATCATCTCGGCGCGCGAACCGGCATTCGTCTGGTGCTGGTGGTGCAGGCGATCACCCTTGGCTTGCTGGCCATTTCGCATTCGTTCCTGGCGTTGGCACTGCTGGCGGTGGTCCTCGGTTCATTCCCGCCGGGCATTGTGCCGCTGGCATTGGCCCGAGTGCATGAGCTGGTACCGGATCACCATCGCCAGCAGGTGGCGTGGAGCCGGGCCACGGTGTCGTTCGCCACGTTTCAGGCGCTGGCGGGCTTCGCCTATTCGGCGCTGTTCAACGCCACGGGCGGACAACATGTGCTGCTCTTCGTGATTGCCGGCGGTGCCATCGTGATCGCGCTGATACTTGAGCACGCCCTGAAACTGCTGCCCTCCTCCGTCGAGCAACGCTGCTGCGCCGAATGACGGGAATCATTGCGCCCTGACTGCGTTCCCATCTACTGATCACTTTTTCAAGAGGAATCGAACATGACGTTGCCCACTGATATGACCCGAATGGAAATCACCGAACCGGGCGGGCCCGAGGTTCTGCAATCCCGACGCGTCCCGCTGCCGGTCGCCGCAGAAGGCGAAGTACTGATCCGCGTGCACGCCGCCGGCGTCAATCGCCCGGACGCCCTGCAACGCGCCGGCAAGTACCCGATGAGGCCTGGCATGAACCCGATCCCGGGCCTTGAAGTGGCGGGTGAAGTCGTGGCGGTCGGCAATGGCGTCAGCACATTCGCGGTGGGTGACCGCGTGTGCGCGCTGACCAATGGCGGCGGTTACGCCGAATATTGCGCGGTTCCGGCGGGCCAGGTCTTGCCAATCCCCGATGGGCTGGACTGGATCCAGGCAGCGGCCATTCCGGAAACCTTTTTCACCGTGTGGGCCAACCTGTTCGGTCTCGGCGGCGCCAGCCGTGGCCAGCGCGCCTTGATCCACGGCGGCACCAGCGGCATCGGCACCACCGCGTTGATGCTGTGCCGCGAGTTTGGCATCGAAGCCTTCGCCACCGCCGGCAGCGCCGACAAATGCACAGCGATCCGCAATCTGGGCGGTGAAGCGATCAACTACCGGGAACAGGATTTCGCGACTGTCATCGCCGAGCAAACTGCCGGCCAGGGCGTCAATGTGATCCTCGACATCATGGGCGGCTCGTACCTCAACGGGAACATCAGCGCCTTGGGGATGGATGGGCGGTTGGTAATGATCGGCTTCCTCGGCGGCGCGCGGGCCAACGACATCGATCTGCTGGCCATCCTCGGCAAGCGTGCGGTGGTCACCGGTTCGCTCCTGCGCGCCCGTACCTCGGCGGAAAAAGCCGCCATCGCAGATCAATTGCGCGAACACGTCTGGCCGGTGCTGGCCGCCGGACGCTGCCTGCCGATCATCGACAAGGTTTACCCGCTCGCCGACGCAGCCAAGGCCCATGCGCACATGGAAGCGGGCGATCACATCGGCAAGATCGTGCTGAAGATCGACTGAGTCGCTGCAGCATTTTGTAATCGTTGCAGGCGTGCGGTGGTCGAAAATGTCACGCGCAGGTCAAGGCATCTGGTAAAAAGCGTTCTTTGTCCGCGCCGTGGTGAAACGTTTAATGTTCCTTGCCTTCATGACCCGACTTCGA
The DNA here is from genome assembly GCF_012974785.1 of Pseudomonas fluorescens. Classification (GTDB taxonomy): domain Bacteria; phylum Pseudomonadota; class Gammaproteobacteria; order Pseudomonadales; family Pseudomonadaceae; genus Aquipseudomonas; species Aquipseudomonas fluorescens_BT. Next base: position 2,239,794 of record NZ_CP027561.1, on the reverse strand, counting down.
CGCCGCCGTCTGGCGTTCGCCTGCATGGCCGCCCTGATCATCGGCGTGCCGGCGAGTTGTGCCGTGCTGGAACACACCGAACGCAAGCTGCTGTTTCGCATCGAGCCGGGCACGGCCGGCTGGTATCACGGATTGCCCGGCAGCGTGCAGGAACTCGACCTGCAACCGAAAAGCTTCAAGGCCGGGCAGAACATTCACGCCTGGTGGTGGCCGGCAGAGCGCGCCGATGCTCCGGCCATCCTTTATCTGCATGGCGTGCGCTGGAACCTCACCGGGCAACTGTTCCGTATCGAGCAACTGCGTGCGGCAGGTTATTCGGTGCTGGCCATCGACTATCGCGGCTTCGGCCAGAGCCATGGCGACCTGCCGTCGGAGAGCACGGTGTACGAGGATGCGCGGGTGGCCTGGGAACGCTTCCAGCTGTTGCAGCCCGACCCGAACAAACGCCTGATTTACGGACATTCGCTGGGAGGTGCGGTCGCCATCGACCTGGCTGCCGAACTCGGCCGCGATGCTGCCAGAAATCACACCCCTCTGCCGGTGCGCGGACTGGTCATCGAATCCACGTTCACCTCATTGGCGGATGTGGCGGCTGCGGTGGCCAACACCTCTCTTCCCGTGCGCTGGCTGTTGTCGCAGAAGTTCGACTCCATCGACAAGATCGCCGAGATCCACATGCCGCTGCTGGTGGTGCACGGTCTGGCCGACGCATTCGTGCCGTCGCGCTTCAGCGAGCAACTGTTCGCCGCCGCCCGGCAACCGAAACGCCTGCTGCTGGTGCCCGGCGCAACGCACAACAACAGCATGGCGCTAGGCGGACAGAACTATCGCAAGGCGATCGATGCGCTGATGCAAACCCGACCTGCCGCCCGGGTGGCGGGCGCTACGGTGCAGAAAAACCCGCGAGACTCCTGACATCCCTCCCCGCAGACCATCGGTCACCCCGAAAGGAAATTCTTGCAGCATCGGCTGGCAATCCGGCGTTCTAACGCTTTGCTGGATGGAGTCAATCCATGACGCTGCTTCGGCACACCCGGCCGCGCAGCGTTCCACTGCCTATTCGGGAGCACCACCATGAAAATCAACCCGTACCTGATCTTCAACGGCGACTGCCGCGCAGCCTTCACGTTTTACGAGCAATGCCTGCAAGGCAAGCTCGAAGCGATGATGACCTTCGGCGAAACCCCAGCCGCCGAACATGTCCCCAAAGAGCACCACAACCTGATCATCCACACCTGCCTGAAAGTCGGCGATCAGATGCTCATGGCTTCGGACACCACACCCGACCGCCCGACCCCAGGCATGAGCGGCTGCTCGATCTCCCTGAATGTCGACAGCATCGCCGAGGCCGAACGGGTGTTTAACGCCCTGGCCAGGGACGGTCGTGTCGACATGCCGCTGGAATCCACCTTCTGGGCCGCACGCTTCGGCATGCTGGTGGATCGTTTTGGCGTGTCATGGATGGTCAATTGCGAAAGCGACAAATAGCGCTGCATTTGCGCAAGACAATAAAAAGCCCAACCTCTTGAGGTTGGGCTTCACTTTTATCGCTGAGCCAGTTCATGTCTCACGCATTGTTCGTAATAGGTCTGCTTGACGGCTGCGGGCTTGAGACGCGAGGTACTGTTATAGGTTTGCTCCGTGATGCCCATCGCGGTCATGCGCATCCACGGCTGCTGAAATTTACGTACCTGCAAGCGCTTGCGGGCGCCGTACAGGGAAATCCCTGACAACTTCGACTGTTGCGCGCCGGCAGCGATGTCCGAGCCCCAAGTGCACGCAAAACGATGGCTCTTGCTCAGTTCCCTGGCCTGGGCCTGCACCGCGAACAGAGCGAGGGAAAGCGTTGCTACGGTGATGACAATCGTCCGCATATAGCCCACCTAACCTTTTGAAAAAAGGCGAGTTTGCCGGGACTTCAAACATTCGGGGGCCAGCAATTTGCCGCCTGTTGCAGCCATGTTCGGCCGAAGGCTCTCTACAAAGATGCTCGACTACACAGCCACCCGCCTCCCAGCTCTCCCGCCCGTCAGCCGCCCGGCACTTTGTTTCGCTTCTGATTTTCCAACGTCAATCCACCTGACGCGGAAGCCCCGACGATGAACAAAACCATTGCAGCCCTCATGCTTGGAAGTCTTTTATCCGCCACTGCACCGCTTGCGACGGCGGGAAGCAGCGTCCCGCCTACCGGTATTCCCGGAGTCAACCAGGGAGGCACCGAATCCAAGGAAGACAGGGCCGACAAAAAGGGCGAAGAAGCCTCGGGGTCGAATTCCGGTGCAGAGACCCACGAAACAGATAAGGATGCGCAAACGTCCAGCGGCTCAAAAGATGGGATGGAAGAAAAGAAACCCTGAACGACTTGGCCGCCTCAGCAGTCTTTGCGCAGGAACAAAAAAGCCGATCTTTCCGATCGGCTTTACTGTGTGACGTTCATCCCGCGTTACCAAGCCAGGACAATGAACTTCAGCGTTTGAGCTTGCGCTTGTTGCGGTATTGGTCGATCACCACGGCAACCACGATGATCAGCCCCTTGATGATGTCCTGAATGTAGGCATCGACCCCGACAAACGTAAAACCGCTGGCCATCACCCCTAGAATCAGAGCGCCAATCACCGTGCCAGTGATGCGCCCCACCCCACCCGCCAGACTGGTACCACCGATGACTGCGGCGGCAATCGCATCCAGCTCATAAGACATGCCCATCCCGGCCTGACCGGTAGCGGCGCGGGCCGAAGCCACCACGCCTGCCAGCCCCGCCAGCAACCCGGCGATGCTGTAGACGATGACCAGATGGCGTTTGACGTTGATACCGGAGGTGCGCGCCGCCTGCATGTTGCCGCCGATGGCGTAGGTGTATTTGCCGTATTTGGTGTAGCGCAGCGCGATGTGGAAGATCACCGCCACCACCAGAAAAATGATCACCGGCATCGCCCCGTGGCCAATGGCCGTGTAGGAATCCGAGAGCATGCTCACCGGCTGGCCTTCGGTGTAATAACGCGCCAGACCACGGGCTGAAACCATCATCCCCAGTGTGGCAATGAACGGTGGAATCCCGGTGATGGCGATGATGCTGCCGTTGATCGCCCCCGCCAGCAACCCGACACCAAGCCCGGCAATCACGGGAATCCAGACCGGCAAATCGGTCAGTGACGGAAACACTGCCCGAGCGAAATCCGAAGTCTGCGCCAGACTGGCCGCGATCATCGCCGACAAGGCGAGTACCGAACCCGACGACAGGTCGATACCGGTGGTGATGATCACCTGGGTCACGCCAATCGCCAGCAGGCCGATGATCGACACTTGCAGGATCATCAACACCAGCCGCTGGGAGTTCATCAGAAAGCTCTGGTCGCGCACGATCCAGCCGAACAGTTCGAACACCAGGCCAATGCCGATCAGCACCAGGAAAATGCTCAGCTCCGTCGGAAAGCGCCGGCGACTCTTGACCGGTGCCGTGGCCGGTTTGTTTTCCAGTATCGCGTTCATAACCACTCACCTTTCTATCGCATCATCGACGGCGGCCTCAGCCACCAGCGGTATCCGTTAATGAACCGAGGACAGGCCCGAAGCCAGTTGCATCACCCGCTCCTGAGTCGCCTCGCTGCAGTCGAGGGTGCCCATCAGGTCGCCCTCGTGCATGACCATCACCCGGTCGCTCATGCCGAGCACTTCCGGCAGCTCCGAAGAAATCATGATCACCGCCATGCCTTCGCTGGCGAGGTAGGCGATGAGCCGGTAAATCTCGGCCTTGGCGCCGACGTCGATGCCGCGGGTCGGCTCGTCGAGAATCAGGATTCGCGGGTTGGTCATCAACCAGCGCGCCAGCAAGGCTTTCTGCTGATTGCCACCCGACAAGGTGTCGATGCACTGCTCCAGCGACGGTGTTTTCACCCGCAGCTTCTTGCACATGTCTTCGCACAAGGCGCGCAAGGCTTTTTGCTGGATGAAACCGTGGCCGGCGTAGTGCGGCAGGACGGCCATTTCCATGTTCTCCAGCACCGAGAGGCACGGGAACAGACCACTGAGCTTGCGATCCTCGGTCAACAGTGCGAAGCCCTTCTCGATCGCCATGTGCGGATCGCGGATGCGCACCACCTCGCCATCGAGACGGATCTCGCCACCGTCGCTGGGCGTGATGCCGAAGATCGCCTCAGCCACGTTGGTCCGGCCGGAGCCCATCAAGCCGGCGATGCCCAGGATTTCCCCGGCATGCAGGTCGAAGGAAACACCCTTGAAAATACCGTCGAGCTTGAGGTCGCGCACCGACAGCAACAGATCGCCAATCGGCTTTTCACGCACCGGAAACAACTGGCTCAATTCACGACCGACCATCATCGAAATCAGGCTGTCGCTGTCCATGGAATCGGCTCGCTGCAGCCCGATGTAGGCACCGTCACGGAACACCGCCACTTCATCGGCGATCGCGAACACTTCGTTCATTTTGTGGGTGATGTAGATAATGCCTTTGCCCTGACGTTTCAGGTCGGCAATGATCGAGAACAGGTGGCCGACTTCCTTGTCGGTGATGGCCGACGTCGGTTCGTCCATGATCAGGATGTCGGAGTCGTAGGACACGGCTTTGGCGATCTCGACCATCTGCCGCTCGGCAATACTCAGATTGCCGACCAGCTCTTCGGGATCAAGGTTGATCCGCAGGCGCTCCAGCAGTTTCGCCGTGCAGCGGTGCATTTCCCGATGGTCGATCATGTGAAAGCCGTTGAGCTGCTCGCGGCCGATCCAGATGTTTTCGGCGATGCTCATGTGCGGCATCAGGTTGAGTTCCTGATGAATCATTGCTATCCCGGCCTGAAGCGCCGCCAGTGGCGTTTCGAACACCACCGGTTTGCCCCGCAGGCGCAGTTCGCCGGCGTCTGGCTGATAGATGCCGGCGATGATTTTCATCAGGGTGGATTTGCCCGCGCCATTCTCGCCCATGAGCGCCAGCACGGAACCGGGGCGTACCCGCAGTTGCACATCGGACAACGCCACCACACCGGGGAAACCCTTGCTGACGTTGAGGATCTCCAGCAGGTACGGCTCTTCGACAGGTATTGCAGTGGGCGGGCTCCCCGTCAAAGGGGTGCTCGAAGCAGTCGCTGAAGCGAACATGATCAGGTACTCCATCGGCAAGGTCGCGATCGCCACCTTGCGGGCTTATTGTTGTTATTGAACGGACGGACTATTTGAACTGGTCAACGTTTTGCGGCGTGATCAGGCGGAACGGCACCCAGACGGCCGGCTCGACCGGCTCGTTCTTCGCCATTCTCACCGCGGTATCGATGGAACCGTCGGCCTGGCCCTTGGCGTCCTGGAACACGGAAGCGGCCAGCGAGCCCTTCTTCACGGCGTTCAAGCCGTCCGGCGTGCCGTCGACACCCGCAATCAGCACGCTGCCTTTGGCGACGCCGGCCTGTTGCAGCGCCATCGCGGCACCGATGGCCATTTCGTCGTTGTTGGAGACGACCGCGTCGAATTTGCGGCCCTGTGTCAGCCAGTCGTTGACCAGGGTCATGCCCTTGTCCCGCAGCCAGACGCCGCTCTGCTCCTGCTCGACCTTGATGTCCGGGTATTTGGCCAGCACCTCTTTGACGCCCTTGGTGCGGTTAGTGGTGGAGTTGTTCGCGAGGTCACCCAGCAAGATCACGATGTTGCCCTTGCCGCCCATCTTGTCGGCCAGGTACTGCATCTGCATCTCGCCGGCCTCCAGGTCGTTGGAGGCGACGGTCACGACGCCTTTAGGCAGGTTCAGGTCATCGGGGCGGCGGTTGACATAGACCAGTGGAATGCCGGCCTTCACTGCCGCTTCAGTAATCTTCTTGGTGGCGGCGGTATCCACCGGATTAACCACGATGGCGTCGACCTTCTGGCTGATGAAGCTTTCGACCTGGCTCAGTTGCTTGACCACGTCGCTGCGGGCGTCTTCGAACTGCAGCTTGACGCCGTCGGGATAGGACCTGGCTTTCTTGTCCATGGATTCACGCAGGTAGGTCAGCCAGGTGTCATCGAACTGGGACATGCTGACGCCGATCTTCATATCGGCCAGCACAGCGCCGCTGGCGAACATCAGGGACAAGGCCAGTGAGGCAAAACGGGTCTTGGTCTTCATGAAAAGTCTTTCTCCACATTCTTGTTGGTTTTATGGATGAGGCGTGACGATTTCAGTAAGCGGACAAGCAGTCGAGGCGTTGGAACGTATGGCGAGACAGAGAATCTGAAATCGACTCTATTGGAAATTATTTTCTATATCAACCTGTTTTAGAATTTTATTGTGATTTTATTCCATGGCTTGCGAACTCGCTCAGCTCCACTACCTGATGACGTTTGGAACTCAGTCGCGCAGCGTCTAGCACGCGGGTTGTCGCCAGTGCATCGCGGGCATCCACGGGCAGCGGGCCACCGTTTTGCAAGGCGATTTGTAGCTGCAAATAGAACTGACTCCAGCAGCCGCGCTCGGACGGAACCCGTTCGCGCTCTTCTCCGTGTTCGAACCAGCCCCAACGTCGGTGCTCCTCGACGCCCCAGCGCTCGCCTTCGGTCTTCGGCGAAAGCCCGGCCAGCGCCTGGACCTCCTGCCCGTCCAGCCCCTCGACGCTGTAACAACCCAGCGTACCGCTCACCCGAAAGCGCGGGCCGGGGCTGTTCTGCAGGCAACTGCCGCCCAGGTGCGAGGTCACGCCGTTGACGTGGGTCAGGGACATGAAGAAGCCGTGATCGAAGGTCTGGTCTTTTTCCAGGTAGTCCAGTTCGGCGTAGACCCGTGTCACCGGGCCGAACAGCAACAACGCCTGATCGACCAGATGACTGCCCAGATCGCGCAGGAAACCACCGCCGCTGCTGTTGTGAACCGATGACGGCGAGTAACGCTCGATCCGCGACTCGAACCGGCTGACCTGGCCCAGCGCGCCGGATTCGATGAGTTTGCGCACGGTTAGAAAGTCTGAGTCCCAGCGCCGGTTTTGATACACGCTGAGCGGAACATTCTGGCGCTCGGCCATGGTGATCAGGGTTTGCGCCTGCTGCCAGTCGGCGGCGAACGGCTTGTCGCTGACTACCGCCACGCCGTGTTCGATGCCGTCGAGCACCAGTGCCGGCCGCCCCTTGAGGGGCGTCGATACCACTAGCACATCGATCCCGGCTTCCACCAAGTGGCCGATGCTGTCGAAGGCCGGCACACCCGGATGCTCCGCCGCCAGCAACTGTCGGCGCTCCGCTGAACGAGTAACCACGCCGACAAACGTCGCCGCCGGCAGGCTGCTGATCAGCGGAGCATGAAAAAACCGGCCGCCGTGGCCGTAACCGACAAGTCCGATGCGCATACAAGTATTTCCCTGAATAAAACGCGGACCCTGTGGGAGCGGGCTTGCCCGCGATGGCGGCGGCACATTCCACATTGATGTGCCCTGATAGACCGCAATCGCGAACAAGCTCGCTCCCACAGGGATTTGCGTCAGCTGTAGAAATGGGGACGGTCTGGCAGTGCGACCTTGACGATCGCCCCGCTGTGCTGCGCTTCGATGCACGCATCGGCGGCAACGGCGGCGGCGAAGCCGTCCCACGCCGACGGCCCGCCGACCTGCCCTGCCCGCACGCCATCGATGAACGCCTGCAACTCGACGTCATAGGCCGCGATAAAGCGATCCTTCCAGTCCATCAGAATCGCGTTGGACAGCTTGGCCCCGCTGCGCAATTGCACCTGAGACGGCTCCGGCAATTTGGCGATGCCGGTCTCCCCCACCACTTCGCACTGGATGTCATAGCCGTACTGGCAATTGACGAAAACCTCCACGTCGATCCGTGTGCCCTTTGCGGTTTCCAGCAGCACGATCTGCGGATCTTTCAAATGCGCGAGGGCTTTGCTGCTCTTGCGCGGGAACACCACCTGCACCGAGACGTAATCGTCGTCGAGCAACCAGCGCAGCACGTCCAGTTCATGGATCAACGTGTCGGTGATTGCCATGTCGGTCTTGTAGTTTTCGCCCACGCTCGGGTTGCGGTGCGCGCAATGCAGCATCAAAGGCTCGCCGATCTGGCCACTGTCGATCACCGACTTCAGCGCGCGATAACCTTCATCGTACGGACGCATGAAACCGACCTGCACCAGCCGTTTGCCGTGGGCCACTTCGGCCTCGACGATCTTGCGGCAGCCTTCGGCGGTCACCGCCAACGGTTTCTCGCAGAACACCGGTTTGCCCGCCGCAATCGCGGCCAGCACAAACTCTTCGTGGCTCGGGCCCCAGGAGGTGACGAGGATCGCCTCGACGTCCGGCGCCTGGATCAGCGCGTGGCCGTCGGGATAGACCTCGGCGGTCAGATTCAGGTCAGCCACGACCTTGGCCGCCTGCTGCAAATTGATGTCGGTAACCGCGACGACCTGACTGTTGAGCAAGGTCTGGCTGCAACGACGGATGTGATCCTGACCGATAGCCCCGGTGCCGATGACGCCTAGCCGCAACGCTTGGGAAAGCAATGACATAAAAGGATTCCTTGTAGTTGTTCGATTCAGAGCAATCAGTACTGACGGGCCTTGGCCAGTCGTTCGTTCAGGGTTTTGGCCACTGCATCGGTGCGGGCGCTGGTGGAGACTTGCGCCACGCCGACCCGCCACCACGACAGGTAACCGTGAATCATGGTCTTGGGCAGAACCTTGATGTCGATCAGGGTCGAGACCGTCTGCAAGCGCGCATCGGCCAGCGCCGCCTGCAACTCTTCAACGGTGTTCACCTTGTAGGTCTTGCAGCCGTAGGCCGCCGCGCTCATGGCGAAATCCACCGGCACGAAAGCACCGTCGAGCTTGCCGCTCTGCGGGTTGCGGAAACGGAACTCGGTGGCAAAGCTGTCCATGCCGTTGCCCATCTGCAGATTGTTGATGCAACCGAAGGTCATGTTGTCGAACAGCACCACGTTGATCTTGCGCCGCTCCTGAATCGAGGTGGCAAGCTCCGAGTGCAGCATCATGTAAGAGCCGTCGCCCACCAGCGCATAAACCTCGTGCTCGGGCTCGGCAAGCTTCACGCCCAGCGCGGCGTTCACCTCATAGCCCATGCACGAATATCCGTATTCGACGTGATAAGTGTTCACCCCCTTGCTACGCCAGCTGCGCTGCAAGTCACCGGGCAGGCTGCCGGCGGCAGCGACGATGACCGCGTCATCGGCAAGGGTTTCATTGAGCACGCCTAGCACACGGCTCTGGGTCAGGCAGGAACCGGTCAGCTCGATGAATTCGCGCAACACCGCCGGATCGAGGTGGTCGTTGATTTCCGGGACGAAGTCCCGAGCCTGGTAGTCGATCTGATAAAGGCGATCCACTTCCTCGTCCAGTTGCGCCCGGGCCTGACGGGGCTGGTCGCCCCAGCCGGAACGGTAGTCCCCCAGCGCTTCGGCCAGCGCCGACAAACCTGTTCGGGCGTCCGCCAACAGTTGCACGCCGTCGAGTTTCAGGGCATCGCAGGGGCTGATATTGAGGTTGAGAAATTGCACGTCAGGGTGCTGGAACAAGGATTTCGACGCGGTGGTGAAATCGCTGTAGCGAGTGCCAACCCCGATGATCAGATCCGCCTCTTTGGCCAGCAGGTTCGCCGCCAGGCAACCGGTTTCGCCAATGCCACCGACGTTCAGCGGATGGCTGGACACCACCGCGCTTTTGCCGGCCTGGGTTTCGGCGAAGGGAATATCGAAGCGCTCGGCAAACGCCTGCAACGCCGCGCTGGCACCCGAGTATTTGACGCCGCCACCACAGATGATCAGCGGTTTGCGTTTGCCTTTGAACAACGCCAAGGCATCGCCGAGCATCGCTTCAGTGGCCGGACGACGCTCGATCCGGTGCACGCGTTTTTGCAGGAAGTAATCGGGATAGTCGTAGGCTTCGGCCTGCACATCCTGCGGCAGGGCCAGGGTCACGGCGCCGGTTTCGGCGGGATCCGTGAGCACGCGCATGGCGTGGATCGCCGCAGTCATCAATTGCTCGGGGCGGTTGATGCGATCCCAGTATTTGCTCACGGCCTTGAACGCATCGTTGGTACTGATGCTCAGGTCGTGGAACTGTTCGATCTGTTGTAACACCGGATCCGGTTGACGGCAGGCATAGACGTCACCCGGCAACAACAGCAAGGGAATCCGGTTGGCGGTCGCGGTGGCGGCAGCGGTCAGCATGTTCGCCGCGCCCGGCCCCACGGACGAGGTGCAGGCGTAGATCTTGCGTCGCAGATGCTGCTTGGCGAAACCGATCGCCGCATGGGCCATGCCTTGTTCGTTGCGGCCCTGATGGACGATCAGGTCACCGCTGTCCTGCTCCAGCGCCTGCCCCAGACCCAGCACGTTGCCGTGGCCGAAAATGGTAAAGATCCCGGCGACGAACTTGCTCTGAACGCCATCGACCTCGATGTACTGGTTATCGAGGAATTTCACCAGGGCCTGGGCCATGGTCAGTCTTGTTGTGGTCATAACCGCACCTTTCAAATTCAGATCCGATCCCTGCGAGGGGCACTGTCAACTCAGGGATTGGCTCAGGTGGTCCATGCTCGCGCCGATCGCCGTCTGAATATCCGCCAGGCCATGGACGCTGTCGGCAAACGGCTCAAACGACAGGTAGCCGCTGTAGCCGCCAGCGAGCAGGCTGTTGATTTGTGCCGCGTTGCCGAGAATGTCGTCCGCGCCCACCAGCACCCGGTGACCATCGCCAAGGGTCGCCAGCGGCGCCTCGGTCTCCTCGACACCGGAGATGTGCACCAGCCCGGTCAGCTCAGGGAAAAACTCTTGCTCACCGCCCAGGTGGTGGTGAAAGGTGTCATGCACCAGACGGAACACATCCAGCCCGCCGCCCGCCCTGATCGCCTCCACCGCCGTGCGTTTGCGACGCAGCGAGCAGGCTTTGAAACCCAGCGGCTCGATGAAACCCAGCAGGCCATGATCGCGCAGGATCGGCGCCAGCTCGCTCAACGCGGTGCGCAGGCCCGACGCACGTTCGGCGACGCTGCGCGGATCGGCGCGATCGTTCAACGGGCACATCACCAGCCCCCGCGCACCACAATCGCGGGCATAGGCAGCCAGCTTCAAGGCCTGCGCGCGGCGCTCGTCATTCCAAACGTCGAACGGATACAGCGCGTTGATCGACAGCACGCTGATGCCGTGGGCCGTGCACAACTCACGCACGTGTTCGGGTGCGGTGCCGTCCTCGATCTCGATGCCTTTGAGGTCGTTGCGGATCTCGATGGCGTCGGCCTTGAGGGTCACCGCCAATTCGATGAACGCCAGCAGGGACAAACGTGGAGCGACCATTCGGTTGAGGGCAAAACGCAGGGGAGTACTCATTCTTGTTGTTCTCCGCGCAGAGGAATTATTTGGCCGTCGGCATGCTGAATTCCGGCCCCTTGGCAATGCTGTCGGGCCAGCGCTGCATCACGCTTTTGTAACGGCTGTAGAAACGAATGCCTTCTTCTCCGTAGGCATGGTGATCGCCGAACAGCGAGCGCTTCCAGCCACCGAACGAATGCCAGGCCATGGGCACCGGAATCGGCACGTTGATGCCGACCATCCCGACCTTGATGCTGCGGGCGAAGGCGCGGGCGATCCCGCCATCGCTGGTGAAGCACGACACGCCATTGCCGAATTCATGGGCGTTGATCAGCGCCACGGCACTGGCGAAATCCGGCACGCGAACGATGCCCAGCACCGGGCCGAAGATTTCCTGCTGATAGATGCTCATGTCGGTGGTGACGTGATCGAACAGCGTCGCGCCGACGAAAAAGCCCGTCTCGGCCCCCGGCACCTTGAAGTGACGGCCGTCGACAATCAGCTGCGCGCCCTGGGCCACGCCCTGATCGATAAAGCCTTCCACCCTGGCCTTGTGTTCGGCGGTGACCAGCGGGCCCATGTCGTTGTCGCCTTGCAGACCGTTGCCGACTTTCAACTGATCGATGCGCGGCAACAGTTTGGCGATCAGTTGATCGCCGACTTCGCCCACCGCGACCGCAATCGAAATCGCCATGCAGCGCTCACCGGCCGATCCGTAAGCGGCGCCGATCAAGGCATCCGCCGCCTGATCCAGATCCGCGTCGGGCATGACGATCATGTGATTCTTCGCGCCGCCCAGCGCCTGCACCCGCTTGCCGCGCGCGGTGGCCTGTTGGTGGATGTATTCGGCAATCGGCGTCGAACCGACAAACGAAATCGCCTCGATGTCCGGGTGCTGCAGCAAGGCGTCGACCGCCGTCTTGTCGCCCTGAACCACGTTGAACACACCGTCCGGCAAACCGGCTTCGGTCAACAGGCGAGCCATCAGCAAACTGGCGGACGGGTCGCGCTCGGACGGTTTGAGGATGAAGCAGTTGCCGGTGACCAGCGCCAGCGGAATCATCCACAGCGGCACCATCACCGGGAAGTTGAACGGCGTGACCCCGGCGCAGACGCCGAGCGGCTGACGCAGGTTCCAGTTGTCGATACCGCCGCCGATGTTATCGCTGAACTCGGTCTTCAACAGGTTCGGTGCACCGCAGGCGTACTCGACGATTTCAATGCCTCGGGTGACTTCGCCCTTGGCGTCGGAAAACACCTTGCCGTGTTCCCGGCTGATGATTTCGGCCAGTTCGTCGTGGTGACGATCGAGCAATTCCTTGAACTTGAACATCACCCGCGAACGGCGCAGGGACGATTGCTCGGACCAGGCCGGAAAGGCCTTCAGCGCCGAAGCGACGGCAGCGTCCACGGTCTTCTGGCTGGCCAGCCCGACCCGCGCCTGAACGCCGCCGGTGGCCGGATTGAAGACATCGCTGAATCGTTCGCTACCACTGTCCTGCACCTGACCGTCGAGGTAATGGCCTATGACCGGGGTGTCGCTCATTGTTCTTGTTCTCCGTGCGAAAGTTGGAATTCAGAGATCCAGCAGCCAGCTGTGCTGCGGGTCGTTATGGAACTGCCAGACGCGTTTCGGCCCGGCCATCACGTTCAGGTAGTAGGACTCGTAGCCATACGGCACGCTGACCGGGTGATAGCCCTTGGGCACGACGACGAGGTCGCTGTTTTCCACGGCCATGGCCTGATCGATGCTGCGGTCGTCGGTGTAGACCCGCTGGAACACGAAGCCCTGGGGCGGGTTGATCTGGTGGTAGTAGGTTTCTTCGAGAAAGCTCTGGTGCGGCAGGTCGTCGGTGTCGTGCTTGTGCGGCGGGTAGCTCGAGGAGTGCCCCGACGGCGTGCGCACTTCCACCACCAGCAGCGAATGGGCCGGTTCACTGTCCGGCAGAATGTCGCAGACATAGCGGGTGTTGGCGCCCTTGCCGCGCACGCTGCGCTTCATGGCTTCAGGCCTGATCAGGCGCGGGCCGAGGTCCGTAGTGGTCGAGCCGGGAGCGGCACAAACCGCCACTTGCGCATCACTCAATGCCACCACCTGCGCCTGACTGCCGGGTGGCAGGTACGCGGCGAACGGGGATTTGTCTTCGAACACCGACTGGCGATCACCGAGGTTGTCCCAGTTGAAGGCGCCCTGCCCCGGTGCTTCGCCGTGGATGCCGATCCGGCCGCTGAGCAGCACCAGGCACAGCTCCTTGTCGCCTGCGGCAACAGGCAAGGTTTCACCCAGGCTCAACCGATAGGCGGCAAAACCGACGTATTGCAGTTCACCTTCAGCCAGCTCGACCATGGTACGGCCACGGGCATTGCTTTTGACCAGCAGGCTCATCGTGCAGTCCTCTCGTCGAGCAACGCGCGCAAGGTGTCGAAGCCTTTTTTTGCGTAGACATAACTCGGCGCCACTGCCGGATCCTGCTCGGCCTCGACCACCAGCCAGCCGTGGTAATCGGCCGCCAGCAGCACGTCCAGCAGTTCGGCGAAGTCGATGTCACCATCCCCCGGCACGGTGAAGGTGCCGTTGATGATGCAGTCGGGGAAGCTCCACAGGTTGTTACGCGCCAGTTGCACCACCGGTTTGCGCACATCCTTGAAGTGCACGTGGCAGATGCGCGACAGGTGCTTGCGCAGCACCTGCAAGGGTTCACCGCCGCCCATGTAGCAATGGCCCGAATCGAACAGCAGCCCGACTTCATTGCCGGTCAGCGCCATCAGGGTATCGATGTCCGACGGGGATTCGACGTAGGCGCCCATATGGTGGTGATACGCCAGACGCACGCCTTGTGACAGGGTGAAGCGCGCCAGTTCGGTCAGCTTGTCGGCGTATTGTTGCCACGCCTGTTCGGTGTGAAAACGCGGGCGCTCGACCAAGGGAATTCGCTGGCCCTGAATCGAGTCGGCCACCTCACCGTAAACCAGCACGTTCGCGCCGTTCTTCGCCAGCAGCTCGACATGGCTGGCAATCGCGTCGATTTCCTCGGCCACCGAACGACGTGCGAGGCGACTGGAATACCAGCCGGACACCAGCGCCAGGTCATACGGGCGCAGCACGTCGCCAACGCCTTTGGCGTCCTTGGGAAACTTGCCGTTGAGTTCGAAGCCTTCATAACCGATGGCCTTGCCTTCGCTGAGGGCGGTGCTCAGCGGTGTTTCACCGCCGAGGGACGGCAGGTCGTCGTTGCTCCAGGAAATCGGGTTGATGCCAATTCGGATAGCGGGCATGGCTGCACCTTTTATTGTTATTTCTAGAATGTTCAACCGCGGCTCAGGCCCGGGCCGTGCGCCAGGCATCGATCAGCTCGACGAAGGTGCCCTGTACCTGGCGGATCAGCGTTTCGTCGTCGATTTCCCCGGCCAGCCAGGAGCGGCTCGGCGCCTGGAAAATCGTCCGGCCCACGGCGAACCCACGGCAGGTCTGACTCTGACTGGCCTGTTGAAAGCCTTCGGCCAACGCTGATGCAGGGGCATTCAGGCCCAGCAGCACTACGCCTCGGCAATAGGGATCGCGCGCCTGGATCAGTTCGTCGAGCTGTCGCCATTCCTCGGCGCTTTGCGCTTCTATCTTCCACCACGCCGGGTAGATGCCCAGGTTGTAGAGGCGTTTGAGCGCGCGATACAACACATCGGGATGAGGTGAGGGGTGATCCTTGGGCGGGATGATTTCCAGCAGCAGTTCATGACCGCTGACTTGTGACGCCTGATACAGCGCCTTGATCTGCGCCTCCTGCTCCAGGCGCAGCATCGGTTCGTCGTCCGGGTGAAATTGCACCAGGCATTTGATGATTTGCTCTTGCGGCCAGACGATCAGGTTGCTGCCGATCGAGCGCCCATGCTCGAAGGCCAGCGGCCGCGAGCCCTGCACCTCGACCGGCCGCGCCACCCACCAGCCTCGACCGGTGGCGGCGTTCAGCGAGTCCTGGCCGAAACGCTGATCCGCCAGCAGCCCGACATCGGCTTCGATGCCCTGCTCGCGCAGATCTTTTTCGACACGCTCTACGGCCTTGATGAACAGTTGCTTGAGTTCGCCGATGGCGCCGAGGTCGCGTCCGCCCTTCTGGGCCAATTCAACCAATTGCCCGCGATGGTCGAAGGCAAAGATGAACAGTTGCTTCCACTGTTTGCGCGGCACACTGACCTGATGCAGACGTTGCAGGATGGCGTCCTGATCAGGCCGGGTAATCGGCACCGGGCTGCTGAACAGGTAATCGAGCTCGGCACGGGTTGGCATCGCCGGTGCGCAGGCATGGCGCGATACCACCAGACCACCGCAGGCATTGGCCAACTGGCAGCAACGCTCGTCGCTGGCATCCTCCAGCCAACCGCTGAGGAAACCCGACATGAACGCATCGCCGGCGCCCAGTACGTTCAGCACTTCGACCCGCACCCCGGGATAAATCGCGCCGTCTTCAAGACGCGCCGGAATCTCTCCGTGAATCACCGTGCAACCTTGTGGGCCGAGTTTGACCACCAGGGTCGCTGCACTCAGCCGCCGGACATTGCGCAGCGCAGTGAGCAAATCCTCGGAACCACCGGCCATCAGAAACTCTTCTTCGGTCCCGACCACAAGGTCGAAGCGCGGGAGGATTTGTTGCACATGTTGAGTGACGTTCTGATCGGCAACGAAACGGGTTTCGCCGTCCGCCTTGCCGGCGAGCCCCCACAGGACCGGGCGGTAGTCGATGTCCAGCACCCGTTTGACGTTGTGCTTTTCGGCGTAGTCCAGCGCCTGGGTGCTCGCCTTGTAGACGCCGTCGGTGGAGAAATGGGTGCCGGTGATCAGCAAGGCTTTGCTGGAGGCGATAAAGGCTTCGCTGATGTCTTCGGCCCGCAGCGCCATGTCGGCGCAATTCTCACGGTAGAAGACCAGGGGAAAGGTTTCCCGATCCTTGAGACCGAGCAGCACCATGGCGGTCAGTCGCTCCGGATCGACCTTGATGCCGCTGACATCGCAACCTTCACGGGCCAGGGATTCGATCAGGAAACGCCCCATGTGATCGTCGCCGGTGCGGCTCAGCATCGCCGATCTGAGCCCCAACCGGGCGGTGCCGAACGCGATGTTGGCGGAGGAGCCTCCAAGGTATTTGGCGAAGCTGCTCACATCCTCCAGCCTTGCCCCGACTTGCTGCGCATAGAGGTCGACGCCAAGGCGTCCGAGGCAAATCAGATCCAATTGACGTCCACTGGCAAAACGAGTCTGGCCCATGCTGGCTCCTGTTATTTTTATCAGCCTGTGCCCGACGCGGTGACCGCGCCGGGCACTCTTGGTGGATGCAGACTAAAACGAGCCGGATCGAACAATCAATAAATATTCCAATTATTTTTCACGTGGAATATTTTTTCCAATAAACTTCAGTGCAGGCGCTCCAGACACAGTGCATCGTTTCAGCAGGGATCCTGCTGGCGCAAGCTCAAGATTTTGTCCGGGCCGAGCCTGTAGACTGCGCACAGCCAACCTATTGTCAGGGGACGATACGTACAACCGTCCCTATAAGAACAAGCCAGAAGGATTATTTATGTCCCGCACCGATCAGCCGGCTACCGCCGAGAGCACGCCCGAGAGCGATCTTGCCAGCCCCCCGATCAATGCCGAGCGTCTGCTGCAGCTCATTACCCGTGAATACGAAAGCCTGCCGCGCCAGCTCAAACGCATCGCCAGTTACATGAGCCAGCAAAGCGACCGGATCATGGTCGACCGCATCAGCGACATCGCCCGCGAATGCGAAGTGCATCCGTCGGCCATCGTGCGGTTCTCCCAGCGTTTCGGTTTCAGCGGTTTCAGCGAAATGCAGGCGCTGTTCCGCGAGGCGTATACCCACAAAGCCACGCCGGTGCAGAACTACCAGCAGCGCATTCGCAGCATGATCGCCAACAAGTCGCAGAAAGCCAGCGGCGGCGACCTCGCCCGCGAGTGCATCGACGCCACCCTGTCGGGCATCGAACGCCTGGGGCAGGAGCTCGATGACCAGGCCTTCGAAAAGGCTGTGGACCTGGTGGTCAATGCCGACAATATCTACGTGGTCGGCGTGCGCCGCTCGTTCGCCGTGGCCGACTATCTGGTCTACAACCTGCAACACACCAACAAGCGCATCCACCTGGTCTCGGGCCTCGGCGGCAGCTACCGCGAGCAAATGCGCAGCGTGCGCGCCAATGACCTGGTGATCGCCATCAGCTTCACGCCGTACGGCAAGGAAACCCAGCACTGCCTGCGCATCGCCCAGCACCATCAGGCGAAAACCTTGATCATCACTGACAGCAATCTCTCGCCATTGGCCAAGCGCGCCAACACTTTGCTGCTGGTCAACGAAGGCAGTTCGTTCGCGTTCCGCTCCTTGAGTGCGACTTTGTGCCTGTGCCAGGCGCTGTTTATCGCGGTGGCCTATCGACTGGAGTTGAAGGTGGACGAGATTCACGAGCAGGTCGGGTTCGAGGACTGACCGGAGCTCCGTCATCCCAGCTGACACGCCAACTCAAAATATTTATTCCATTATTTGAGTGTAGGGAATATTTATTCTATAAACAGGACCTCTGAAAACAAGAACTCAAAGGATCCTGTCATGCGTGAACTCGGAATCGGCCTGATCGGCACGGGCTTCATGGGGCGCGCCCACGCCCTGGCCTTTCGCAATGTCAGCGGGGCATTCGAACTGCCCTTCACCCTTCGTCTGGCCGCTCTGGCTGACGCCGATCCCGCACGCGCAAAAGCCTGCGCCACCGCCTGGGGCTTCGAGCAGGCCCATGGCGACTGGCAGAGATTGATTGACGACCCCAAGGTCAACCTGATCGACATCACCACACCCAATCACCTGCACTATCCGATGGCCATGGCCGCCCTTGCCGCTGGCAAGCCGGTGTACTGCGAAAAGCCGCTGGCGGTGAATCTTGAGCAAGCTCATGCGATGCACGTGGCAGCGAAGCATGCCGGCGTCGTCACCCGGGTCGGCTACAACTATCAGCACAACCCGATTATTGGCCTGGCACGCGAGCTGATCCTGAGTGGCGAACTCGGCGAGATCATCAGTTTTCAAGGTGAATTCAGCGAAGATTTCATGGCCGATCCAGCTTCGCCCTGGTCGTGGCGTTGCGAACCCGAACATGCCGGTGGAGCCCTGGCAGATCTGGGCAGCCACCTGCTCGCCATGGCGCGCTACCTGCTGGGCGATGTCGAAGCGGTGTGCGCCGACTCCCACACCGTCCATCGCCAACGCCCAACCACAACCGGCAGCCAGGAACAACGCCGCATTGCGGTCGACGATCAGGCCCATGCGTTGCTGCGCTTTGCCAGCGGCGCGCGCGGCACCTTCAGCAGCAGCTGGCTCAAGCATGGCTACAAGAATCATCTGAGCTTCGAAGTCAGCGGCACCCTAGGCACCCTGGCGTTCGATCAGGAGCGCCTGAACGAGCTACGCCTGTGTCGCGCCGGCCAAGGCGGCTTCCAGCGTTTACTGGCCGGACCGGACTTGCCCGGCTACGCCGCATTCAGCCCGGCGCCTGGGCATCAGCTGGGCTACAACGAGCTGAAGACGCTGGAAGTGCATGAACTGATCATGGCTCTGGCCGGGAATGGACAAACGGGGACTGATTTCGCGGAGGCGTTTGAAGTGGAACGACTGGCGACGGCGATTCGGATCGCGGCTGAGGAGCGGCGCTGGGTGTCTGTCTATGAAATCACTGGCTAGTTTTGTGGGGGCAAAAAAAAGCCGATCCAGGTGATCGGCTTGAGTGTCGGATTTTGATGAGGAGGGAAACTGGTGGACCTGTCCCGTGACAACGGACGCCAAGAAGCGATACTTAAATCGCTATCTTGGAGGTTGCCATGTACCCAAGCACTCGCCGTGACGCAAAGCAGGTGTTCTATTGCATCAGCAGTCCCGCAGCATTGGCAGTCATCCAAACCCTGTATCAACACTTTTGCGTAGGAGAAAGCTCGTGAATGTCGACTGGCTCAACTTCACTCCCTGGTCATCCCTTGCCGGTGGCGCATTGATTGGCCTGGCGACCAGTCTATTCGTCGTCGCCAACGGGCGCATCGCCGGGATCAGCGGCTTGCTCGGCAGTCTTTTACAGCGTGGGAGCGAGGGCGTGAGTGAGAAAGCACTTTTTCTCCTGGGCCTGCTCATCGCGCCGCTTCTATGGGGTTTGTTCGCCGCGCTGCCGCAGATTGAGTTCAAAAGTGGCGGGGGCGGACTGATCGTCGCCGGTGTATTGGTCGGCATCGGCACCCGATACGGATCAGGTTGCACCAGTGGCCATGGGGTCTGCGGCATATCGCGCCTTTCGCCGCGATCGATGGTCGCCACTGTGTGCTTCATGTTCAGCGGTTTCGTCACGGTGTTTGTCTTGCGTCATCTGCTGGGGGGTTGAACATGACCAAACTGACTGCGTTCATTGCTGGCCTGCTTTTCGGCCTGGGCCTGCTTCTGGCAGGCATGGCCAACCCGAGCAAAGTACTCGCTTTCCTGGATTTAACCGGTGCCTGGGACCCTTCCCTGGGGTTGGTCATGGTCGGGGCCATTGGCGTGGCCATTGGCCCGCTTACCTGGGCCCGCCGACAATCCAGTTCGCTGTTGGGAAGGCCAATGCAGCTACCGGTCAAACGTGAGTTGGACCCGCGCTTGATTGGCGGGAGCCTGTTGTTCGGCATCGGCTGGGGAATAGCGGGCATCTGTCCTGGCCCCGCAGTGGCCATTCTACTGACAGGGCACTGGCAAGTGATCGTGTTCATGTTGGCCATGCTGGCCGGCATGTTGTTGTTTACTGCACTGGAGCGCCGGCGCAGCCATTGATTGGAAGATCCGCCATGAAAGCGGACATTCGAACCATTGACCGTAGCCTGTGCATTGTCGCTGGCCTGCTTCTCATTGGCCTCAGTCTGTCCGGTGTGATCGGCGCGGGGGTCGGATCAGTTTAGTGCCGCTGGCCACTGGTAGTGAGCACTCCATTTCCTGAACGATCCACGCGTGTTCTTTGCATCCTCAAACTCTGAGCCAGATCAGTTGGATTCAAACGTGGGTCGCTATACTGGCCACCGGCATCGACTTTAGGTTTCCACCATGACTCCTTCGCCCAGCGAGCAACGAGATGTAGTGATTATCGGTGGAGGTCAGTCAGCCTTGGCGGTAGCGTATTTCCTGCGCCGAACTCAACTTTCGTTCGTCATCCTCGACGCAGAGGAAGAGCCCGGTGGTGCCTGGCGGCATGGCTGGAACTCGCTGCGCTTATTCTCTCCGGCCACCTGGAGTTCAATACCCGGCTGGATGATGCCGCCCGCGCAAGAAGGCTATCCCACACGAAATCATGTAATCGACTATCTCAACCAATATGAGCAGCGCTACCAATTTCCGGTGGAACGCCCGGTTCGGGTCGTTTCCGTGGAACGCTTAGAGTCTGGCTTACGAGTACGTTCTGACGGCAAGTATTGGGATGCCAAGGTAGTAATCAGCGCTACCGGCACCTGGAGCAATCCGTATATCCCCCACTACCCTGGTGCCGAATTATTCGCCGGTCGGCAATTGCATTCCGCGAACTATGTCGATGCACAAGCGTTTGCTGGCAAGAAGGTTTTGGTGGTGGGTGGTGGCAATTCAGGAGCGCAGATTCTGGCAGAAATATCCAAGGTCGCCGAGACCACTTGGGTAACCGCTACTGAACCGGTCTTTTTGCCTGACGATGTGGATGGACGGGTGCTGTTCGAGCGCGCCACTCAGCGCTTGAAGGCCCAGCAAGAGGGGCGTGTCATTGACCAGCCGGTCGGCGGGTTGGGAGACATCGTCATGGTGCCACCCGTTGTAGAAGCCCGTGAGCGTGATGCTCTCAAGTCTGTACGCCCATTTGAACGTTTCACTCGCGATGGCGTGATGTGGGCCGATGGATCTGAATCTGCAGTGGACGCGGTCATTTGGTGTACCGGGTTCAGGCCCGCACTTCAGCATCTGGATACGTTGGGGGTAATCGACACTGAAGGTCGCGTTAAGGTCGACGGCACTCACTCGATCCAGGAACCAAGACTATGGCTGGTGGGTTATGGCGAGTGGACAGGTTCGGCTTCCGCCACGCTGATCGGTGTAACACGCACAGCACGCAGCACAGTGAATGAGATCGCGGCCTGTCTTGGCGATCCGTCCGTGCACTAGTGCGCCTGCATCCCAGGAGTAGAGGACATGAATGAAATGAGCCTGTGGACGCGCCGAACTCAACTTTCGCTCGTTATTCTCGACGCTGAGAAAAAGCCAAGTGGCGCCTGACAACCTGATTGGAACTAGGCAAGCGGTAACCAGACGCACACTTCGAACCCCTCCTGTCGACCTGTTGCAGGGGAAAACAATTTCATTCTCGCGTTGACCCCCTGCACGATGGTTTTAGTAATCGCCAACCCCAGCCCTGAACCACTGATTTCACTGTGACCGCGCACAAAGCGCTCTGTCAGGTGCTGCAATACCGACTGCGGCACCGCCGGGCCGCTATTGACCACCCGTAGCTGTGCCTGTTCGGTGAGACTGACATCGATCGGTTGATCCGCTGCCCCGTACTTCAGCGCATTTTCGATCAGGTTGCGCAACAGGATGCCAAAGGCGTCCGGATCAATGGTCGAGTACACGCAGGTCTGGTTTGGCAGCTGCAACCTGATCCGGTGCCCACTGCGGTTGTTCCACTCATCAACCACATGGGCGAGCAACGGAATGAGGTCCTGAGGCGTTTCGGACAACAGGCCACCACCTTCGGCCTTGGCCAGTTGCATGAGTTTTTCCGAAAGCCGCGCCAGCTCGCGTAACGCGTTTTCGATTTTCGCCGCACGTACTCGCAACGGGCCCTCGGGCGCCTCTTGGTGGAGTCGCTGGATTTGCGCCAGGGTTGCCGCCAGTGGCGTACGCAGTTCATGGGCGCTGTTGGCAGTAAAGCTGCGTTCGCTCTCCAAAGCCTTGCGCAAGCGCTCCAGCAGGTGATTGACCGCCTCCGCCAATGGTGCGATTTCCGCCGGCAATCGCGCCCCGCTGATCGGCGACAGATCACCCACCCCACGAGTCTCCACGGCACGACGATAGGCCAATACACTGCGCAAGCTGATGCGCACAAACAACCACGTGCCCAACAGACTGATGGGAATCAGCGCCAATAATGGCAACAACAGGGCAAGCAACGCTTCACGTGCCGCTTCACGGCGGTGTTCCAGAGGTTCGGCAATCTCGATAAACACTGTTTCACGTAGCGCACTGGCGCCGTACAGACGGTATTTTTTTGTGGTTGAAAAGCCTTCGGCCGGTTGTTGGTTGAAGATCTTCGGGTTGGCGTCGTGGGACTGCATCAGGATCTCGCCCTTGGCATCGCGCACCAGGTACGTCAGGTATTCCTTGTGCATTTTCAGGGTGGCGACATGTTGTGCCTCACTGGGGTTTTCCCGGTTGCTGATTTCCAGCACGGCTAGGGGCAGAATGCGCTGCGCAGTCTCTTCCAGTGCACTGTCGAACGCCTCGTTCAATTCATGCTGCACCACCAGCCAGGCGCCAACGGTCGCCGCCAGCCACAGTAAGGTCGTGCCCAGCGTCAGCCCCAGGCCGAGGCGTTTTTGAAGGCTTGACGACGGCTTCATGCGGACATCAACCGGTAGCCCATGCCCCGCACGGTTTCAATCAGATCGCGCCCGAGTTTTTTACGCAACCGACTGATGTAGACCTCGATGGTGTTGCTCTCGATTTCGGCGCCGAAGGCATACAACCGCTCTTCTAGCTGCGACTTGGACAGCAGCGCGCTGGGACGCTGCACAAACGCTTCGAACAGCGCCCACTCCCGCGCGGTCAGGTCCACCGTCGCACCGGCCCGCAACACCGTGCGGGCACTCATGTCGACCTGCAAGTCGCCGAGTCTGATCTGTGGATTGGGGTTGCCGCTGCAACGCCGGGCCACCGCCGCCACACGGGCCGACAGCTCGAACAGGTCGAACGGTTTGACCAGGTAGTCGTCGGCGCCCGCGTTGAGGCCAGCGATACGATCGGAAATCTGATCCTGGGCGGTCAGGATAATCACCGGGGTCACGTCCCCTGCCGAACGTTGCTGACGCAAAAAATCCAGCCCGCGACCGTCCGGGAGCAT
Organism: Pseudomonas fluorescens; assembly: GCF_012974785.1. Lineage (GTDB taxonomy): Bacteria > Pseudomonadota > Gammaproteobacteria > Pseudomonadales > Pseudomonadaceae > Aquipseudomonas > Aquipseudomonas fluorescens_BT. The sequence goes on along the minus strand of NZ_CP027561.1, from coordinate 2,216,364 downwards.
CAGGTCCAGCAGGATCAGGTCGTAAGACGTGGTGCGCACGCTGTTGCGCGCGTGGTCCAGGCGCTGCACCCAATCGACGGCGTGGCCGTCATCGGCAATCTGCTCGCGCACCGCTTCCCCCAGGCCTGGAGCGTCCTCGACCACTAGAACCCGCATCTGGCACCTCCTGTGATGGTTGTCATGCAGCACCTTAATCGCCTTACCTGACGTGAATCTGAAGATTCAGCTGGTTGTCAGGAATGCACCTTAGGGTATGCCACAGACACCGACCTCGGCAGGAGACAGATCATGAAAACAGGTTCTATTGCCAATGCCACGCTGTTGAGCCTGCTGCTCAGTGGTTACGCCCTGGCCGATGACGATTGCAGCGACCCGGTGAGCGACTGGCAACCGCGCGAAACCTTGCGTCAGCAGGTCGAGCGGCAATACGGCTGGAGCGTGCAACGCATCAAGGTCGACGACGGTTGTTACGAGCTCAAGGGGCTGGATCGAAAAGGCAACGCCATCGAAGCCAGCTACTCACCGGCCTCGCTGCGTTTGCGCACACTCGAGATCCATTTCCGCGACGACGGCGATGCCAGGGATTACCTCGGCAGCCCGCTCACCGAATGACGCCTTACCTGTCGATGAGTTTTCCCTGCGCGTCAGGTTGCTGTCAGCAAGCAGGTCCAGGCTCTCGACCTAACGATCAAAAGGACACCCTCATGAAAAAGATCATCGCAACCACCTGCCTTGCCGGCGCCATTGCCCTGCCGGGTCTGGCTCAGGCTCGTGAAGTGACCTTGACCACACAGCTCAAGGACTACAGCGGCAATGATGCCTACCTGGCGATCTATGTCACCGACGCCAACGGCCAATACCAGAAAACCCTTTGGGTGGCCGGCAAGAAAGCCAAGTACTACAAGCACCTGAGCGACTGGGCCCGTGGCAGCGGGATGAACCCGAGCGAGTTTGACGGGGTCAGCGGCGCCAGTGTCGGCAGTGGGCGCACGCTAAAAGTCAGCGTCGAACTGGCAGACACCCTGATTGATGCCGGGTATCAGATCCGCATCGACAGTGCCGTCGAGGACAAACGCGACGCTCGCGCCGATGTCAGCGCGCCGCTCACGTCCAAGGGCGCGGGCCAGCCGGCGACCGGCAGCACCTATGTCGAGTCCTTTACTTACGATCTGTAGCACTTGCCCTTTCTGGAGGCTGAACATGCTTCGCCAGTCCCATTCCCTGCCCGGCCTGATCGCCGCCCTGTTGGTCATGCTGTTGGCCATAAGCGGTGCGATCCTGTCGGTCGACCCGGCGCTGGAACGCTTGCACAACACCGCCACCGCCGCCGGGCAACTCAACGTCGGACAACTGGCCGGACGTGTGGCCAATCACTTCCCGGGCGTGGAGCAGATCCAGCGCACGGCGTCCGGGACGGTCATCGTCTACTACAACAAGAACGGTCAGGCCGGGGCTGAAACGGTCGATCCACTGACCGGCGAAGGCCTGGCGCCTTATGCACCCTCCGCGTTTACGCGTTGGGTGAAAGAGCTGCACCGCTCGATGTTCCTTGGCACGCCAGGCCACGGAGCGTCGGGTGTCGGCGCGCTGTTCATGCTGATGTTGTCGGTGTCCGGCGCGCTATTGCTGGCCCGGCGCCTGGGTGGCTGGCGCAACTTGCTGCGGCCACTGCGGGGCACCTTCAGCCAGCGCTGGCATGCTGAAGTTGGGCGACTGGCGTTGCTCGGGCTGCTGCTGTCGACATTGAGCGGGCTCTACATGTCCGCCACCACGTTCGGTTTTATCGCCGACGGCAGTCAGAGTGAACCCGCCTTCCCCGCCCACGTCAGTACCGGTCCGACCTTGCCGGTGGCGACACTGCAAGCCTTGCAGGCCACCGACCTCAACGACCTGCGCGAGCTGGTTTACCCGAGCCCTGGCAACCCGCACGATGTGTTTTCCCTGCGCACGGCCCAGGGCGACGGCTACGTGGACCAGGCCAGCGGCGCCTTGTTGTCCTATCAAGCCCATGACTCGATGCACAACCTCTACGAATGGATCTATCAGTTGCACACCGGCGAAGGCCTCTGGTGGCTGGGCCTGCCGCTTGGACTCTGCGCCCTCTGCGTGCCGTTGATGAGCGTGACCGGCATCCTGTTGTGGTGGCGCCGCCGCAAGGCTGGCCCGAATATCCGCCACAACAGCCCTGCCCACTCCGCCGACAGCGTAATTCTGGTGGGCAGTGAAAATAACAGCACCTGGGGCTTTGCCAAAACCTTGCACGACGCCTTGCACCAGAGTGGTCATCAGGTGCACAGCGCGGCGATGAATGATTGGGTGGGTGATTACCGCAAAGCCCAACGGGTGTTCATCCTCACCGCGACACACGGTGACGGCGATGCGCCGGCCTCGGCTTCGCAGTTCCTGGCGCGGCTGGCCAAAACCGGCCTCAAGCCCGGTCTGCCTTTTGCGGTGCTGGGCCTGGGCGACCGTCAGTTTGCACAGTTCTGTCAGTACGCCCATCAGGTGCAGGACGCGATGTTGCAGGCCGGCGGCTCGCCATTGCTGGGGTTGGAAACCGTCAACCGCCAGTCCTCTCAGGAGTTTGCCCGCTGGGGGCATGCGTTGGGCGAAGTGTTGGGGCAGGATCTGGTGCTGGTTCACACCCCGCAGCAGCCGCGTACCCATCAATTGCAGCTGACAGAGCGGATTGCCTATGGCGAACAGGTGAATGCGCCGACCCACATCCTGCGCTTCAAAGCCTGCGGCGAGCTGCCGGGTTTTCTGGCCGGTGACCTGGTCGGGATTGTGCCCCCCGGCAGCACGATCCCGCGTTTCTACTCGCTGGCCAGCGGCTCCCGGGACGGCGTGCTGGAGATCTGTGTGCGTAAACACAACGGTGGCATGTGCTCGCAATTCCTTCATGGCCTGAACATCGGCGCGCAGATCGAAGCCTTTATCCAGCCCAACCCGCAATTTCGTCCGGCGTCGGGCGCGCACCCGGTGATCCTGATCGGCGCCGGTACCGGCATCGGTCCTCTGGCCGGTTTTATCCGAAACAATAAGGCCAGGCACCCGATGCACTTGTATTGGGGCGGGCGCAACCCGACCTCGGACTTTCTCTATGAGCCGGAGCTCAATCAATACTTGTCAGACCGTCGCCTCACGGCACTGCGCGCGGCCTTCTCTCAGGTTCAGGACCGCTGCTACGTTCAAGACCGGCTGATCGGCGATGCCTTGACCTTGCGCCGGCTGATTGAAAAAGGTGCCCAAGTGCTGGTGTGTGGCAGCCGCGAAATGGCCAAAGGCGTGATACAGGCCCTCGATGAAGTGTTGGCGCCTCTCAACCTGAGTGTGCTGACCCTCAAGGCACAAGGACGCTACCGTGAAGACGTCTACTGAGTTGCAGCGCTATAGCCTGAACGGCGAAACCATGGGCACTCGCTACACCGCCCTGTTTTATGCAGGGGCCGGTATCGATGCCGACGACGTTGGCCATCGCCTGGCGCGCGCCGTGGCCCGAGTGGACCAGCAAATGTCCACCTGGAAACCCGACTCGGACATCAACCGCCTCAACGCCGCCCCCGAGCAGGAATGGGTGTCCGTGCCCAAGGAACTGGCCACGGTGCTGTCGGCTGCGCTGCGCGTCAGTCAGCAATCGGGCGGCGCCTTCGACATCGCTGTCGGTGACCTGGTGAACGCCTGGGGGTTCGGCCCCGGGGAACAGACAGTCACAGAGCAGACGATCGGCACGATGCCGCTGCGCGCACGGCTGTTGGCCAGCGCCGCATTAGTGGTTGACCCGCAACACAATCAGGCACGCAAGCGCCTACCGCTGAACCTTGACTTGAGTGGCATCGCCAAAGGTTTTGGCGTGGATGAACTGGCCCGCTGCCTGGAGGGTTTGGGCATCACCCGCTACCTGGTCGGCATCGATGGCGAAATGCGCGCCCGGGGCGTCAAACCTGACGGCCAATGCTGGGTCGTGGCCCTGGAAAAGCCCAACCGGGGCGTGCGGGAAGTCATGGGCGTGATGGAACTTGGCGATGCCGCTATCGCGACCTCCGGGGACTATCGACATTGGGTAGACGTGGGCGGTCAGTCCTATGCTCATACCATGAACCCGGCCACCGGCGCGCCGCTGTGCAACCCGCTCGCCGCCGTCACCGTGGTGGCGGCCTCGTGCATGCTCGCCGATGCCTGGGCCACGGCGTTGATGGTCCTGGGCGAAACCGAGGGCCCACGTCTGGCTCAGGAACGCGGGATGGACGCGTTGTTCGTGCTGCGCGAGGGTGAACAATTCAAAGAAATATCCATTGTCGGCGGCCAGTTGCAGGCGCAAATTGAAACCCGCTGACGCAGATTGCCGGGCCGCTCGGAACCCATCCGACGTGAACCGCCTAATGTCAGGGAGCCCCGTTCTACAATGAAGTTCATGCACAGGCACACCGAGGCACACCGAAGCGATCGTATCGGCTGGCTGCGCGCCGCCGTCCTGGGCGCCAACGACGGGATTGTCTCTACCGCCAGCCTGTTGATGGGCGTCGCGGCCGCCAATGCCAGCCACGCCACATTGCTGGTCACCGGAATGGCGGGCCTGATGGCCGGAGCCATGTCCATGGCCGCTGGCGAGTACATCTCCGTACATTCCCAGGCCGATACCGAGCGGGCCGATCTGTCCCGCGAACGGGCAGAACTGTCGAGCGACCCGAAAGCCGAGCACATCGAGCTCGCCAACATCTACATGCATCGCGGCGTATCACCCGAACTGGCCCATCAAGTGGCCGATCAATTGATGGCCCATGACGCATTGGGCTCCCACGCCCGGGACGAGTTGGGCATCAGCGCCACCCTCACCGCCAAACCCTTGCAGGCAGCTTTGGCCTCCGCCGCCAGTTTCGTGGTGGGCGCCGCCTTGCCGCTGGCGGTGACGTTTGTCGCGCCGGAGCACAGCGTGGTGCCCTGGATATCAGGCATGTCCTTGGTGTTTCTCGGGACACTAGGCGCCATCGCCGCCAAGGCCGGCGGAGCCAAGGTCATCACCGGGGCCTGGCGGGTGACATTCTGGGGTGCGCTGGCTATGGGCATTACGGCAATGGTGGGATCGCTTTTCGGAGCGGTGGTTTAGTAAGGCGTACGCTCTCGAAAACGCAAAGGGGGAGGCGGAGGTTGTTGGTTCTTGCCGATCAGCACCCCCCTTGTACAGCCTTTCCAAAAACAACGCGCGACCTAAGATTCCACCCAGAGCCAGCCGTTTTGTGAGGGTAAAAACAACAAAAATAAAAAAGGGTCGCGAGATAAAATCTCGCAACCCTTTGATTTATATGGTCGGGACGGAGTGATTCGAACACTCGACCCCTAGCACCCCATGCTAGTGCGCTACCGGACTGCGCTACGCCCCGACTAGGTTTGAAACTCGTTCTCCATCTCGAAGAACGCTCAAGAATATATCGCAAGCTTTTGAAAACTGGAAGTATTTAAAAGCAGGAAATTATTTCTTGAGTACCACCAGAACATCTTCGAGCTCAGCGATCATCTGGCGGATCATTTGCTTGTATTGGGTTGTGTCGTCTTTGGCCTCATCACCGGACAGCCGCAGGCGCGCGCCGCCGATGGTGAACCCTTGATCATAAAGGAGCGCGCGGATCTGCCGGATCATCAGCACATCCTGGCGCTGATAATACCGGCGATTTCCGCGGCGTTTGACGGGGTTGAGCTGAGGAAACTCCTGCTCCCAGTAGCGCAGCACGTGTGGTTTTACCGCACACAGCTCGCTGACTTCACCGATGGTGAAGTAGCGTTTTCCCGGGATGACGGGTAGTTCGTCGTTATGACTTGGTTCCAGCATAAGCCTCAACTCGGGCTTTCAACTTCTGCCCTGGACGAAAGGTGACCACACGGCGAGCCGTGATCGGGATTTCTTCCCCCGTTTTCGGGTTGCGGCCAGGCCGCTGGCGCTTGTCCCGAAGGTCGAAATTGCCGAAACCCGACAATTTGACCTGCTCGTTGTCTTCAAGAGCGTGCCTGATTTCCTCGAAAAACAGTTCGACCAATTCCTTGGCTTCCCGCTTGTTCAGGCCCAGCTCTTCATACAGACGTTCCGCCATCTCAGCTTTCGTCAAAGCCCCCATACGTCACTTCCTTAACGTGGCGTTCAACCTTTGTTCGAGCGAGGTGAGGATATTTTGCGTCGTCGAATTCACCTCATCGTCATTAAGAGTGCGCGATGGATGCTGCCAGGTCAAGCCGACTGCAAGGCTTTTTCTATCAGGATCAATACCTTTACCCTGATACACGTCAAACAGCCTGAGATCCGTGAGCCATTCGCCTGCATTTTCACGGATTACGCTCAATACAGCCGAGGCCGCAACGTCTTTGTGCGCAATCAGTGCCAAGTCACGACGCACTTCAGGAAAGCGCGACAACTCGTGGAATTCAGGCATTTTGCCCAACGCCACTTCAGCCAGAACCAGCTCGAAAACGAAGACCGGGCGGTCGAGACCGAGGGACTTCGACAGCTCAGGGTGAATCGCACCGATAAAGCCGACTTCACGCCCTTCCCGCTCGATGCGCGCGGTTTGACCCGGGTGCAGCGCTGGGTGTTTACCCGGAACGAAGGTGAACGAATCCAGCGCACCGGCGAAGCCCAGAACAGCTTCCACATCCGCCTTGACATCGAAGAAGTCAACGGTGTCGCGACCTTGCGCCCAACCTTCCGGCAGACGGCTACCGCAGACAACACCGGCCAGCATCGGCTCTTGCTTCAGACCATCCAGTTGACCAACGAAGCGCAGACCGCTCTCGAACAGACGAACACGATCCTGCTGACGGTTGAGGTTGTGCTGCAACGCCTTGACCAGACCTGGCCACAGCGACGAACGCATGGCAGCCATGTCGTTGGAAATCGGGTTCGCCAGCAGCAGTGGCTCGACGCCCGGGTTGAACAGTTCGAACTGCTTCGGATCGATGAAGCTGTAAGTGATCGCTTCCTGATAACCACGAGCAACCAGCAGACGACGCAGTTCCGGCAGATCGCTGCGCGCTTCGGCTTTGGCCTGCGGCGCCAGACGAGCTTGCGGGTAACGAACCGGCAGGCGGTTGTAACCGTACAGACGTGCCAACTCTTCGATCAGATCGACTTCCAGACTGATATCGAAGCGATGGCTCGGCACTTCTACACGCCATTGCCCTGCTCCGTCGTCGGAAACTTTCAGACCCAAAGCGTTGAGCAGACGCTCGACTTCGGCCGAATCCATTTCCATGCCCAGCATCTGGGTGATGCGCTGCGCACGCAGGGTGATCGGCGCGATCGACGGCAGATGCTGCTCGCTGACGGTTTCGATGATCGGGCCGGCTTCGCCACCGGTGATTTCCAGCAGCAGGCCAGTGGCGCGCTCCATGGCTTCACGGGCCAGTTGCCAGTCCACGCCACGCTCGTAGCGGTGCGAAGCGTCAGTGTGCAGACCGTAGGATCGAGCCTTGCCCGCCACAGCGATCTGGTCGAAGAACGCACTTTCAAGGAATACGTCGCGAGTGGTCGCGGATACACCGCTGTGTTCGCCACCCATCACGCCGGCAATCGCCAGAGCCCGAGTGTGGTCGGCGATCACCAGCGTATCGCTACGCAGGCTGACTTCCTGACCGTCGAGCAATACCAGTTTCTCGCCCTCTTCCGCCATGCGCACACGGATGCCGCCATTGATTTCGGCGAGATCGAAAGCATGCAGCGGCTGACCCAGCTCCAGCATCACGTAGTTAGTGATGTCGACGGCGGCGTCGATGCTGCGGACTTCTGCGCGACGCAGGCGCTCAACCATCCACAGCGGCGTCGGCTTGGACAGATCAACGTTGCGGATGACACGGCCCAGGTAACGCGGGCAGGCAGCAGGTGCCAGGACTTCTACCGAACGCACTTCGTCGTGCACCGCAGGAACGGTCATCACCACCGGGCGAGTGACCGGAACGTCGTACAGCGCGCCGACTTCACGGGCCAGACCGGCGAGGGACAGGCAGTCGCCACGGTTCGGAGTCAGATCGACTTCGATGCTGGCGTCTTCCAGGTCCAGATAAACACGGAAGTCTTCGCCCACCGGCGCATCGGCCGGCAGCTCCATCAGACCGTCATTGCCTTCACCGACCTGCAGCTCGGATTGCGAGCACAGCATGCCGTTGGACTCGACGCCACGCAGCTTGGCCTTCTTGATCTTGAAGTCACCCGGCAGCTCGGCACCGATCATCGCAAACGGAATCTTCAGGCCCGGACGCACGTTTGGCGCACCACACACAACCTGGAAAGTTTCCGCGCCATTGCTGACCTGGCAAACGCGCAATTTGTCGGCATCGGGGTGCTGCTCGGTGCTCAGCACCTCGCCCACCACCACGCCACTGAAAACACCGGCGGCCGGCGTAACGCTATCGACCTCAAGACCGGCCATCGACAGACGAGCAACCAGCGCGTCGCGATCTACCTGCGGGCTGACCCAGCCACGCAGCCATTGTTCACTGAATTTCATCCTGCTCTCCTAAGAATTCGTTACGACTAGCGAAATTGCGCGAGGAACCGCAAGTCGTTGTCGAAGAACAGACGCAAGTCGTTCACGCCGTAACGCAGCATGGCCAGACGCTCGACACCCATGCCGAAAGCAAAGCCGGAGAACTCTTCCGGATCGATGCCGGACATGCGCAGCACATTCGGATGAACCATGCCGCAGCCCATCACTTCCAGCCAGCCGGTCTGTTTGCAGACACGGCAGCCCTTACCGCTGCACATCACGCATTCCATGTCGACTTCTGCGGATGGCTCGGTGAACGGGAAGTACGAAGGACGGAAACGTACGGCCAGTTCTTTCTCGAAGAACACCCGCAGGAACTCTTCGATCGTGCCTTTGAGATCGGCAAAATTGATATCGCGATCAACCAGCAGGCCTTCGACCTGGTGGAACATCGGCGAGTGGGTGATATCGGAGTCGCTACGGTACACACGGCCTGGGCAGACAATGCGGATCGGCGGCTTTTTCGATTCCATGGTGCGGACCTGTACCGGCGAGGTATGGGTGCGCAACAACATGTTCGCATTGAAATAGAAGGTGTCATGCATCGACCGGGCCGGGTGATGGCCTGGGATGTTGAGCGCCTCGAAGTTGTGATAGTCGTCTTCAACCTCAGGGCCTTCGGCAATGCCGTAGCCGATTCGGGTGAAGAACTGTTCGACTCGTTCCAGAGTCCGGGTAACCGGATGCAGACCACCGGAGGTCTGACCGCGGCCCGGCAACGTCACGTCAATGGATTCGGCAGACAGTTTGGCAGCCAGCTCGGCCTCTTCAAACAGAGCCATGCGCGCATTGAGAACGCCTGTTACACGTTCCTTGGCAACGTTAATCAGGGCGCCGACTTGCGGACGCTCCTCTGCCGGCAAATTCCCCAGGGTCTTCATCACCTGAGTCAATTCACCCTTCTTGCCAAGGTATTGAACCCGGATTTGCTCCAGGGCATTGATATCTTCAGCGCTTTGCACAGCCTCTAGTGCTTGAGAGACCAGCGCATCCAGGTTTTCCATGTACAGACTCCAGATACAAAATAGGGGAAGAGCTTGAAGGCTCTTCCCCTATTTATGACGTTTAACACCAGACCCCACAAAGGTGAGGCCGGGTGACTGTCGGGGGTACTTAAGCCAAGGTGGCTTTAGCTTTCTCGACAATCGCAGCAAACGCCGCTTTTTCGTTCACTGCCAGATCAGCCAGAACCTTACGGTCGATCTCGATGGACGCTTTTTTCAGGCCAGCAATGAAACGGCTGTAGGACAGACCGTTAACACGAGCACCAGCGTTGATACGAGCGATCCACAGAGCGCGGAACTGACGTTTTTTCTGACGACGGTCACGGTAGGCGTATTGGCCTGCCTTGATTACCGCTTGCTTGGCAACACGGAATACGCGGGAGCGTGCGCCGTAGTAGCCTTTAGCAAGTTTCAGAATTTTTTTGTGACGTTTACGGGCAATGACGCCACGCTTTACACGAGCCATGAGTTACTTCCTCTATTCTTGATCCAAAAATTAACGAAGGCGCAGCATGCGCTCGACTTTTGCCACGTCAGACGGATGCAGCAAGCTGCTACCGCGCAGTTGACGCTTACGCTTGGTCGACATTTTGGTCAGGATGTGGCTCTTGAAAGCGTGCTTGTGCTTGATACCGTTAGCAGTTTTCAGAAACCGCTTAGCAGCACCACTTTTGGTTTTCATCTTTGGCATGTTCGGATACTCCGCATTCAGTTGATAAACATAATCAGAAGGCCTGCCGTGCCCTGTTGATTACTTCTTCTTTTTCGGGGCGATGACCATGATCAGCTGGCGTCCTTCCATCTTAGGATGCTGTTCGACCGAACCGTACTCGAGCAGGTCTTGTTCAACCCGCTTGAGGAGTTCCATCCCCAGCTCCTGGTGGGCCATCTCACGGCCGCGGAATCGCAAGGATACCTTGGCCCTGTCCCCGTCACTCAGGAAACGTACCAGGTTGCGCAGTTTTACCTGGTAATCCCCTTCCTCCGTCCCTGGACGAAACTTGATTTCTTTTACCTGAATCTGCTTCTGGTTCTTCTTCGCCGCAGCAATCTGCTTCTTCTTTTCGAAGATCGATTTGCCGTAGTCCATCACCCGGCAAACCGGTGGGACTGCGTCGGCAGAGATTTCTACCAGATCAAGCTTTGCTTCTTCAGCAATACGAAGCGCTTCATCAATCGAGACGATGCCAATCTGCTCGCCATCAGCGCCAATTAACCGAACCTCGCGTGCCGAGATATTCTCGTTGATCGGGGCTTTCGGTGCAGCTCGTTTATCTTGTCTCATTTCACGCTTAATAATAATTACTCCGAATCTGGGCGACCACGCCGGGAAACCGCTTGCGCGAGAAACTCAGCGAACTGGGCGACGGGCATCGAGCCCAGGTCAGCACCTTCACGAGTACGCACAGCGACAGTCTGCATCTCGACTTCCTTATCCCCAATAACCAAGAGATATGGAACCTTGAGCAAAGTATGCTCGCGGATTTTAAAGCCGATCTTTTCATTTCTCAAGTCAGACTTGGCACGAAACCCGCTTTCGTTGAGAGTTTTTTCCACTTGGGCGACAAAATCTGCCTGTTTATCAGTGATATTCATGATCACTGCCTGGGTTGGCGCCAGCCACGCAGGGAATGCACCTTCGTAGTGTTCGATCAGAATCCCGACGAAACGCTCGAACGAACCGAGGATCGCACGGTGCAACATCACCGGATGTTTGCGGCTGTTGTCTTCGGAGACGTATTCGGCTCCCAGACGCACAGGCAGGTTGAAATCGAGCTGCAAGGTACCACACTGCCACACGCGGCCGAGGCAATCTTTCAGCGAGAATTCGATCTTCGGACCGTAGAACGCTCCCTCACCCGGCTGCAGATCGTACGGCAGACCAGCACTGTCAAGGGCAGCAGCCAGTGCCGCTTCGGCGCGATCCCACAGCTCGTCGGAGCCAACGCGTTTTTCCGGACGAGTGGACAGTTTCATCTCGACGTCGGTGAAGCCGAAGTCGCGGTAAACATCCATGGTCAGCTTGATGAACGCAGCAGATTCAGCCTGCATCTGCTCTTCGGTGCAGAAGATGTGGGCGTCGTCCTGAGTGAACGCACGCACACGCATGATGCCGTGCAGCGCACCCGATGGTTCGTTACGGTGGCAGGCACCGAACTCGGCCAGGCGCATCGGCAGCTCGCGGTAGCTCTTCAGCCCCTGGTTGAACACCTGCACGTGGCAAGGGCAGTTCATCGGTTTGATGGCGTAGTCGCGGCTTTCCGACTCAGTGGTGAACATGTTGTCGGCGTAGTTGGCCCAGTGCCCGGATTTCTCCCACAGGCTGCGGTCAACGACTTGCGGCGTCTTGATTTCGAGATAGCCGTTGTCGCGCTGCACCTTGCGCATGTACTGCTCGAGTACCTGGTACAACGTCCAGCCATTCGGGTGCCAGAACACCATGCCCGGCGCTTCTTCCTGGGTGTGGAACAGGCCCAGGCGCTTGCCGATCTTGCGGTGATCGCGCTTTTCAGCTTCTTCGATACGCTGGATGTAAGCAGCCAGCTGCTTCTTGTCAGCCCAGGCGGTGCCGTAAACGCGCTGCAATTGCTCGTTCTTGGCATCACCGCGCCAGTAGGCGCCGGACAGCTTGGTCAACTTGAAGGATTTCAGGAAGCGAGTGTTCGGCACGTGCGGACCGCGGCACATGTCAACGTATTCTTCGTGATAGTACAGGCCCATGGCCTGCTCGTTCGGCATGTCTTCGACCAGACGCAGCTTGTAGTCTTCGCCACGGGCCTTGAACACTTCGATCACTTCGGCACGCGGAGTGACTTTCTTGATGACGTCGTATTCGGTATCGATCAGCTGTTGCATGCGCTGTTCGATGGCCGCCATGTCGTCCGGAGTAAAAGGACGCTCGAAGGCGATGTCGTAATAGAAGCCTTCGTCAATGACCGGACCGATGACCATTTTGGCCGTCGGGTACAGCTGCTTGACCGCGTGGCCAACCAGGTGGGCGCAAGAGTGGCGAATGATCTCCAGCCCCTCTTCATCCTTTGGCGTGATGATTTGCAGCGTTGCGTCGCTGTCGATGATGTCGCTGGCGTCGACCAGCTTGCCGTTCACCTTGCCGGCCAGGGTGGCCTTGGCCAGGCCTGCACCAATGGACGCGGCGACCTCGGCTACGGAAACCGGGTGATCGAATGAACGTTGACTGCCGTCGGGAAGAGTAATAGTTGGCATGGCGCCTCCTCTCCTAGTGGTGACCCCTACCAAAGGTCACGTGGGTTGGGATGAGCCAGTACAAGATCCGATCCAGGCCATTCAATGACGAACGCCTGCCTTACAGCGGCAGGAGCCTTGCGGCCAACCGGAAAACCGAACCAGAGTGACTGGGATTCAAATCAGAGTATTCGTACGCCGCCGCTACCGGGACTGAAGGTCATCCGGTGCCTGCGAAACGCTCGAGTCGGCCATGCTAGCACAGATGAACGGTCGCGCACGCACGCTGGTTTTACCGGCAGGCAAATCGTCTGTTTTATGCCAAAGTGATGAACTTGATCGGCCCCTCAGCCATCAGATAACAAGACATCGACCCACAAGGAGCATCTTCGCATGCGTCTGAACACCCTATTTGCCGCAGTCGTCCCTTTAGTTCTGCTGTTGCCGCTCAGCGCGCAGGCCGCCTGGCCGAAAGGCGTAAAAGAGCAATACATGAATGACTGCACCAAGGCGGCCAGCCAAAGCGTCAACCCGACCGTAGCCAAACAACACTGCACCTGCGGCGCTGATGTCCTGGAGAAGAAATTCACCACGCAGGAAATCGCTCAACTGATGGACAAGAACACCCCGCCGAGTGGCGAATTGGGTCAGCGCGCACTGAAAGAAATCTCGGTTTGCCGAGTGCAAAAATAGTCCCGATGAACGGATTTGTGGGCATTCGATAAGCGCAAAACAGCCGAAATGCACCTGAATTCGATATTTTATGCAGGTTTTATAGCTTTTTTTACACCCCTTCGAATTGGCTGAAAGCCTCTGAAACCGGGGGTTACAGACATTCAAACTGTCGAAGCGTCTGCAATATGAAAGCAAACAGCACGTCCGGGGGGCTACCAAACCGAACATTTCGACTATGATACCCGGGTGTGCCCAGTTGGCCTGAGCAGCACAGTACTACTGAAAATATATGTTTCTTGGAGATACACCATGTCTAATCGCCAAACCGGCACCGTTAAATGGTTCAACGATGAAAAAGGCTTCGGCTTCATCACTCCTCAAGGTGGCGGTGACGACCTGTTCGTACACTTCAAAGCTATCGAATCCGACGGTTTCAAAAGCCTGAAAGAAGGCCAGACCGTTTCCTTCGTGGCTGAGAAAGGCCAAAAGGGTATGCAAGCTGCACAAGTTCGCCCAGAGTAATTTCCCGGCGCACTAAAAAAACCCCGTCCATGTGACGGGGTTTTTTATGCCTGTGACAAAAACGACCCGGGATCAGCCACAGTTGGCGCGGATGACCACCAGATTGTTGTCGGTGTTCAGATTCAGGCGATCGGAGCGGTATTCCAGGGTGATCATGTCCGTAGGTTTGAGGAAGCGGGCATTTTGCGCGCCAGACTTGGCACGAGCCTGCTCTAGCAGCTCCGGGGAAGCCCTTTTACCGATGGCAAATTCCGCAGCCTTTGCTTCACAGCGGCCATGACCGGCATCGGACGCCACAGGATCCTTTGCCGACTCGCTGGAGGTCGTGCTGCATCCGGCCAACATGGCAGCGGCCATAAGTGCACCCAGTGATGCGAACTTCAAAGGCATGAAGCCTCCTTCTTTCTAATGGTTAAGCTGAGATCGTGCGACCGCCATTCCGGCGTTTGGTTTCACAACACCTGTGGACACCCTGCCCCACGACCCGGAAAAAACGCTGAGTCTGCCTGAAGCGCGCGCAATGCATCTCCATACAATCGTCACCGAATATTAACGAGCTCAGTAGATGTCGATGTAGTCGAGCGGCGGATTCGGCCAATTGTCTTTGAGGGCATTGAAAATCTGCATGACCCAGACTTCATCACTGGCTGCGACGTTTCCCACATAGCCTGATCCCTTTGCCCAGGTTTCCAGACGAAACGACAGCCCATCGATATCCTGACCGCCAGTGACCCCCGCCGAAATATAGGCAATCCCGCCCTTGGTCACACGCAACTGGGTGTGCTCATCATCACTGGCGGAGGCCAGCAACCGGCGCACAGCGTCAAGTGTCAGGCCATCGGGAGAATTCAAATCGATCTGCACGGCTCGGTACCTGGTTTCTTGAAGACGACCAAGTGTCGCATAGCCCCGCGTTCATGCCTAAGTCGCAGTGCCAAACGCCGGACAACATGGTTAACTCGAAACTCCGACCCAGCGATCTCCCGAGCCCCGACATGACGACCGTAAGCATCTCCGCCGACATCAAGGCCCAATGGCCACAAGGGCATAGTTCCTACAGTCCGGGCAGTCCTGAGGAGTTGGCGCTGATCAGCATCGACCTGCTGGTCAAGACGCTGGGAACACAAGCTGCGCAATCATTCATCGCCCAGCTGTTCGAGAAATATCCGGACGACTTCAAAGGCACACCGGATACAGGGAATGAGTAAAGCCCGCAGGCCGGCACCTGCGGGCATGACGCTTACTTCAAACGTTTCAGACGCTCGGTCAACAGATCGAAGAAGCCCTGAGCATCGCCGTTTTCTACCCAGAATGCATTTTTCGGTGCCTTGAGCCCGTCATACCAGTCGACGATGGTCTGCCCGAATGTCGGACCTTCGCGACTGTCGATCACCACGTTCACCGAACGACCGGTAAACAGCTCCGGCTTGAGCAGATAAGCGATAACCGTGGCGTCATGCACCGGGCCACCCGGGATGCCGTAGTGTTCCATGTCACCCTTGATGTACTCGTTGAGGATGTCGCCGACAATTTTGCTCGCATTGTTGTTCAGCGCTGCGATCTGCTTCAGACGTGCATCGCTGGTTAGCACCTTGTGGGTCACGTCCAGCGGCAGGTAAGTCAGTTTCACCCCGCTCTTGAGAACGACCTCAGCCGCCTGTGGATCGGCAAACAAGTTGAATTCGGCCACCGGCGTGATGTTGCCACCGTTGAAGTGAGCGCCACCCATGATGACCACTTCCTTGATGCCCTGAACGATCTCCGGCTCCTGGATCAGCGCCAGCGCCAGGTTGGTTTGCGGGCCAAGCATGGCGATAGTGATGCTGTGCGGCTTGGCGTTCTTCAGCGTATCGATCAAGTAGTTGACCGCGTTGCCCTTGGCCAGACCTTTTTTCGGCTCATGCACAGTGACACCCGACAGGCCTTCCTTGCCATGGATGTTCTCGGCGTAGATCGGCGTGCGCATCAACGGTTTTGGCGCGCCCGCATAGACCGGAACCTCTTCGCGCCCTGCCCACTCACGGGCCAGTCGCGCATTGCGAGAAGTCTTGTCGAGACGCACGTTGCCGGCCACGGTGGTCAGCGCGCGAATATTCAGCTCCTCCGGCGATGCCAGAGCAAACAACAGGGCCACCACATCATCGGCCCCCGGATCGGTGTCGATGATCAGATCGATCTTTTCCGCCGCTTGGGCGCCGGTCGCGGTTATCACGGACAAAAGCAGCAGACTCCGGATCAGTTGGTGCAGTTTTTGAGCATAGCGGTGCATGGCGCATTCCTTGTGCTTATGAAATCGAAAGGGTCTGAACCCGGTTAAAACGTCACCCCGGCGACCAGCACGATGTTGCAATACGGCTGACATTCGCCTGTACGGACAATCGCTCGCGCCTGTCGGCTGAGAACCTTGAATTGCTCATGAGTGAGCAGATCGCGCCGCCCCAGTGCGCCTTCGTCATTCAATGCGTCCAGCGAAGCCAGCGCACCGGGTTGTTTGTCGAAGACTTCCCGGGCGAGCACATGACTCTCGACCTGCATTTCGCTGAGGACGACGTTCAGGGTGCTGACGAAATCCGGAACACCGTGCGTCAACGCAAGGTCGATCAACTCGACGCCCGGCGGTACAGGCAAGCCGGCGTCACCGATCACGACCATGTCGCCATGACCAAGGGAGGCAATCAGCCGAGACAGCGCGATGTTGAGCAATGGAGTCTTTTTCATACGGGTTTGAATGCCTGGACTTCGGTTGATGTGGGAATGGACGGCTGGGCACCCGCCCGAGTAACAGACAGCGCCGCGGCTATCTGACCAAAACGAATGGCCTCGACCTCGGTATTGCCAGCGGCCAGCGCCGCTGCAAAACCGCCGACGAAGGTATCCCCGGCAGCCGTGGTATCAACCGCCTTCACTTTGGGTGCAGGAAAATGCTGGTAACCCGCGCCATTGGAGAACAAAGCCCCCTGAGCGCCCAGCGTGACGATCACATTGCCGGCACCCATCGAAATCAGCCGGGCAGCCGCTTTTTCAGCGCTCTCCAGCGAGTCCACCGGCAAACCGCTGAGGGCGGCGGCTTCACTTTCATTGGGAATCAGGTAGTCGATGGAGGCAAACCAGTCTGATGGCAACGGACGGCTGGCCGGAGCCGGGTTCAAGATGACTGTTTTGCCCAGTTCGCGACCGCGCTTGAGCGCATGCCCGACGGTGGCATCGGGAATTTCCAGCTGACAAATGATCACATCCGCCGCCTGCAGCACCGCGTCGAAACGGTCGACCACCCCAGGCGTCATCGAACCGTTGGCCCCGGCAACAATGACGATTGCGTTCTGACTGTTGTCATCGACCACAATCAGCGCTACGCCACTGGAATCCTCGACCACACTGACGGCCTGGCAATTGATCTGCTCGGCCAACAATGCGTCGCGCAACTGCACGCCGTAGTCGTCATTGCCGACACAACCCACCATCGACACCTGTGCCCCCAACCGGGCGGCGGCCACCGCCTGGTTGGCACCCTTGCCACCTGACACAGTGGCGAACGAATGACCGATCAGTGTTTCGCCACCCCGAGGCAAGCGAGGCGCCCGGGTGACCAGGTCCATGTTCAGGCTGCCTATTACCACTACATTTGCGGGCATACATCACTACTCATCAATTCGGTTTCAGCGATATTCGGTAAACACGCCAGCCAGTGGCGCGGTCGACTCTCGCAGGACAATACTCGGGGTCACGATCCGCTGATCAGTGGCCAGATCCGGGGTGGCAATTCTTCGCAGCAACACTTCCGCTGCCATTTCGCCCAACTGCAGGATCGACTGCCCCACAGTCGTCAGCGCCGGATACACGTAACGGCTCATCTGGATATCGTCGAAACCGATCACCGACAACTCGGCAGGCACACGCACATTGCGTTCGGCGGCGGCTCGCAGTACACCGATGCCGATCATGTCGTTGCCGGCGAAGATTGCACTGGGAGGATTGCTCTCAAGCAACACCGCCGCCGCGTTGTAACCGCCAGTGCTGGTGAAATCGCTTTCCAGCATCCGCGATGGCGGCACTTCAATACCCGCCTCTTTCAAGGCGCGGCAAAAACCTGCCTGACGCATTTGCGCAACACTGGTGCTCGCAGGACCGCCAACCGTGGCGATATCACGATGTCCAAGTTCAATCAGGTGTCTTGTCGCCAGATAGGCGCCATATTCATGGTCGATGCGCACGAGATCGGCGTCCACACCTTCCAGCCCCCGGTCAACGATCACCATCGGCGTCTTGACCCCGGCCAGCCCCTGCGCCAGACCACTGTCACCGCCAGCAGAGGCGACGATCAAGCCATCGATACGCTTCTCCAGCAACACTCGCAGATAACTGCGCTGTTTTTCCGGATTGTCGTCGGAGTTGCAGAGAATCACGCAGTAGCCATTGCGCTCACAATAATCCTCGATGCCCCGCGCCAGTTCGGCGAAGTACGGGTTGAGACTGTTGGGCACCAGCAAACCAATGGTGGCAGTGGTCTTGGCCTTCAGCGATCGGGCGACGGCGCTCGGTACATAGTCGAGGCTCTTGATCGCCGCCTCGACTTTCAGCCGCACCTCCTGACTCACCGGCCGGGTGTTGTTCACAACATGAGAGACGGTCGTGTAGGAAATACCCGCAAGTGCCGCCACATCCTTGATCGTTGCCATGTCTCAGCCCCGCCGGTTTGCGCGGTGGCTGCGATACGTATCGAGCACCACAGCGATAACGATTACCGCGCCGGTGATGATGCGCTTGGTCGGTTCCGTTGCACCAATCTGCGCAAGGCCGGCTGCCAGCACCGAAATGATCAACACGCCGAAGAAAGTGCTGATGACCGAACCCCGGCCGCCCATCAGGCTGGTACCACCGATCACCACGGCAGCGATCACCTGCAGCTCAAGGCCTGAACCGGCGTTTGGATCGGCCGCTTCCAGACGGGAAATCTGGAACAGCGCGGCGATGCCGGCCAGCAAACCCATCAGACTGAACACCAGGACCTTGTAGGGCTTGGGATTGATGCCCGCGAGTCGCACCGCTTCCTCATTGGTACCGATGCCGATCAGGTAACGACCGAACACGGTTCGGGTCAACACTGCCTGAGCGATGAAAATCACCAGCAAGGCAATGATGAACGAGGGCGAGATACCGAAAGCGATAGGGTTCGACAACCAGGCGAAGGAATCGCCGATGTAGGCCGTGCGGGAACCGGTCATCTGATAGGCCAGCCCCCGGGCCATCTCGAGCACGCCGAGCGAGACGATAAATGACGGAATTCTCCAGGCAACCGTGATCGAACCGGTAACCGTCCCTGCCAAAGCCGCCACTGCCATGCCGAGCAGTGCAGATGGCAAAACACTCCAGCCCCAGCCAAGGATTGCCACGCTGACGGTGGAGGCCGCAAGCGCCAGTACAGAACCCACCGAAAGATCGATGCCACCGATGATCAGGACAAAGGTCATGCCCACCGCCAACACCATCAGGTCGGGAATCTGATTGGCCAAAGTACTGAAGGTGTTGTACGACAGAAAGTGGCTGCTCATGACCGAGAACAGCGCGACCATCGCCAGCAATGCACCGGCCAGGCCCAGATAGGTACCCAGTCCATAGAAGTTGCCACTACGTTTGCCGGCAGAAGATGCAGTTTTCATGGGAGATCCCTAGGCGCTGCTTCGTTGAGCAACGCATCACGTTTTTGGTAGCCGGCGAACGCCGCGGCAAGCAAGTCATCCTGGGTCCAGCTGTCACGCTCGAAGGTATCGATCAGGCGCCCCGCCGACAGCACACCGATACGGTCGCAAATCAACATCAACTCACGCAGGTCGCTGGACACCACCACCAGCGCCTTGCCCTGCCGGGTCAGTTCGCCGAGCAGGTTATAAATGTCAAACTTGGCACCGACATCGATACCGCGAGTTGGCTCATCGAACAGCAACACCGAACAGTCGCGCTCCAGCCAGCGGCCGATCACGACTTTTTGCTGGTTGCCGCCGGACAATTCGGATACGAGTTGAGTCGGGCTGGAACTGCGGATTCGCATGGCATCGATCTGCCGCTTGGCCAGAGAGATCTCATCGCCATTGTTGACGAAACCACCGCTGGAAATCTCCGGCATATTGCCCAGAGCAATATTGGCGCTGATCGACTGACTCAGCAGCAGGCCTTCACCTTTTCGATCTTCCGTGATCAGGGCGATACCGTTGCGCACCGCGTCGACCGGCGAGCGAATACTCACCACCTGCGCCGGCGAGCCGAGAGCAACGCTGCCGCTGTCGGCGAGATCGGCGCCGAAAATCAGGCGCAGCAGTTCCGTGCGCCCTGCCCCGATCAAACCGGAAATGCCAAAAATCTCACCGGCACGCACTTCGAAGGACACGTCACGGACCTTGTCGGAACGAGTGAGGCCTTTGACCGTCAGCGCAGGGGCACCGATATTGCGCGGGCCCATGTCCATGTGTTCGCCCAGCTCGCGACCGACCATCAGCGTGACCAGTTGCTCGCTGTTGTAGTTGGCCATCGGCTCGACACACACCAGATTACCGTCACGCAACACGGCAATGCGTTGTGCGACTCGGGCCAGCTCTTCGAGACGATGAGAGATATAGATGATCGCAACGCCGCGCGCCTGCAGCCGAGTGATCTGCTCAAAGAGCATTTCGACTTCGCGAGCGGTGAGCATCGCGGTCGGCTCGTCGAGGATCAACACATGGCAATCGCCGATCAGGTTACGCGCGATTTCGACCATTTGCTGGTGACCGATGCCCAGCTCGCCGACCAGGGTGTCCGGATCGATGGCATCCAGACCGACTTGAGCCATGGCCTCGATGGCAGCGTTACGCAGTTGCTTGCGACTGATCCAGCCGCCGTTGCTTGGCAAGTTGTCGAGAAACAGGTTCTCCGCCACCGACAAGGTCGGCAGCAGATTGAGTTCTTGCATGACCATACGAACGCCAAGCTCTTCTGCCTGGGTACGACTGCCGGGGCGATACTCCTTGCCCTGGAACTGCATCTGCCCGGCGGTCGGTGTAACCAGGCCACCAATGATCTTCGACAGGGTACTTTTACCGGCACCGTTCTCGCCGGTCAGCGCCAGCACTTCACCGCGCATCAGCGTCAGGTCGATACCGGTGAGTACCGGTTGCGCATAGGTCTTGCCGATACCGCTGACCGAGAGGACAGCGTTCGGGGCGGAAACTGACATAAAAACTCTCCGTGCGCCCGCCCGGACGGGCGAGCGCCATTGTGTCGCCGAAGGACTACTTGGTAACCAGTTCGACCGGCGTTTCGATCACACCATTGGCACCGCTGTCGACTTTCTCGCCCTTGAGAATCTTCAACGCAGTCTCGATACCGAATACGGCCTGTTTGGCAGCGAACTGGTCGGCGGTCGCCAGAACGCGACCGTCCTTGAGCATTGGCTTGATCGCATTGATGTTGTCGTAGCCGACCACTTGCACCTGCCCGGCCTTGCCCGCAGCACGCACAGCGGAAACAGCGCCTACAGCCATGCTGTCGTTACCGGCCAGCAGCGCCTTGACGTCCGGATATTCGCTGAGGATCGACGCGGCGACCTTGTTGCCCTTGTCGATTTCCCAATCACCGGACTGCAGGGAAACCACCTTGATCTGTGCGGCCTCCATCGCATCCTTGAAGCCAGCGGTGCGCTGCTGGGCGTTAGTCGTCGTGGAAACGCCCTCGATGATGCCGACTTCGTCACCGGCCTTCAGTTGCTTGGCAAGGTACTCGCCTACCAGACGAGCGCCCTTGCGGTTGTCCGGCCCCACGAACGGTACGCTGATGTTCTTGCTCTTGATGACGGCCGGATCAAGCTGATTGTCGATGTTGATCACAGTGATGCCGGCATCGACGGCCTTCTTGATCACCGGCACCATGGCCTTGGAGTCGGACGGCGCAATGACCAGCGCATTGACCTTCGCCAGAATCATCTGCTCGACGATACGGGTCTGGCCGGCGGTATCGGTTTCGTCCTTGATCCCGTTGGAGATCAGGTCGAAATCGGCGGAGTGTTCTTTCTGGTAAGCCTTGGCGCCGTCTTCCATGGTCAGGAAGAATTCGTTGGCCAAAGACTTCATGACCAGTGCGACCTTGGGTTTTTCCGGAGATTCGGCGAATGCCGAAGAGACAGGCAGTGCAGCGGATGCGGCAGCCAGCACGGCGACAGCGAGAAGACGTCCAGCGAATGGCAGCTTCATGGGTTCACTCCGATCTTATGATTATTGTGAGCAACGCTTGCGCTGGCGTAAGCTTCGTCGGCATCTTCCAGACAACAGGGTCTCGGAGAAGCCGCGCAAACGTTTGCGTAGACCGAACTATGCGAATCCCGCCAACGTTTGTCAACAATCGGAATCGGTATTGACTGCAGGGCGAATTTGCAGATTCGCCCTTTGAGTGCTTAAGCCGTGGTGTTGACCAGGTTACCGCCGGATGAGCCCTTGGACATTTCCTTGACCAGCGCAGCGGAGACTTCCAGCAGCGCGCCGCTGGTTTCAGCGATCTCCCCCTGAACAGACATGACTGCCTGCGACTTCGCCTCGGGAGTCGGGTAGCTCGCAGCTTGCGCCGCAGCCAGGCGTTGCTGCTGCTCCTGCAGTTGCTTCTGCAATTCCTGCATCCGTTTCAGCAACATCTTGACGGTGACACTCAGGTTGTCGCCGCTTTCCGCCTTGCTGTCTTCTTGCGCGGCACCGCCGGTTCTGACTTGGTTGCTTTCGGTTTTTTCAACGCCCAGCGCTTCGGCGGAAGCATCCGCTTGCGCATCATTCATGGCATTGATCGTCGCTGCGGTTTTACCGCCGATGGTAACAGCGCCCGGATTTGTAAAACCGATGGTCAGTGACATGTGAACTCCCTAATTTCAAGTTTCCTTCAACAACCATCGGCCTGCGGGACGCTTTCTTTAGCAGAGAATCCAAAACCTGCAATTTGCATCGTTCGACAACGGCCGTAGTCCCTTTCGGAGAGCCGAACACGAAAGCGCCCACCGTTCGGAATACCGGATAGGCGATTCTCGCCAATCAAAAAAATATTGATATAAATCATAAGGTTAAACATTTCCCTAAAGCACAGTACGGCTGGTACAGATCCTGCTCCCCTACTGCACCCCTGGCATTCAGATCGGCCCGGGGCGCATCTAGATGAACCTGCAATCAGCACCGTCTCACTACTAGAGAGAAAAATAATGAAATCTGCTTTCAACACATTGGTTCCGGGCGCTTTGGCCCTGTTGCTGCTCCTGCCCTCCGCCCTTCAGGCAAAAGAAGTCGAAACCCAGACCAAACTGGCCAACGTGGTGGTTCTCGCTACAGGCGGCACCATTGCCGGCGCCGGCGCCAGTGCGGCCAACAGCGCTACCTATCAGGCAGCCAAGGTGGGTATCGAACAATTGATCGCCGGCATCCCCGAGCTGAGCAAACTGGCGAATGTGCGTGGCGAGCAAGTCATGCAGATCGCCTCGGAAAGCATCACCAATGAAAACCTGCTGCAACTGGGTCGCCGCGTATCCGAGCTGGCCGACAGCAAAGACGTCGATGGCATCGTCATCACCCACGGCACCGACACCCTGGAAGAAACCGCCTACTTCCTGAACCTGGTAGAGAAAACCGACAAGCCGATCATCGTTGTCGGCTCGATGCGCCCCGGCACCGCCATGTCGGCGGACGGCATGCTCAACCTGTACAACGCCGTCGCCGTCGCCAGCAGCAAGGAAGCCCACGGCAAAGGTGTACTGGTCACCATGAACGATGAAATCCAGTCCGGCCGCGATGTCAGCAAAATGATCAACATCAAGACCGAAGCATTCAAAAGCCCATGGGGCCCGCTGGGCATGGTGGTCGAAGGAAAATCCTACTGGTTCCGCCTGCCAGCCAAGCGCCACACCATGGATTCGGAATTTGATATCAAGAACATCAAGAGCCTGCCTGACGTAGAAATCGCCTACTCCTACGGCAATGTCGGCGATACAGCCTACAAGGCCCTGGCCCAGTCCGGCGCCAAAGCGATCATCCATGCTGGCACCGGCAACGGCTCGGTGTCTTCCCGTGTCGTCCCGGCCCTGCAGGCCCTGCGCAAGGATGGCGTTCAGATCATTCGATCTTCCCACGTCAACGCCGGAGGTTTCGTTCTGCGCAACGCCGAACAGCCTGACGACAAGTACGACTGGGTCGTCGCTCACGACCTGAACCCTCAGAAGGCTCGCATCCTGGCGATGGTCGCCCTGACCAAAACCAACGACAGCAAAGAACTGCAGCGGATGTTCTGGGAGTACTGATTCAGCCTCGCCCGGCCGAGTCTCGGCCGGGCAACTCTTTCACCACTCGCCACCCTGGCGGGTGGTGCAATTACCTACACCGCCCTCGCTCCCTTCCTGCACAAATATTTCGGATGAGCCACATCAAAACCGGAAAACCGCTGTCAGAGGATTTTCTTGATTTTTAAGCAGTTGCGAAAATGCTTACAGTTAAATACTGTATGCACGTACAGCTTAATAAGGATAACCTCGTGGCCACTTCCTCTGACGCTCCCGATGCTTACGAACGCATGGGTATGCGCGTTCAAAAGATCATCAACTCCCCCACCGCACAAAAAGCCAAAGCCGCTCTGATCTTCCGCCTCCCGGATGAACCGATGGATGCATGGGAACGCCTGCTGGAAGAGATCGACGAGAACGACAACGTCACCCTCGCTTATCGCGACGATGGTGGCGTGCAGATTTTCTGGGTTGTACCGAAGGAAGATTGACTCAATGATTGTCCGTTTGCTTGCTGTGCTTTTGCTGTTCATCTCACTTGGCGCCCAGGCCGGCGCACCCCGCACGTTTACCGAAGCCAAGAAGGTCGCCTGGAAGTTGTACGCCCCACAATCCACCGAGTTCTATTGCGGCTGCAAATACACGGGCAATAAGGTCGACCTGGCGGCTTGCGGTTACGTTCCGCGCAAAAATGCCAAGCGTGCCTCCCGGATTGAATGGGAACACATCGTCCCGGCCTGGGAGTTCGGCCATCAGCGCCAATGCTGGCAGGAAGGCGGACGCAAGAATTGCACACGCTACGACCCTGGCTACCAGAAAGCCGAAGCCGACCTGCACAACCTGGTACCGAGCATTGGCGAGGTCAATGGTGATCGCAGCAACTTCAGCTACGGCTGGCTACCGGTCGAAAAAGGTCAATATGGCTCATGCCTGACCCAAGTCGATTTCAAGGCGAAAAAGGTCATGCCCCGTCCTTCGATTCGCGGCATGATCGCCCGCACTTACTTCTATATGAGCAAGCAATATGGCTTGCGACTGTCGAAGCAGGATCGGCAGTTGTATGAAGCCTGGGACAAGACGTACCCAGTGCAGGATTGGGAACGCCAGCGCAATCAGAGCGTGGCGTGCGTGATGGGACGCGGCAACGAGTTCGTCGGACCGGTCAACCTGAAAGCCTGCGGCTGATTGTTCGCACATAATGAAAAGGCCTCGCGCTTCACGCTCGAGGCCTTTTTTGTGGTCAGCTGCCGGGCTTGTTGTAACGCCAGTAACCCATCAGATTGAGTGATTCACGAGGAATACCGCGCTCCTTGATCAGGTATCTGCGCAAATTCATGACTGCAGCCGATTCACCGGCGATCCAGCCATAGAATCCTTCCGTGGCGGCTTCAGCGATTTCCCAGAGGATCTCCTGATCGACATCAACGTCGGCCAACTCCACCGCCTTGGCGACGAGTGATGTGTCGACGGGCAATGCAGCCTTTCGCACCGCCTCTACCATCAGCGCCCCGGCCACTGTGGTGCCGGCCTGCTCGCGAATCAGCCACTGCACCGACAGACCTGGCCAGTCAGGCACCGCAAGCATGTCCGCCGCGCTGTCGACCTCCAGAAACACTTGGGCCGGAGGTGGATCCGCAAGTACCGCCAATTCATCGAGAATCCCCATCGCCGCAGGCAACGCAGTCGAGTCGGCAACCAGTAAAAGGTGCCTGAGCAACTGCGGAGGCTTCCATTCAAAACCACCCGCCTCGCTCGCCGAGTACCGGCTATCAGGCGCCAGGATCTGCATCGGCTCACCCGGTTGCGCTCGCAAGGCCCAGCGAGAAGCAGGGCCGGTTTCGCCATGCAGAACAAAGTCGATGTCGACCTCACCCTGATCGGCTCGCAAGTGGCGGATGGTGTAGGTACGCATCGCCGGGCGTCGGTCTGCCAGCATCGAGCGCAAACGAGCGTACCATCCCTCATCCTGAGAGAGCCTGGCGAGAGAGCCATCCGGCGCCGGGAAGAACAGTTTGACTCGCTGATCAGGAGCCCAGGTAGCCATTTCGCTGACTGCCGAGCCGGCGAGAGTGATCCGCATGAGGTGCGGACTGAGCTGCTGCTTGTGTCGCAATACAACGTCGAACAACTTGTAAGGACTGGCGGAGGCCATGCGGAGCTCCTTCTGAGCATCGTCGGTGACTCCAGTAAAAACGAATCACACCGGACACCCTTTAGTCAGCTCCGCCGAAAGGAACGTTTACTGCGCTGCGCTGCGCTCGATCACAAGTGTCTCGATGTTCTGCTTTTTCGCCTTGACCAGTGCAGCGTTCACATCGGCCTGTTTCGCTTCGGCTTCGGCTTTGGAATTGAATGGCCCCAGCAGGATCCGGGTCTTTCCGCTGGGATCCTTGATGACATTGGCGATAAACGCATGCTCGATCAACCAGCCGCTCAGATCACTTACGGCTTGAGGTGTTTCGCCGCGCACCTCCAGATCCCACTGCGGTCCGGATACTGTCGCAGGCGTTGTCACCGCTACCGTTTTTGATTTTTGCGTTTCCACGCTCTTGCCTTCACCACATCCTGCCAATGCCAGTGCTGCGACCACACAGACCAATTTGCGCACAACGCTTCCCTCTGTTTTTTTGAAACGGCGATCTTAGCATTCACGAATACTTTCAGAGCCCCGCAAAATGGGCACAAAACTACGAGATTGATGGTTGCCGCACCTGTATAGTTACGCGCTGGGAATTAATGCCACGTCTGCGCGTCAGAAAGAGGCACCCAAACCGTGAGACTTCGCACTAATCTATACGTACCACCGACCTCTGCACTGTCTGAATCAGGTGCCCTACAAAGCAATCAAGGAGAAGACCATGCTGATACTCACCCGCAAAGTCGGTGAAAGCATAAACATCGGTGATGACATTACCATCACCATTCTCGGCGTAAGCGGCCAGCAGGTTCGCATCGGCATCAACGCGCCAAAGAACGTTGCCGTACACCGTGAAGAAATTTACCAGCGCATTCAGGCCGGCCTGACCGCTCCGGACAAGCCACAAACCCCCTGAGCCCCGTCGTAGTCAGTAGCCAGTTCGTTCACCTTCGCGTAATGACTGGCTAAAGAACCGAGCGCCGTTTTGCCACCCCCACCTCCCTGGTGACGGCGCAGGCCATACAGACTCCCTTGCTGCACGTCTTCTTTTTTCGCTACCGATACTAACCATGATCACAATGGTTGGCTGTCGGACGTTTCCGAATAGAAGCCAGGAATCGTGCCAACCTAGCCGAATGTCACTCCCCGTGCCATCCCGGTGGCTGCCATCACCATCAGCACCAGCAACAGCGCTTCAGCATGACTGATCCGCGCAAAGACTTTTGCACGCCCGCTATCGAACGAGGTGCCGCGGCCCCTGGCTATGCGCCATTTGATCAGCGTAATCATCGGAGCCAATTCCAGAACCAGAATCAGCACAAGCAGTGTCATCTTCACGTGGAACAGCGGTTGGTGCAGATAATAGTCGGCACCCTTTTCATACCCGCCAAAGGCTCGCATGCCACCGCTCACCAGCAGCACCAATGCCGATATCCCCCACAGATTATCCGCGAGCAATACCCGCCCGACATCACCACCCCCGGCAGCCAGACGACTGAATGCCGTGCCGCGGGTCAATACAGCCCAGAATCCCAGGGCGAACGCCAGTAGATGAACCGCTGCAAGAAACCAATGAACGAGCATTGTAGAACTCCCGTCAGACTGAGATTGAAATCGGCCAGACAGTAGTAGTCGATAATGTATGGTTTTGCCCGGCAGCGCCCATGGCGGGCAATGCATGCCAGGAGCAAGGGCAGGATGGCGATTGAAGGAGGCAAATCGCAGGCAAAAAAAATCCCAAGCAGCTGATGGAAGCTTGGGATTTAAAAATGCATAAACCGTGGTGGTGAACGCGGGGCGGATACTACTGATTTTTTCAGTATGTAACAACGTATTTTTGATAACCGGTTGGTTCAATAAAATCGTAAGCCTTTCAATATCCACACTATTTTTATGGTCGTCGAGATCTCGAAGATCAAAAAGTCATTTCAGGAAAGACCCCTCATACAAAACAGAAAAGGCCTACATTCTCATCAGGTGATCTGACGTAAAAAGCCCGAATTCTTATTTCCAATGGAGTTTTGGGTGACTCAACCATTCGATGGCATGAACAGAAAGGCCATAACCAATACGCACCACACGATACGATATGTCAGGAAGCTAGCTAGAGCGCTGAAGCGGATTGCAGGGCTGGAAAGCGCCAAACCATGCGCAACGCCTGTTCGAATGTATCGGGAAGAGTTTGAACACAGCCTGAAAAATCTGAACGGCTTGATGAGCCTCCCTCGATTACCGAGCGGGGAATACGCCGATCCACACACTCAAGCGTCATGGATTCAATGGAAAAACGACGAACAACAAAAAGACCTCAATTTATAAACCTCTGAAAATCCATCGCCAGTTCGCAGATCAATCTCACCATCCGCCGCCAGGATCGCCCTCCACCACGCGTCCAAGTAACTTCCCGCAGGAATACATCCAGGCATTGCCGAGGCACGCGGACGAGAAGATGACGACGCACTACCAGGAGGGCACGGCGACAGGACGATCGAGTACGTGAGGTGGGCGCCGAATTGGCGCTCCGAGATGGGGTTTTGCAAAAGTTTTGCAAATCGCAGGCAACAAAAAAGGGCCCACCTTTCGGTGGCCCCTTCCAGACCGCCCAGCAGAGCGGATTTTGTTTGGTAGGCGCGATTGGACTCGAACCAACGACCCCCACCATGTCAAGGTGGTGCTCTAACCAACTGAGCTACGTGCCTGCTGTGAGGCGGCATTCTACGGAATTCCGGAGGGGTGTCAACACCTTTTTTTCACCTAACCCTATGAATATGCAAAATATTTAATTTCGACCCGCCGCAAGAAGATTTCCCGGTGGCTGGCGGAGGTTTTTCAACTGGGGTAGGATCGCCGCACTCGTAAAATATATTAAACAGAGGCTGCAGGATGGCGAACACCCCTTACCCAGAGTCTTATTACGCTGCGTCGGCCAATGCCGTACCACCACGTCCAGCCTTGCAGGATGATGTGGAGACGGATGTCTGTGTGATCGGCGCTGGTTATACGGGACTTTCCTCGGCCCTTTTCCTGCTGGAAAACGGTTTTCGCGTGACCGTGCTGGAAGCCGCCAAGGTCGGTTTCGGCGCTTCGGGACGCAACGGCGGGCAAATCGTTAACAGCTACAGCCGTGACATCGATGTGATCGAACGCAGCGTCGGCCCGAAGCAAGCTCAGTTGCTCGGGCAGATGGCGTTCGAGGGCGGCCGGATCATTCGCGAGCGAGTCGCCAAATACGATATCCAGTGTGACTTGAAGGACGGCGGCGTATTCGCCGCCCTCACTGCCAAGCAGATGGGCCACCTGGAATCACAGAAGCGCCTGTGGGAGCGTTTCGGACACACCCAGCTCGAGCTGCTGGATCAGCGCCGTATCCGTGAAGTGGTCGCCTGCGATCAATACGTCGGCGGCATGCTCGACATGAGCGGCGGTCACATCCACCCGCTGAATCTGGCACTCGGCGAAGCCGCTGCCGTGGAGTCTCTGGGCGGCACCATCTATGAACAGTCACCGGCCGTGCGCATCGAACGTGGCTCCAACCCGGTCGTGCATACACCAAAGGGCAAGGTCAGGGCCAAATTCATTATCGTCGCCGGCAACGCCTATCTCGGCAATCTGGTGCCGGAACTGGCAGCCAAGTCGATGCCGTGCGGCACCCAGGTCATCACCACCGAGCCACTGGGCGATGACCTGGCGAAATCTTTGCTGCCGCAGGATTACTGCGTCGAAGACTGCAACTACCTGCTCGACTACTACCGCCTCAGCGGCGACAAACGCCTGATCTTCGGCGGCGGCGTGGTGTATGGCGCGCGGGATCCGGCGAACATCGAAGCGATCATCCGCCCGAAAATGCTCAAGGCATTCCCGCAGCTCAAGGACGTGAAGATCGACTACGCCTGGACCGGCAATTTCCTGCTGACCCTGTCGCGTCTGCCTCAGGTCGGGCGCCTGGGTGACAACATCTATTATTCCCAGGGCTGCAGCGGCCACGGCGTGACCTACACGCACCTGGCCGGCAAAGTACTGGCCGAGGCGCTACGTGGACAAGCCGAGCGCTTCGATGCGTTTGCCGACCTGCCGCACTATCCATTCCCCGGTGGGCAACTGCTGCGCACACCGTTTGCCGCACTCGGCGCGTGGTACTACGGATTACGCGACAAACTCGGTTTCTGACGCGCAAAAAAAGGGCCGCTGAAAAGCGGCCCTTTTTACATTCAGCACGGATTACAACTGATCCCGCGCAATCCCGCTACGAATCCGCAGGATATCCGCGAGCACTGCCAAAGCAATTTCCGACGGTGTCTTGCTGCCAAGGTTAAGACCGATCGGCGCATGAATCCGCGCCAGCTCACCCTCCCCCAGACCGCCAATCCGCCGCAAACGCTCGAAACGCTTCTGTGACGTCTGCAGCGAACCCATCACGCCAATGTAGAACGCTTCGGTACGCACAGCTTCCATCATCGCCAGATCATCGATGCGCGGATCGTGGGTCAACGCCACCACCGCCGTATCACGGTGACAGCCACCATCGGCGATGAACACCGACGGCAATTGCCGGCGGATCTCCACGCCATTGAGCACCACGCCCTCCAGCACCTCCTCACGCGGGTCGCAGAGAATCACTTCGAAGCCCAGACCAACCGCGAACTCCGCACAGGCCTGCGCCACGCTGGAATAGCCAGCCAGCAGCAAACGCTGGGCAGCCCCGATACGGATCCGCACCCGGTCGATTTCACGCTCGATCCGCGCCCCCTGCTCACGATCCGTAAACAGGCTACGCACGCCCGTGGTCAGATCGACCTCGCGAATCAACCGGCGCTGCCCCAGCAACGCCGATTCGAGTTCACGCAGATACGCCTGCACATCGCAGTCGGCGTCAAATTTCTCTACCAGCACGTCGAGAATGCCGCCGCACGGCAGGCTGACCCGCGAACGCGGTTCATCACCTTCGCCATAACGCACGACATTGATTGCATCAAGAAATGCACCTTCGGCGACGCGCTCGAGAAAGTCTTCCTCGACACAGCCACCGGACAGCGACCCGATCCACTGCCCGCCGTCGTTCACCGCCAGCATCGAACCCGGCGCGCGAGGCGCCGAACCGTAGGTCGTCAGCACGGTGCAGAGCCAGATGCGTTGCCCCGCCGTCGACCATTCCAGCGCCCGGCGCACAACCTGCAGATCGAGATGCTGCATGATCAGTGCGCCTTGTACTCGATGGATGGCGCATCAGCCCGAAGCTTCTGCACATCGCTGACCGCCAGCTCGGCCGACTGACCACCCCACCCCTGACGCAGGTAGTTCAGCAGATCGGTCAGTTGTTCAGCACCGAGCTTGTCGGCAAAACCGGGCATCGGCTGCATGCGTTCGAATCCGGCGAATTTCTGCTCGCCGATACCGTCTTCGATCACTCGAACCAGATTGCGTGGATCTTCCAGACGCAGCGTGGTGTTGCCGCGCATGGCCACCGCAATATGCGGCTTGCCTTCACCACCGACCGCGTGACAGCCGGCGCAGACGTTCAAGTATTCCTGACGACCGCGTTGAGCGCTGACACTGAGTTTTTCCACCGGCATTTCGGTCAGCTCTTTCGCCGCCGGAGGCTTGTCGCCGAGCAGGAAGGTTGCCATTGCTGCCAGATCCGGATCATTCAGGCCCTGAGTGCTGTTGTGGAACACCGTAAACATCTCGTTGAACATCGTGCCCTGGGCACTCATGCCGTGCTTGAGGAACGTGCTCAGGTCCTGATGATTCCAGCCGCGCGCCGCCAGATCCGTCGCCAGCAGACTCGGCGCCAGGTAACCGTTGAGGATGCCGCCGGTCAGGCGCTTGTCCAACTGCATCGCGCCAGGCAGGCCACGTGGCGTATGGCATTCGCCGCAATGGCCGAGCACTTCGACCATGTACTGGCCGCGCTTCCAGGCGTCGCTTTTGCCTTCGGCCGGCTCCAGCTTCAAGGCTTTGCCGTACATCATGTTCCAGCCCATCAGACCCGGACGCACGTTGAACGGAAAGCTCAGGCTCGTCACCGGGGCTGCACGCTCGATCGGCTCGATGGTTTTCAGATACGCGTGAATCGCATCCGAATCCTCACGCGGCATCAAGTGATACGAGGTGTACGGCATCGCCGGATACAGGTTGGCGCCGTCACGACGCTTGCCTTCGGTGAGTGCCGCGAAAAACTCGTCATCGCTGTACAGGCCGATGCCGTGCTCCTTGCTCGGCGTGATATTGGTGCCGTAGATCGTGCCGAACGGCGACACGATTGGCAGGCCGCCAGCAAACGGCGCGCCCCCGGGCGCCGTGTGGCACGCCATGCAGTCGGCCGCGCGGGCGAGGTATTCGCCGCGCTTGACCTGATCATCCGCATGGGCCGCGAGCACAGGCACGGCAAAACCGACCGCCAGGGTCAGGCGGGTCAATAAACGCTTCATGCTTAACCCTCCTTGACCAGGCCGAGATCGGTCAGCACGTTGCGGGTGGCGTTGTAGTAACGCACGTACCCGGTGCAACGGCAGATGTGATGGCCGAGGCTGTCCTCGATGACTTGTTCCAGCTTGCTTTTGACGATCGGCTGGCGCTGCAGCTTTTCCACCAGCACGGTCGCGGCGTTGACGAAGCCCGGTGCGCAGTAGCTGCACTGGAAGGCGAATTCATCAACGAAACGCTGCTGGATCGGGTTCAGCTCGGTGACCTGGCCTTGCTCGTCACGCTTGGCATGGCCTTCGATGGTGCGGACCTTCTTGCCCTCAAAGTAATGCGCGCCGGTGATGCAGGTGCGCACTTCTTCGCTGGTGCCGTCCGGGTTGTCGACGATCACCACGCAGGCGTGGCAGATGCCTTGGCCGCAGCCCAGGCGCGAACCGGTGAGGTTCTTGTATTCGTGCAGGTAATCGATCATCGGCAGGTCATCAGGGATGTCCACCGGACCGACGGATTGACCGTTGAGGGTCAGTTGAAGCGGACGGTTAGCCATTGAGGGCCTCCTTGATGCGCGCAGCAGTGATTGGAAGATCGCGGACACGTTTGCCGATGGCGTGGGCCACGGCGTTACCGATGGCGCCGACCACCGGGATCATCACCACTTCGGCGATGCCTTTGGACGGGTCGCTTGGCGACAGCGGCGGCAGGATTTCCGACGTCTGCTTCCACACCGCCACATGGCGCGCCATCGGCAGGCGATAACGGTTGAAGTTCCAGTCACCCTCCCCCGGGCCGCCCTCGTACAGCGGCATCTCTTCCATCAAGGCGTGACCGATGCCCATGGCGATCCCGCCTTCGAGCTGGCCACGAACCAGTTCCTCGACCAGCACCCGGCCGCATTCCAGCCACGAGTGATGGTTGAGCACTTCGACTTCTGCCGACCCTTTGTTGACCTTCAACTCGACCAGCGTTGCGACCGGGCTGTAATAGGTCACGGCGGCGTTGTTCAACTGAACCACCGGATAGGCGATGTTCTGCCGATCCAGCAAATGGAAACCGGCGCTGGTCATCTGTGCCTTTTTCGCTTTTGGCGCACCATCACCGTATTTCACCGCCAGACCGTCGAGCGGAAGACGCTCGCGCACGCCGTCGATGCTGTATTCGGCTTCGGCCCAGCTCCAGCGGTTGAAACCGTGAACCGTGGCGCCGGTGACCAGACCGCGCTCGTGGGCACGCTTGGCCAGCTCTTCAAAGCTCAGTGGCTGCATGCCGTTGGCGGTCAGTTTGCCGTCGACCCAATGCGCGTCTTCGCGGCGCACCACGTAGGGGTTGGCCTGGCCGCCGTACGGGCCCTGACGCCAGATCTCCAGCGCCGCCGGCCACAGACCGTGATTGAACAGCACGCGCGCCGCTTCACGGGTGGCGTGGCTGAAGTAGTAGGCGGAGTTGGTCGCGGACGAGGCCGACGCCAGTTTGCCGACCCAGCGCGGGTTACGCAGGAAGTTGTCCTGCTCGGCCTGGCTCATGATGTAAGGGTTGCCGGCGGTGACCAGTTGCATTTCCTTCCATTCGGTTTCGCCGGTCTTCACATCATGCGCCGGGCTGCCGAGGAAATCGGCGACCACCAGGGCTTGCGAAGTGGACATGCCGGTGCCGATCTCGATGCCGATATGACGCAGGGAAATGCGCCCTTCAGCGGTGAATTCGATGCTGGCCATCGGTGCTTCGGAACCGGTGCCAAAATCTTTCTGGCAAATGGCGAAACCCACGCCATACCAGTTGTCCGGATCCGCCGCTTCACGCTGTTTCTTGATAGCGTCGCGGTTTTTCCAGACTTCGTGCAGCGAAGCCTTGTCGAGAATCTCGTGCAGGCGCAACGCACCGGCCGGGATCGCGCCCTGGGTATTTTTCATCCCGGAACGCAGCGCGTTCTTGCGACGTAGATCGATGGCATCGACACCGAGGCGGTCGGCGATTTCGTCGACCATCATTTCGGTGGAGGCCATGCTCTGCAGCGTGCCGTAGCCGCGCATCGAACCCGCTTCAACGGCGCGAGAGTGGTAAGCGGTAACCTGCAAGTCGTTCTGCGGCATGTAGTAGATCGACTGCGCCGCCGTAGCGCCAACGGCCGCTACCGACGGGCTGTAGTTGATCCGACCGCCACCGTCGACGCTCATCTCGGCGCGGAAAATCTTGAAGCTGTGATCGGTCTTGTCTACTGCCAACTGATAGCGAATATCGAACGGGTGGCGCTTGATACCGCTCTGGAACTGCTCGTAACGGTCGTTGGCCAGGCGAATCGGCACACCTGCGCCGTACAACGCCGCCAGGGCCGCGTAGTAGACGAAAATGTTGTGGTCCTTGGAGCCGTAGCCGACGGTGTAACCCGGATGCATGTTCAGGTTGGCCAGGCCGAAACGCGACGGCGAGATCATCTTCGCGGTCTCGGTTGCCGCTTCCAGCGGGCACTGGGTGGCGACGACGAAATGCAGGGTCTTGGTGGCTGGGTCGTACCAGCCGTTGCCGTTGTCCGGCTCCATCGCGGCCGGTTCGATCGACGGGGTCTTGTAACGCTCGTCGAACACCAGCCAGTTGTCCGGCGGGGTGTCGATCTCTTTCTTCATGCGGTCAGCGTAGAACAGGCCGCGCTCGGTCAGGTTGCCATGCAGGTTCGGCTGGGAATTCCACACCGGGCGACGGTTTTTGAGCATCGGGAACAGGATCGAATCCTTGAGGCTGGCGAACTCGTCTTCGTCCGCCGAGGTCGGGCCACCGACGCGCACGTAGCGGAAGCTGCCATAGGGATCGCCTTCGTAGAACGGCACTTTTGCACCGTAACGAATCGCTTTTTCATTGAATTTGAGCTTGTTCTTGGCCTGACGGAAACGCTCGAAGTCGTTCCAGATAAGGATCGCAACCGGGTGGCCGATGAACATCGGCACCTTGCCTTCCGGCAGCAGGGGATCCGGCGCGTGCTCTTCGGGGAACACGATGCCGTCCTTGTCCAGGTCGGCAGCGGTGACGATGCAGTCAGGCTGCAGATCGGCGCCGAGCCACGACAGATCATAGCCTTCGTAAATGCGGTCGGCCTTGATGGTTTTCAGCAGCATGGCGTGACCTTGCTGCTGGGGCCAGCCCGGCATGTCCTTGGAGCGGATGTCGCGGGCAAACACCTTGCTGCCGCAGACCTTGGACAAGGCATCGTTACGCTGGCGCGCCTTGCCGTTGTTGCCGAGCCACTGCTCGGACGGCACGGTCACGCTGTTTTCCATCAAGGCAGCCAGCGCCTGACTGCTGAGCGGCGTGAGCGTAACGCTCACACCCGCCACCAGCCCGCCCTGAAGGAACGAGCGCCGGGATATTTCACGGTTGGACATGGATCATCCTCTGGACGGTTATGGATCCGCCCTTCTGGTTATCTACTGGGAATCTCGAGTCTTGCAGAAGCCCTTTTTGACGAAGCAAAGGGCGTGATGACAGTGCAAAGCTGACCGAAAGGTTAACTTTATAGGTTTCTGAGCTCGCAGCAAACAACCAGTTACAAAAATTTGACCAAAGAATCAAAAATCAATGCGACATCGCATCGCAGCAACCCATGGACGCAGGGGAGATTGCCGGGCGGTATAAAACGAGCCAAGGCTTACGCTCGTTGCTGGACAACAAAGGAGGAATGTGGGGGAGGTCAAATTTCAGACACAAAAAACCCCGGTCTTTCGACCAGGGTCTTTGCTATCGATGCCGAATCAACCAGAGGTTGCTTTCGGTGTTTCAAGGCGTTCAGTGGTCCTTGAAACAGATATGGCGCAGCGGACGGGACTCGAACCCGCGACCCCCGGCGTGACAGGCCGGTATTCTAACCGACTGAACTACCGCTGCGTATCGCTTTGAGCTGATGCTCAAGTAACTCGTTTGACTGAAAGCTTCGGTGCTTTTCAATCACGAACCAGACAGTGTCTGACTCGTTGAATATGGCGCAGCGGACGGGACTCGAACCCGCGACCCCCGGCGTGACAGGCCGGTATTCTAACCGACTGAACTACCGCTGCGCGTCGGTGCAGGCACTTTCAGCCTACGCTCTTGTTTACACAAGTATCTCGGGAGTGGTGGGTGATGACGGGATCGAACCGCCGACATTCTGCTTGTAAGGCAGACGCTCTCCCAGCTGAGCTAATCACCCGTTTGCATCTCCGAGGCCGCGAAATTTACGCAGGTAGCGAACCTAAGTCAATAGCAGGATTGAAGTTTTTCTCAAAAAGACAAAAACATGTCATTCCGAGTAAATCATCTTCTTGGTCATGCCGCCGTCGACCACGAATTCCTGCCCCGTCACAAACCCTGCATTTTTCGACAGCAGCCAGGCCACCATCGCCGCCACATCCTCGACCGTCCCTACCCGGCCCGCCGGATGCTGAGCATGGTCGATATCGGTCAGCGGCTCCGCACGCCGCGCAGAGGGATCCCGCGCGTCGATCCAGCCCGGACTGACCGCGTTGACCCGAATCTCGGGCCCGAGGCTGATTGCCAGCGCATGAGTCAACGCCAGCAAGCCGCCCTTGCTCGCCGCATAGGCTTCGGTATCGGGTTCCGATTGCGCCGCACGGGTCGAGGCCAGATTGACGATCGCCCCGTTGTGCGCCCGCAGATACGGCGCGCAGTGCTTGGCCAGCAACATCGGCCCACTGAGATTCACCGCCAGCACCCGATTCCAGTAGGCCAGATCAAGGCTTTCCAGGGTGATGTTGTGCGGATCGGCCACCGCCGCGTTGCACACCAACGCATCCAGACGACCGAACTGCCCCAGCACTTCGGCAACGCCAAGCGCCACCTGACTTTCATCCGCCACATCCATGGCGATAAACCAGGCGTTTTCGCCGAGCACCTTCGCCACCTTGGAGCCCCGCGCCCGATCCAGGTCCGTCAGCACCACTTGCCAGCCTTCGCTGATCAGCCACGCCGCGATCCCCAGACCGATACCGCGAGCGGCACCCGTGACCAGCGCAACGCGGCCATGAGTGCCCGTCTTGGGAGTGGACAATTCGATCACAACGCCGCCAGACCGCGCGCCAGGTCGGCTTGCAGGTCAGCGACGTCTTCCAGACCGACCGCAATGCGGATCAGGCTGTCACGAATCCCCGCCGCTTCACGCTCCTGTGGCGCCAGACGCCCGTGGGAAGTAGTGCTCGGGTGAGTGATGGTGGTTTTGCTGTCACCCAGGTTGGCGGTGATCGAGATCAAACGGGTCGCATCGATAAAGCGCCAGGCGCCCTCTTTGCCGCCCCTGACCTCGAAGCTGACGACCGCACCAAAACCTTTCTGCTGACGCTGGGCCAGTTCGTGCTGCGGATGACTCTTGAGACCGGCGTAATGCACTTTCTCGATGCCGTCCTGCTGCTCCAGCCACTCGGCCAGTTGCTGTGCGTTGGCACAGTGCGCCTTCATCCGCAGGTTCAGGGTTTCCAGGCCTTTGAGGAAGATCCAGGCGTTGAACGGGCTCAGGGTTGGCCCGGCGGTACGCAGGAAGCCTACGATTTCCTTCATCTGCTCGCTGCGACCGGCCACCACGCCTCCCATGCAACGGCCCTGGCCATCGATGAACTTGGTGGCCGAGTGCACAACAATGTCTGCACCAAGCTTCAGCGGTTGCTGCAAGGCAGGCGTGCAGAAGCAGTTGTCGACCACCAGCATCGCACCCTTGGCGTGCGCGATTTCCGACAGCGCGGCGATATCCACCAGCTCAGCCAGCGGATTGGACGGCGACTCGACAAACAGCAATTTGGTGTTGGATTTGATCGCTGCGTCCCATGCCGACAGATCGGCCAGCGGCACGTAATCGACTTCCACGCCAAAACGCTTGAAATACTTCTCGAACAGGCTGATGGTCGAACCGAACACACTGCGCGACACCAGCACATGATCGCCAGCACTGCACAGGCTCATCACCACCGCCATGATCGCGGCCATGCCAGTCGCCGTGGCAACTGCTTGCTCGGCGCCTTCCAGCGCAGCAATGCGCTCTTCGAACGAGCGAACGGTCGGGTTGGTATAACGCGAGTAAACGTTGCCTGGCACTTCCCCGGCAAACCGTGCTGCGGCGTCGGCGGCGGTACGGAACACGTAGCTGGAAGTGAAGAACATCGGATCACCGTGCTCGCCTTCCGGCGTACGGTGCTGACCGGCACGTACGGCCAGGGTATCGAACGCTACGCCTTCGAGGTCGCTGTCCAGCCGACCGGCATCCCATTCCTGACTCATGCTGTCACTCCTTGCCCTGTTCTCGATAAATAAAAGTCTTTTGCCAGATACAAAACCGGCCCCTAAGGGCCGGTTGAAACTCAGTTGTTGTACAGATCGATGATCGCACTGACCGCCTGGGTCTTGACCTTCGAGGCATCGTTGCGTGCCTGTTCGATCTTGTTCAGGTAAGCCTCGTCGACGTCGCCGGTGACGTATTTGCCATCGAACACCGCGCAGTCGAAGTTTTCGATCTTGATCTTGCCGCCACCGACCGCTTCGATCAAGTCAGGCAGGTCCTGATAGATCAGCCAGTCTGCACCGATCAGATCGGCGACATCCTGGGTCGAACGGTTGTGGGCGATCAGTTCGTGAGCGCTCGGCATGTCGATGCCGTACACGTTCGGGAAGCGCACAGCCGGAGCCGCCGAGCAGAAGTAGACGTTTTTCGCGCCGGCTTCGCGGGCCATCTGGATGATCTGCTTGCAGGTGGTGCCGCGAACGATCGAGTCGTCCACCAGCATCACGTTCTTGCCGCGGAATTCCAGCTCGATGGCGTTGAGCTTCTGGCGTACCGATTTCTTGCGCGCGGCCTGGCCGGGCATGATGAAGGTACGGCCGATGTAACGGTTCTTGACGAAGCCTTCGCGGAATTTCACGCCCAGGTGGTTCGCCAGTTCCAGCGCGGCAGTGCGGCTGGTGTCCGGGATCGGGATGACCACGTCGATGTCGTGCTCAGGACGCTCGCGCAGGATCTTCTCGGCCAGTTTCTCACCCATGCGCAGACGGGCCTTGTAGACCGACACGCCGTCGATGATCGAATCCGGACGCGCCAGGTAGACGTGTTCGAAGATGCACGGGGTCAGGGACGGATTGGTCGCGCACTGACGGGTGTGCAGCTTGCCGTCTTCAGTGATGTAAACCGCTTCGCCTGGCGCCAGGTCGCGGATCAGGGTGAAGCCGAGCACGTCCAGCGAAACGCTTTCGGACGCGATCATGTATTCGACGCCTTCGTCGGTGTGACGCTGGCCGAACACGATCGGGCGGATGCCGTGCGGGTCACGGAAACCGACGATGCCGTAACCGGTCACCATCGCCACGACGGCGTAACCACCGACGCAACGGTTGTGCACGTCGGTCACGGCGGCAAACACGTCCTCTTCGGTCGGTTGCAGCTTGCCGCGCTGGGCCAGCTCATGGGCGAACACGTTGAGCAACACTTCCGAGTCGGAGCTGGTGTTGACGTGACGCAGATCGGATTCGTAGATCTCTTTGGCCAACTGTTCAACGTTGGTCAGGTTGCCGTTGTGCGCCAGGGTAATGCCGTAAGGCGAGTTGACGTAGAACGGCTGCGCCTCGGCCGATGTCGAGCTGCCAGCAGTCGGGTAACGGACGTGGCCGATACCCATGTGGCCGACCAGGCGCTGCATGTGACGCTGTTGAAACACGTCACGCACCAGGCCATTGTCCTTGCGCAAGAACAACCGGCCATCATGGCTGGTCACGATACCGGCAGCGTCCTGGCCGCGGTGCTGGAGCACGGTTAGCGCGTCATACAGCGCCTGATTGACGTTCGACTTACCGACGATACCGACGATGCCACACATGCGACGCAACCCCTACTTAATGGATCTGAACTGAACAACACTCACTGAGGCGTTTTGGCCGACGGCAAGAGTTGCTCCTTGAACGGAATATCAGCGGGTACGCTGATTCCGCTGGCAAGCCACTGACTGCTCCACCCGAGAATCAGGTTTTTGGACCAGTCTGCGACCAATAGAAACTTTGGCACGAGCTGTGATTCTTTCCACCACCCGTCCTGCTGTACCGGCCCCAGGCTCAACAGCCCGACCGCCACGACCACCAGCAACACGCCACGCGCAGCGCCGAAGGCCATGCCGAGGAATCGATCGGTCCCGGACAACCCGGTGACGCGAACCAACTCGCCGATAAGATAATTGATCATTGCGCCCACGATCAGTGTGGCGACAAACATGATGGCACAGCCCGTGATCACACGAGCCGATGGAGTTTGAATGTATCCGGCGAGGTACTCGGACAGTGAGCCACCGAACATCCAGGCAACAGCTCCTGCGATGATCCAGGTCACGAGCGACAACGCTTCTTTGACGAAGCCGCGGCTCAAACTGATCAATGCGGAGATGGCGATGATTACAACGATCGCCCAGTCAACCCAGGTAAATGGCACAGTGCAGCCTACAGACGGATAAGGCGGCGCATTTTAGCAGAGCGCATGGCTGTCGGTAAGCTGCGATTGTCAGTGCATTTCAATCGGGGCGATAGATTTCAGCCACGCTCGGGCTGGAAGCGCACCACAAACCCCTTGAGGTTTTGCTGGCGGCTCAACAGATCACGCAAACGATCGGCTTCGGCGCGCTCGATCAGCGGACCGACGAACACCCGATTCTTGCCATCGGCCGAACGGATGTAGGCGTTGTAGCCCTGACTGCGCAACGTTTTCTGCAGGCTTTCGGCGCTGGCGCGGCTCGACAGACTGGCCAGTTGCACCGACCAGCTCACCGAAAGGCCGTTGGCGTCGACGCGACTTTGAGTGGTATCCGGTTTGGCAGACAGTGCAGCGATTGGCTGCGTCGGCGCTGCGGCAGGTTTGACCACGGGAGCCGGCGCAGGTGCAGGTGCAGGTGCAGGTGCAACTGCGACTGGCTTGGCTACCGGCGCTGGAGCCGGCGCCGCTGGCGCAATCGGCGCCGCTGGCGCAGTCTGCTGGGCAACTTCGTCATCGCTCGGCACAGGCTCTTGCGGCAGAACCTGAGGCTCAGGCACGGCCACTGTCTCCATCTGGATCTGCGCCACAGCGGGCGCCTGCGGTGCAGCCGGCGCTTCGACGATCACCTGACGCTGTTCATCCTGACGGGAAAACAGCATCGGCAGGAAAATCACCGCCAGCGCTACCAACACCAGGGCACCGACCATGCGCTGCTTGTACGCTTTATCCAGCAAAGCCATTTGCCGCTTCCTCCGTGGAGCACCGAGACAGCCATTCAAGGGCCTCGGCGACACAATAAAATGATCCGAACAGCAAGATCTCGTCGTCGCTGGTGGCCACTGCGCACTGCCCTTCCAGAGCGGCCGCCACGCTGTCATAAGACGTGACCGACGCGCCAAGGTTCTGCAATGCAACATTCAATTCAGCCACCGGACGCGCACGCGGCGAATCCAGTGGCGCCACCGCCCAATGCTGGACGCTGGCATTCAATTCACCGATGACGCCGTCCAGATCCTTGTCCGCCAACAGGCCGAACACAGCCAGGCGTTTGCCGACCGGCGGGTGAGCGGCCAGTCGCCGCGCCAGATACTCCGCTGCATGCGGGTTATGACCAACATCCAGCAGCAGATTCAGACGCTTGCCGTTCCATTCGAACGAACGACGATCCAGGCGACCGACGACGCGAGTCGCCTGCAAGGCCGCAACAATCTGCCCTGCATCCCATGGCAAACCGAGCAGCAGATAAGCCTGCAACGCCAACGCAGCGTTTTCCATCGGCAGGTCGAGCAAAGGCAAATCACGCAGCTCTACGACCTGACCCTCAGCATCGGTACCACGCCACTGCCAGAACTGATCCGTGATACCCAGATCGAAATCGCGCCCGCGCAGAAAGAACGGGCAAGCAAGCTCGCGCGCCTTGTCCAGCAGGGGTTGCGGAGGATTCAGATCACCGCACAGCGCAGGTTTGCCCTGGCGGAAAATCCCGGCCTTCTCGAAGGCCACGGATTCGCGGGTATTGCCCAGGTAATCGGCATGATCGACACCAATACTGGTGACCAGTGCGATGTCGGCATCGACCACGTTGACCGTGTCCAGACGCCCGCCCAGCCCGACTTCCAGCACCACCGCATCGAGTCCGGCCTGCTGAAACAGCCAGAACGCCGCCAGCGTGCCCATTTCGAAGTAGGTCAGAGACGTCTCGCCACGCCCGGCCTCGACCGCCGCGAAGGCTTCGCACAGCTGCGCATCAGTGGCTTCGACGCCATTGAGCTGCACCCGCTCGTTATAACGCAGCAGGTGCGGAGAATTGTAGACACCAACGCTCAGGCCCTGCGCCCGCAGCAGCGAAGCCACGAAAGCGCAGGTCGAACCCTTGCCGTTGGTGCCGGTGACCGTAATCACCCGAGGCGCCGGCTGGCCCAGCCCCATGCGGGACGCTACCTGTTGCGAACGCTCCAGCCCCATGTCGATGGCCGAGGGATGCAACTGCTCAAGGTAGGCGAGCCACTCGCCAAGGGTGCGCTCGGTCATACGTTGGCAGGCACCGGCGGAACGACGATCGGCTCGATCGGCGCAGCAACGTAGGTTGGCGTCGGCTTGCCGGTCAGTTGTGCCAGCAGGTTACCCAGACGCGGACGCAGCTCGCGACGGTCGATGATCAGGTCGATTGCGCCGTGCTCCAGCAGGAATTCGCTGCGCTGGAAGCCTTCCGGCAGTTTTTCACGCACTGTCTGTTCAATCACCCGCGGACCGGCGAAGCCGATCAGAGCCTTAGGCTCGCCGACGATCACGTCGCCCAGCATCGCCAGACTGGCGGAAACGCCGCCGTAGACCGGGTCGGTCAGAACGGAGATGAACGGAATGCCTTCTTCACGCAGGCGCGCCAGCACGGCCGAGGTCTTGGCCATCTGCATCAGCGAGATCAGGGCTTCCTGCATGCGCGCGCCACCGGAAGCGGAGAAGCAGACCATCGGGCAACGGTTTTCCAGGGCGTAGTTGGCGGCGCGCACGAAGCGCTCACCGACGATGGCGCCCATGGAACCGCCCATGAAGCTGAATTCGAACGCCGAAACCACGACAGGCATGCCCAGCAGGGTGCCGCTCATGGAAACCAGTGCGTCTTTCTCACCGGTCTGCTTCTGGGCAGCGACCAGACGGTCCTTGTACTTCTTGCCGTCGCGGAATTTCAGACGGTCAACCGGCTCCAGATCGGCGCCCAGTTCGGCACGGCCTTCGGCGTCAAGGAAGATATCGATACGCGCACGTGCGCCGATGCGCATGTGGTGGTTGCATTTAGGGCAAACGTCCAGGGTCTTTTCCAGCTCCGGACGATACAGCACGGCCTCGCAGGACGGGCATTTGTGCCACAGGCCTTCAGGCACCGAGCTCTTCTTGACCTCCGAACGCATGATCGAAGGGATCAGCTTGTCTACCAACCAGTTGCTCATGCTTTCTTTCTCCAGTACCGGCGGCCCGAACGCTCTGGTTCGCGGCCCCGCGTATGCCCTTCAGCTAAATTCATGTGTGGCGATGATCGATGGATTGCCGGGTCAGCGGAACTGACCTGCGTACAACCCGAAAAGACCCTCAGCCTCTTTTCTACAGAGCTGTGGACGGCGGC
Organism: Pseudomonas fluorescens; assembly: GCF_012974785.1. Classification (GTDB taxonomy): domain Bacteria; phylum Pseudomonadota; class Gammaproteobacteria; order Pseudomonadales; family Pseudomonadaceae; genus Aquipseudomonas; species Aquipseudomonas fluorescens_BT. The sequence goes on along the minus strand of NZ_CP027561.1, from coordinate 2,172,001 downwards.
AGTCTGCCAGCCGTCACATCAACGTACGGCGTTGATGAACGCCCGAATCTTTGCGTGATCCTTGATGCCCTTGCTCGCCTCTACTCCGCCGCTGACGTCCACGGCATATGGCCGCACTCGGGCGATGGCCTCAGCGACGTTCTCCGGCGTCAGGCCGCCGGCCAGAATCAACGGTTTGCTCAAGCCTTGCGGAATCAATGACCAGTCAAACGCCTCGCCGGTTCCGCCTGGCACGCCTTCGACATAAGTGTCGAGCAACACGCCACTGGCGCTCGGGTAGGCATCGCAGGCAGCGGCAATGTCATCGCCCGCCTTGACCCGCAAGGCCTTGATGTACGGCCGGTGCCAGCCTTCACACTCGGCGGCGGTCTCGTCGCCGTGGAACTGCAGCAGATCCAGCGGCACGGCATCGAGGATTTCCCCGAGCTCGCAGCGGCTGGCATTGACGAACAGCCCGACCGTGGTCACGAACGGCGGCAATGCGGCGATGATCGCCCGCGCCTGCTGCACGGTCACCGCCCGGGGACTTTTAGCGTAGAACACAAAACCGATGGCATCGGCCCCTGCCTCGACGGCTGCCAACGCATCTTCCATGCGGGTAATCCCGCAAATCTTGCTGCGAACGGCCGACATGTCGATAAGAACCTCAAGGCAAATCCGGGAAAGTCCCGGATGGTAACAAATGCACTCGAGGGCGTCAGCCGTCAAGTTCCGAGAAACCCGTAAGGAAATGTGGCCCGATGAAGCGCTCGGGCAACGGGAACTCGTCGTGGTACTCGACCTGTACCAGATACAGCCCGAACGGATGCGCCGTAACCCCGCCGGAACGCCGCTCGCGGCTCTCCAGCACTTCTTTCATCCACTCCGGCGGCCGCTCCCCGGCGCCGATCGTCATCAACACCCCGGCGATGTTGCGCACCATGTGGTGCAGGAAGGCATTGGCGCGGATGTCCAGCACGATCATTTTGCCGTGACGGGTCACGCGCAAGTGATGCATCTGCTTGATCGGCGACTTGGCCTGGCACTGGCCGGCACGGAAAGCGCTGAAATCATGGGTGCCGATCAGGTACTTCGCGGCCTCGGCCATGCGCTCGACATCCAGCGGGCGGTGATTCCAGGTGATTTCTTCGTTGAGATGCGCCGGGCGGATCTGATCGTTGTAGATCACGTAGCGATAGCGTCGGGCAATCGCCTTGAATCGCGCATGGAAATGCGCCGGCATGACCTTCGCCCAACTGACGCTGATGTCGTGGGGCAGATTGATATTGGCGCCCATGACCCAGGCTTTCAGCGAACGGTCGACCTGAGTGTCGAAATGCACGACCTGCCCGCAGGCATGAACGCCGGCATCGGTGCGTCCGGCGCATTGCAGCGATATCGGCGAATTGGCGACCTTCGACAAGGCTTTTTCCAGGGTTTCCTGCACGGTGAGCACACCGGTGGACTGACGCTGCCAGCCGCTGTAGCGCGAGCCCTTGTATTCAACGCCCAGGGCGACGCGGAAAAAGCCTTCGGGGGCCATTTCGGCGGCCGGATTATCTATGTTTGCCAAGTCGGTACAGCCTGCTGATCTACAAAGGCGGGCATTATAAGGCGGCGGGACGGGGAAACCAGACCCAAACAAAAACGGCAGCCTCATGGGCTGCCGTTCTGTTTACCGCTGAACGCCGACTCAGACCAGATGCGAAAGCATTTCGCTCGCTTCGCTCTTCTGCTTGTCGTTGCCCTCGCTGATGACTTCATTGAGGATGTCGCGCGCGCCATCGTTGTCGCCCATGTCGATGTAGGCCTGCGCCAGATCGAGCTTGGTAGCGGCTTCGTCGGTGCCGGACAGGAAGTCGAAGTCATCCTCACCCAGATCATCACCCAACGCAGCATCAGCTTCGGTGAAGCTTGGCTCGTTGATGCTGCTCGACAGGCGATCCAGCTCGGCATTGACGTCGTCCAGCTCGGCGGCGAACGCATCCGGCTCGGCTGGCGCAGCGTCCATTTCGTCTGCCAGGGACAGGTCGAAGTCGGCTGGCAGCTCCAGATCGTCTTGCGGCACGTCGGCCACGGTTGGAGTTTCGACCAGCGGCAGATCCTTCACGCCTTCGTCCAGATCCAGCAGGAAATCATCGTCTGCCAGCTCGACCGGTGCAGGCGCAGGGTCTGCACCGAGGTCCAGATCCAGGTCGAAGTCGGAGAGGTCGTCGAGGTTTTCCTTGATGTCGGTTTGCTGCTGCAGCACCGATTCGAAGCTCAGATCGTCGTCCGATGGAAATTCGTCGAGTTCGACCGGCGCTTCCGGCTCGACAGCCGCCACAGGTTCTACTGGCGTGATGTTGTCGAGATCGTCGAGGCTCAGGTCGAAAGCGCTGTCCAGATTGTCATCTGCCGCAGCAGAAGCAGCTGGCGCCTCAGGCTCGTCCAGCAGCAGCTCCTTGACATATTCCGCGTCCAGCTCGGCGGCAATGGCTGCTGCCGCCAGACCGCTGGCCGCGACGACCGCCATGGCCGGGAAGCGGCTTTTCAGCTCTTCGACCTTGGCGAAGTTGTCGCCATTGGCAACCAGTTGGCGTTCCTGAGCGACGAACGCATCGCGATCACCCTGGCGACCGTAGACTTCCATCAGCTTCAGACGCAGATCACTGCGCTGCGGCTCCAGGCTCACGCCCTCCTCCAGCAACGCGGCGGCTTGATTCAGACGACCGCCGTCGATGTGCGACTGCGCCTTGTCCAGGACGTCGTCGGAACGCTCGGCAGCCGGCGCCACCAGCGGCGCGGCGATTGGCTCGGCCATCACCACCGGAGCCACCACAGGAGCAGGTGCCGGGGCTGGAGCCGCTGCGGGTGTGAGTTTGACGCTTGCCGCCGGCACTTCCAGGCCCTCGAAGCTGTCTTCAGGCAGATCGAGTTCAGGCGAGAACGACTGCTCCTCCAGGGCGCGGGCCATGCGCAGGTGTTTCTCGGCTTCCTGTTGCGCCTTGCGGCGACGGGCCAGCAGCAACAGCAGAAGCAGGAACACCACCGCACCACCACCGACCAGACCCAGCAGGATCGGGTTGGTCAGCAGTTCGTTGAAGGTTTTGTCTTCGTCGGCAGCAGGCTTCGGCTCGACCACTGGCTCAACCGGTGCCGGTGCGGCGGCTTCAGGCGCAGGTGCCGCCTGGGCCGGAGTCGCCGGCGGAGTCGCAGCCAGTTCTGCAGTAATGGCCGGAACCGGCGCAACGGCTGGCGCAGCCGCATCAGCTGCCGGCGCCGGGGTTGCGCCCGGACCTTCAGCCTGCATTTTCGCCAGTTGATTGTTCTTCAGCTCAATCAGGCGTTGCAGTTTGTCCAACTGGCTTTGCAGATCAGCCATTCGGCTTTTCAGTTCCGCATTGTCACGACGGGTCGTGTCGAGGCTTTCCTGAGTCACGGCCAGTTTGTTGCTCAGAGCCTTGGCATCGCCGGCCGGGCCCTTGCCGCGCGCCTTTGCGCTTTCGGCGGACACCAGGCTCAGGTTGTCCTTGGCGTTTTGCGCAGCACCAGTATTGGCGCGGCCACGATTGGTCGCATCGAGCTGCTGCTGACCGGTGCCAGGCTTGGCCACGTAACGACGGCCCTGACGCCAGGCTTCGTTCTGCGCGGCCACTTCGGCAATCGCTTTGGACTGTGGCAGCGCGGTGCTTTGCACTTGATCCGGCAGACGCAGCACCTGACCGGTTTTCAGGCGGTTGATGTTGCCGTCGATGAATGCGTCAGGGTTCAGCGCCTGAATCGCCAGCATGGTCTGCTGGATCGATCCGCCAGTGCGCGCCTTCGCCGCGATTTCCCACAGGGTGTCACGGGGCGTGGTGGTGTGGGTCGAATGCGTTGCACCCGTGGTCGGCGCGGTGATGGTTTGCGCTGGCGCGGATTGAGCGGCGGCATCAGCGGTCTGCGGCGAGAACTTCGACGGATCCAACAGCACGCTGTAATCACGCAGCAGACGGCCGTTCGGCCACATCACCTGCACCAGGAATTTCACCATCGGTTCCGACAGCGGCTTGCTCGAGGTTACGCGCAGCACGCTTTTGCCGCTGGCGTTGAGCACCGGGGTGAAGGTCAGATCATTGAGGAAGGCCTGGCGATCGACGCCGGCCTTGGCGAAATCTTCCGGCGAGGCCAGGCTCGGCACCACTTCGGCAGCGGTGAGATCCTTGACATCGAGCAGCTCGATTTCCGCCACCAGCGGCTGGTTCAGGGTCGACTTCAGGGTCAGCTCCCCGAGCCCGAGGGCATGCGCCATACCGGAGGACAGCGCCGAGGCGGCCGCTATTGCTAACACCAGTTTGCGAACTTGAACCATAGCCTCTTCCTTTGTTTGAACGTTCCTCGGCCAGCGAGAAGATGTTGATTGTCGCTGCCGTAAGGCATTGCGCGCGACGACGACAGCATGCCGCGCGCGATCATTTCTTTGATGCCCCGGAAAGTCCCGGAGGGTATTACGTCATCAAGCGGTCTGGCCAAGCATAGCGCCCGGCTAGAATCAGTCGACAAATTGTTGCCAAGTATCTTTTACAGCAGGTCTTTTATCAACAACTCGGCCACTTGCACCGCGTTGAGCGCCGCACCTTTGCGTACGTTATCTGACGTCAGCCACAGATTAAGTTCCGACGGCTCGTCGACACCGGTGCGCACCCGCCCGACATAGACCACATCCTGCCCCACTGCGTCACCGACGGCAGTCGGATAATCGCCGGCCTCGACCAGCTCGATCCCCTCGGCATCTTCAAGCGCGGCATTGACCTTTTCCAGGTCGACAGCGTTCGCTGACTGCAAGGTCACGCTAAAGCTATCGCCAAAAAACACCGGGGCTTGAACGCAAGTTGCCGAAATCTTCAATGAAGGTTTGACCAGCACCTGACGCAGCTCGCGCACCAGACGCTTTTCCAGCATCGTGTGGCCTTGCGCGTCGGGCGTGCCGACCTGAGCCAGCAGGTTGAAAGCCATCTGCCGGTCGAAGAATGTCGGCTCCAGCGGACGCATGTTCAGCAGCTCGGCGGTCTGGCGCGCGAGCTCGGTCACGGCTTCGCGGCCTTGGGTGGAAACCGCCAGATTGGCGGTGACATGCACATATTGCAGCTCGATCAGATCGAGCAGCGGCGCCAGCACCACGGCCAATGTGGTGGCAGACGGGCTCGGGCTGCTGACCTGGAACGGCACTTTCAAACTCGCCAGCACAGCGGCATTGGCCTCCGGCACCACTTGCGGCGCCTGATCCGCCGGCAAGGCGCCGGACAGATCGACCAGCGAGCAACCCGCCGCATGGGCGCGAGCCGCGTAACTCAGGGTGATGGCCGGGCCGGCGGCAAAGAACGCCAGTTTGACCTTGCTGAAATCAAACTCGTCGACTTCGCGCACTCGCACGTTCTTGTTGCGAAACAGCACCGAGCTGCCAGCGGATTCACTGCTGGCCAACAGGTGCAGATTGCCGACCGGGAAGTCGCGCTCCTCGAGAATCTGCACAAGGGTTTCGCCGACAATACCGGTGGCGCCGATTACGGCAATATCAATGGGCTGGCTCATGGTGCGACCTCTGGTGGAACGGGGGGGAGCGGCACTTTACCGGGTGGCTGCCACGCAGGCAAAAAAAACCCGCGCCTCTTGCAAGGCGCGGGTTCTTTCATTGCGTCAAGCGATCAACGCTCCAGCAGGATCCGCAGCATGCGACGCAGCGGCTCGGCAGCGCCCCACAGCAACTGGTCGCCGACGGTGAACGCGCCAACGAACTGCGAACCCATGTTCAGCTTGCGCAGACGACCGACCGGTACGTTCAGGGTGCCGGTGACTTTCGTCGGGCTCAGCTCCTGCATGCTGATTTCACGCTGGTTAGGCACCAGTTTGACCCATGGGTTGTGCTGGCTGATCAGCCCTTCGATATCGGCGATCGGCACATCCTTGTTCAGCTTGATGGTCAGCGCCTGGCTGTGGCAACGCATGGCGCCGATGCGCACGCAGATGCCGTCGACCGGGATCGGGCTCTTGAAGCGGCCGAGGATCTTGTTGGTCTCGGCCTGGGCCTTCCACTCTTCGCGGCTCTGGCCGTTCGGCAGTTCCTTGTCGATCCACGGGATCAGGCTGCCGGCCAGCGGCACACCGAAGTTTTCGGTCGGGTACGCATCGCTGCGCATGGCTTCAGCCACACGACGGTCGATGTCGAGGATCGCGCTGGCAGGATCGGCCAGTTGATCGGCGACAGCGGCGTGGGTCGCGCCCATCTGCTTGATCAGTTCACGCATGTTCTGCGCGCCGGCGCCGGAGGCCGCCTGATAGGTCATGGCGCTCATCCACTCGACCAGACCGGCCTCGAACAGACCGCCCAGGCCCATCAGCATCAGGCTGACGGTGCAGTTGCCGCCGATGTAGTTCTTGGTGCCCGCATCGAGCTGCTGGTCGATGACCTTGCGGTTGACCGGGTCGAGAATGATGACGGCGTCGTCGTTCATCCGCAGGCTCGAGGCCGCGTCGATCCAGTAACCCTGCCAGCCGGCTTCGCGCAGCTTCGGGAACACTTCGCTGGTGTAGTCGCCGCCCTGGCAGGTCAGGATCACGTCGAGGGTCTTCAGCTCTTCAATGCTGTAAGCGTCCTTGAGCGGAGCAATGTCCTTGCCCACGGACGGGCCTTGGCCACCGACATTGGAAGTGGTGAAAAACACCGGCTCGATAAGATCGAAGTCCTGCTCTTCCAGCATCCGCTGCATGAGCACGGAACCGACCATGCCGCGCCAACCGATCAGACCTACACGTTTCATCGCAACTACACCTTCTTGAAAAGTGGGCCGCTGCTTTGTATTGAATTTCGCAGCGGGCCCGAGAGATTACAGATTCCGCAGCGCGGCGACTACTGCGTCACCCATTTCCTGCGTACCGACTTTAGTGCAACCGGTCGAAAAGATATCGCCGGTGCGCAGACCTTGATCCAGCACCACGCTGACCGCTTTCTCGATGGCATCCGCCGCTTCGTGCAGATTGAAGCTGTAACGCAGCATCATCGACACCGACAGAATGGTCGCCAGCGGGTTGGCGATGCCTTTGCCCGCGATGTCCGGCGCCGAACCGTGGCAAGGCTCGTACATACCCTTGTTATTGGCGTCCAGCGAGGCCGAGGGCAGCATGCCGATGGAGCCGGTGAGCATCGACGCTTCGTCGGACAGGATGTCGCCGAACATGTTGTCGGTGACGATCACGTCGAACTGCTTCGGTGCACGCACCAGTTGCATGGCGGCGTTGTCGACGTACATGTGGCTCAGTTCGACGTCCGGATAATCCTTGGCGACCTGCTCGACCACTTCCCGCCACAATTGGCTGGACGCCAGCACGTTGGCCTTGTCCACCGAGCACAGCTTCTTGCCACGCACGCGGGCCATGTCGAAACCGACGCGGGCGATGCGGCGGATTTCGCTTTCGCTATACGGCAGCGTGTCGTAGGACTGACGCTCGCCGTTTTCCAGGGTGCGGGTGCCGCGCGGTGCGCCGAAGTAGATACCACCGGTCAGCTCACGGACGATCAGGATGTCCAGACCGGCGACGATTTCCGGCTTCAGGCTCGAAGCCTCAGCCAGTTGCGGGTACAGGATTGCCGGACGCAGGTTGCCGAACAGGCCCAGTTGCGCACGGATTTTCAACAGACCGCGCTCAGGGCGGATGTCACGCTCGATGGTGTCCCATTTCGGGCCGCCCACGGCGCCCAGCAGCACGGCATCGGCTGCGCGGGCGCGGTCCAGGGTTTCGTCGGCCAGCGGCACGCCGTGCTTGTCGATGGCGGCGCCACCGATCACGTCATGGCTCAGTTCGAAGCCCAGGCTGTACTTGTCGTTGGCCAGCTCCAGCACCTTGACCGCTTCGGCCATGATTTCCGGACCAATACCGTCGCCTGGGAGAATCAGAATCTGCTTGCTCATGCTTTCCTCGTGTCTTCAGTCGGTGCGCCATCGACTGGCGCGCCCGGAAAAATACTTATCGTTCCAAGATTACTTTTCAGCCCAGAGCACCAGTACATCTGTACTGAACGAACCATCGGCCTCAATTTCAAAATAATCGCGTACTTCGTTGCCCATTGATTGCTGCAACTGGCGGATCGCGGCGCGCATCACTTCAGGCGTGCGCATGCGCTCGACCCAGCTGTTGTACTCCAGACGCAGGCGCTGACGCGTGGTGCTGCGGGTGTGCAGACCGGCCTCGCTGACCTGGCGCAGCCACTCACCGGCCGAATAATCGCGCACATGACTGGTGTCGCGCAGCACTTCGACGCTCTGCAAATAGGTGTCGAACAGCGGACTGCCCGGCGACAGCACATCGATGAACGCCGCCACGCCACCCGGTTTCAGCACCCGGCGCACTTCGCGCAAGGCCACGCCGAGGTCACTCCAATGGTGCGCCGAATAGCGGCTGAACACGAAGTCAAATTCGCCATCGGCGAACGGCAAACGTTCGGCGGCACCGTTGACCGTGGACACATTGCTCAAACCGCGATCCACGGCAGCGGCGGCCACCACATCGAGCATCTGCTGCGACAGGTCGTAGGCCACCACTTCCTTCACCAAAGGAGCGACGTGAAAACTCACGTGCCCGGCGCCGCAACCCAAGTCCAGCACTCGAGCCTCGCCCTTCCCCGCCAGCTCGGCCTGCAGCAGCGCAAATTCAGTGCCTTTAGCGTGAACGGCGCTGCTCAGGTAGGCGGCGGCCTGTTCACCGAATTGCTTTTGTACAACCTGACTGTGGGCGGTGCTGGTCATGGTCACATCCTGATAGCTGTGTTGTTTGGGCTGCCGCCTTCGCGAGCAGGCTCGCCCCCACATTTGAAATGCATTCCCCCTGTGGGAGCGAGCCTGCTCGCGATGAGGGCGGTACTGCCTACATCTTTTTCAGATCGATCACGCGTCGCGGAACAACCACGGCTGGCTCGCGCGATGTTTGGCTTCGAACGCCGCAATCGCATCGCCGTCCTGCAAGGTCAGGCCGATGTCGTCCAGACCGTTGAGCAGGCAGTGCTTGCGGAATGCGTCGATCTCGAAGCGATAGACCTTGCCGCTCGGGCTGGTCACGGTCTGTTCGCGCAGATCGATCTGCAACTGATAGCCCGGCTCGGCCTCGACCTGCTTGAACAGCTCGTCGACTTCGGCGTCGCTCAGGATGATCGGCAACAAGCCGTTCTTGAAGCTGTTGTTGAAGAAGATGTCGGCATAGCTCGGCGCGATGATGCTGCGGAAACCGTATTCTTCCAGCGCCCATGGCGCGTGCTCACGGCTGGAACCGCAACCGAAGTTTTCGCGGGCCAGCAACACGCTGGCGCCTTGATAACGCTCGGCGTTGAGTACGAACTCCTTGTTCAGCGGGCGCTTGGAGTTGTCCTGATACGGCTGCCCCACATCGAGGTAACGCCACTCGTCAAACAGGTTCGGACCAAAACCGGTGCGCTTGATCGACTTCAAGAATTGCTTCGGAATGATCTGATCGGTATCGACGTTGGCACGATCCAGAGGCGCGACAAGACCAGTGTGCTGGGTAAAAGCTTTCATGCTGCGCTCCTTTAGATCAATTCACGAACGTCGATGAAACGACCGTTCACCGCCGCCGCAGCGGCCATGGCCGGGCTGACGAGGTGCGTACGGCCACCGGCGCCCTGACGGCCTTCGAAGTTACGGTTGGAGGTCGAGGCGCAATGCTCACCGGACTCCAAACGATCCGGGTTCATCGCCAGACACATCGAGCAACCCGGCTCACGCCATTCGAAACCGGCTTCAAGGAAGATCTTGTCCAGACCTTCCGCCTCGGCCTGAGCCTTCACCAGACCCGAGCCTGGCACCACGATGGCCTGTTTGATGGTCGAGGCAACCTTGCGGCCCTTGGCGATCACAGCGGCAGCGCGCAAGTCTTCGATCCGCGAGTTGGTGCAGGAACCGATGAATACGCGGTCGAGCTGGATGTCGGTGATCGCCTGATTGGCGGTCAGCCCCATGTATTTCAAGGCGCGGACGATCGAGTCGCGTTTGACCAGATCCATTTCCTTGGCCGGGTCCGGCACGTTCTGATCAACGGCCAGGACCATTTCCGGCGAAGTGCCCCAGCTGACTTGCGGCTTGATCTGCGCGGCGTCGAGTTCGACCACGGTGTCGAAATGCGCGTCGGCGTCGGATACCAGGTCTTTCCAGGATTCGACCGCCAGATCCCACTCGGCGCCTTTCGGTGCGAACGGACGACCCTTGACGTAATCCACAGTCTTCTGGTCCGCCGCCACCAGGCCCACACGGGCGCCGGCTTCGATGGACATGTTGCAAATGGTCATGCGGCCTTCGATGGACAGGTCGCGAATCGCGCTGCCGGCAAATTCGATGGCGTGGCCGTTACCGCCGGCGGTGCCGATCTTGCCGATCACGGCCAGAACGATGTCCTTGGCGGTTACGCCGAACGGCAACCGGCCTTCGACGCGCACCAGCATGTTCTTCATTTTCTTGGCGACCAGGCACTGGGTGGCGAGCACGTGCTCGACCTCGGAAGTGCCGATACCGTGGGCCAATGCGCCGAAGGCGCCATGGGTCGAGGTGTGCGAGTCACCGCAGACCACGGTCATGCCCGGCAAGGTCGCGCCCTGCTCCGGACTGATGACGTGGACGATGCCCTGGCGCACGTCGTTCATCTTGAATTCGACGATGCCGTATTCATCGCAGTTGTCGTCGAGGGTCTGGACCTGCAAACGCGAAACCTGGTCGGCAATGGCGCTGATGCCGCCCTTGCGCTCCGGGGTGGTCGGTACGTTGTGGTCCGGGGTCGCGATGTTGGCATCGATGCGCCAAGGCTTGCGCCCGGCCAGACGCAGGCCTTCGAAGGCTTGCGGCGAGGTCACTTCGTGGATGATGTGACGATCGATATAGATCAGCGCCGAACCATCGTCGCGCTGCTTGACCAAATGCGAATCCCAGAGCTTGTCGTAGAGCGTTTTGCCGGCCATCAGACGTTTCCTCATCAGCTTGTTTCTATGCCCTGGGCTTATCAATAACCCTTTGGCTTGTGAGGCCGATCCTATGGGGTTAAATTGAATAACTCAAATTCATATTTTTTATGCTTTGGATAACCAACCGGAATACAACCATGGATCTGGCCAACCTCAATGCTTTTATCGCGATTGCCGAGTCCGGGAGCTTCTCCGGTGCCGGTGAACGCCTGCACCTGACGCAACCGGCGATCAGCAAACGCATCGCCGGACTGGAGCAGCAATTGAATGTGCGGCTGTTCGACCGACTGGGCCGTGAAGTGGGCCTGACCGAAGCCGGCCGGGCGTTGCTGCCACGGGCCTATCAGATTCTCAACGTGCTGGACGACACGCGCCGCGCCCTGACCAACCTGACCGGTGAAGTCACAGGGCGCCTGACCCTGGCCACCAGTCACCACATCGGCCTGCACCGTTTGCCCCCCTTATTAAGGGAGTACACCCGCCGCTACCCACAGGTTGCGCTGGATATTCAGTTCCTCGATTCGGAAGTGGCCTACGAGGAGATTCTCCATGGCCGCGCAGAACTGGCGGTCATCACCCTGGCGCCGGAGCCGCACACGCTGGTCAAGGCCACACCGGTCTGGGATGACCCGCTGGATTTTGTGGTCGCCCCGGAACACACATTGATCAGCAACGGCGCTGTCACATTGGCCGACATTGCCGGCCATCCGGCAGTTTTTCCCGGCGGCAACACCTTTACCCACCACATCGTTCAAAAGCTGTTCGAGGCTCAGGGCCTGACGCCGAACATCGCCATGAGCACCAACTATCTGGAAACCATCAAGATGATGGTGTCGATCGGCCTGGCCTGGAGCGTTTTGCCACGCACCATGCTCGACGATCAGGTGGCGCGCATACCTTTACCGGGCATACAACTCAGTCGCCAGCTAGGCTATATCCTGCACACCGAACGGACGCTGTCGAATGCTGCTCGGGCGTTTATGGCCCTGCTGGACGCGCAAATCGATCTGCCAGGGACTCTCGGCTGACTTGTGCTACTCCTATAGAGCTGCCGTTCCCTGTGCCTAATGCCCAAATCAGCTCAAGGCCCCTTAACAATGCCGAAATCTGTTGACCGTATTCCGCCGATGCCGCGTATTCAGGCCATTGACCCACGGCGTTCCGAACAGAGCTGGGAGAGCGCGCCGCAATTGCTCGCGGCGCTCAACGGCGCCCGCCTCGGCGCCTGGTATTGGGACATCGAGCGCGGGCAGATCAGTTGGTCGCGGGGCACTCAGGCCTTGTTCGGCTTCGATCCACGGCAACCACTGCCCGAAGATCTTGAATACCTCGACCTGCTGCCGCCAGAGGACCGGGCAAAAACCATTCGCGCCTTCCACGCGGTGATTGCCGGCGCGCCACTGGAACAGGCGATGCACCATCGCATCCGCTGGCCCGATGGCAGCCTGCACTGGCTGGAGATCAATGGCAGCCTGCTGCCGGACAAGCATGGCCGCCCCCGAATGATCGGGGTGATCCGTGAAATCACCCATCAGCGGCAACGGGAACAGGCCCTCAGCAGCTCGGAGAAACGTTTTGCGACACTGTTTCACCTGTGCCCGAACATGGTGCTGCTGACCCGCCAGGAAGACGGCCTGATCAGCGAGGCCAATCAGTATTTCGAAAGCCTCTTCGGCTGGCCGGTGCAGAGCGCCATCGGTCGCACCACCCTTGAACTGGGCCTGTGGGTGCACCCCGAGCAGCGGGCGGAGCTGGTCAAGAAGACCAAGGCCAAGGGTGAACTGATCAGCATGGAGGTGCAGTTTCGTGCCAGCAACGGCCAGGTCCACGACGGTATTCTCAGCGCACAGAAAGTCGAGCTTGAGGGCCAGCCTTACCTTTTGAGCACGTTTCTCGACACCACCGAACGCAAAGCCGCCGAACATGCGCTCAAGGACAGCCAGGAACGCCTCGATCTGGCGCTGGACTCGGCGCAACTCGGCACCTGGGACTGGCACATCCCCAGCGGTATGCTTTACGGCTCGGCGCGGGCCGCGCAATTGCACGGACTGGAACCGATTCCGTTTCACGAATCGTTCGATGAATTCTTTGAAGGCGTGCCCGGCGAAGAGCGCGACAGCATGCGCGACGCCTACCGCAGCCTGCGCGAGGGCCCGGCGGGCAACTATCAGCTGACGTATCGCGTGCAGTTGCCGGACGGCAGCTCGCGCTACCTGGAAAGCCGCGCCCGCCTCTATCGCGACGAAAACGGCGCGCCGCTGCGCATGGCGGGCACCTTGCTCGACATCACCGATCAGGTCGAACGCGAACAACGCCTGGTGGCTTCCGAAGAGAAATTCGCCACCCTGTTTCAGGTCAGCCCCGACCCGATCTGCGTCACGCGCCAGGAAACCGGGGAATTCATCGAAATCAACTCCAGTTTCACCCAGACCTTCGGCTGGAGCGCCACTGACGTGATCGGCCACACCGCCGAAGAAATCGGTCTATGGGACGCCTCGGCGAAAAGCCTGCAACGCATCGAACGGGTGATCCGCGAACAGGGCCTGAGCAATGTCGCGATCATCGTGCAGCACAAGGACGGCCAATCGTTGACCTGCGTGATTTCCAGCCGCCAGATCAGCGTCGGCAACCAGCCGTGCATTGTCACCACGCTGCGCGACATCACCCAGCAACAGCGCTCGGAAGCGGCGCTGAAGGCCAGTGAAGAGAAGTTCGCAAAGGCGTTTCACTCCAGCCCCGACGCCATCACCATCACTGAACGCGACACCGGACGCTATCTGGAGGTCAATGACGGTTTCTGCCGCCTCACCGGCTATCGCGCTGACGAAGTGGTGGGCAAAACCGTGTATCAGGTGGGTATCTGGGCCGAGGAAAAGCAGCGTTCGGCACTGCTCGCCGAGCTACAGATCAAGGGCCGCGTGCACCATCAGGAAATGCTCGGGCGCAACAAGCGCGGCGAGATCCTGACGGTGGAAGTCTCGGTAGAGCCGATCACCCTCAACGAAACCGCGTGCCTGCTGCTCACCGCCCGGGACGTCAGCCTGCTGAAGAACGCCGAAGCACAGATCCGCCATCTGGCCTATCACGATCCGCTGACCAACCTGCCCAACCGCGCCCTACTGATGGATCGCCTGAGCCAGCAGATCGCCCTGCTCAAGCGCCACAACCTGCGCGGCGCTTTGCTGTTTCTCGATCTGGATCACTTCAAGCACATCAACGACTCGCTCGGCCATCCGGTCGGCGACACGGTGCTGAAAATCATCACCGCGCGGCTTGAGGCCAGCGTGCGCATGGAAGACACCGTGGCGCGGCTCGGTGGCGATGAATTCGTAGTGTTGCTCAGCGGTCTGGAAGGCACGCGCAACGAAGTCAGCGCTCAGGTACGCGAGCTGGCCGACACCATTCGCGAGTTGCTGTCGGAGCCGATGTTCCTCGACGGCCAGCGCCTGCAAGTGACGCCGAGCATCGGCGTGGCGCTGATTCCCGATCACGGCTCGACCCCGACCGATCTGCTCAAACGCGCCGACATTGCGCTGTACCGGGCCAAGGATTCGGGGCGCAACACCACGCAGATGTATCACAACACCATGCAGAAAGCGGCCAGCGAACGGCTGCGCATGGAGACCGACCTGCGTCTGGCGCTGTCCCGGGGCGAATTCAGCATGCATTTCCAGCCACAAGTGGACGCCCGGGACAACCGCATCATCGGCGCCGAAGCATTGGTGCGCTGGAATCACCCGGAGCTTGGCGCGCAATCGCCCACCGAATTCATCAAGGTGCTGGAGGACAGCGGGCTGATTCTGGAGGTTGGCACCTGGATCCTCGATGAGGCCTGCGAAGCCTTCAAGCAATTGATCGCCGAAAAGCTGATCGATCCTCTGGCCTTCAGCCTGTGCGTGAACATCAGCCCCCGGCAGTTCCGCCAGAACGACTTCGTCGAGCGCATCGAGCGCAGCATGAGCAGCCATGGGCTGCCCTGCTCGCTGCTGAAACTGGAGATCACCGAAGGCATCGTCATCCAGAACCTGGAAGACACCATCAGCAAAATGCGTCGCCTGAAAAAACTCGGTGTGAGCTTTGCCATGGACGATTTCGGCACCGGCTATTCATCGTTGACCTATCTGAAGCGATTGCCGGTGGACACGCTGAAGATCGATCAGTCGTTTATCCGCGACGCCACCAGCGATCCCAACGACGCCGAAATCATCCGCGCCATCGTCGCCATGGCCCGCAGCCTGGAACTGGAAGTGATCGCCGAAGGCGTGGAAACACCCGAGCAGTTGGAGTTCCTTCAAGGGCTGGGCTGCCATTTGTATCAGGGCTATCTGCACAGTCGGCCGGTGGCGCTGGAAGTGTTGAAAACCTTGCTGGAGTGAGCAGACACCTGCAGTTGCATTGCGCCGGTGTTGATGCCAGACCGGTAATTGCCAGGGTTGGCGACAACCTGTAGGGTCGCGTTTTTTCGCGCTGTTTCGAGATCGATCATGCAGGATGCAACCCTCTCCCGCCCGGCCCTGCTGGGCATTGACCTTGGCACCACCAACAGTTTGATCGCCGTCTGGCAGAACGGTCAGGCCCGGTTGATCCCCAACGCACTCGGCGACGTGCTCACACCTTCGGTCGTCAGCCTCGATGAGGATGACACCATTCTCGTCGGCAAAGCCGCCCGCGCCCGACTGACCACACATCCGGAACGCACTGCCGCCGCGTTCAAGCGCTTCATGGGCAGTGAAAAGCGTCTGGAACTGGGAGGACGCTCATTCAGCCCGGAAGAACTCTCGGCGCTGGTGATCGGCTCACTCAAACAGGATGCCGAGGCTTTTCTCGGCCACCCGGTTTCTGAAGCGGTGATTTCCGTGCCGGCGTATTTCAGTGACGAGCAACGCAAACGCACGCTGTTCGCTGCCGAACTGGCGGGCCTGAAAGTTTCTCGGCTGATCAACGAACCGACCGCCGCCGCGATGGCGTACGGTCTGCACGAACAGAAATTCGAACGCACGCTGATCTTCGATCTGGGCGGCGGGACTTTCGATGTCACGGTGCTGGAATATGCGTTGCCACTGATTGAAGTGCATGCGTCCACCGGTGACAACTTTTTGGGTGGTGAAGACTTTACTGCGGCCTTACTGCAGGACTGCCTCAAGACGTGGCAGCTCAACCCCGCGCACATTGAAGCCCAGAATCTGGCCAGCCTTTGCGACGCCCTTGAACAACTCAAGTGCAAGCTCGCCGAGGGCACTCAAACCCTGAACTGGCGCAATGGCGACAGCTCGTATGAATGGACGCTGGACGAAGCGACAGCGCTAAAGGCCTGGGAACCGTTTCTGACCCGATTGCGCGCCCCCATCGAACAGGCCTTGCGCGACGCCCGGCTCAAGCCCCGAGACCTCGACAGCCTGGTGCTGGTGGGCGGTGCCACACGGATGCCGGCGGTGCAGCAGATGGTGGCCACACTGTTCGGACGCCTGCCTTACCGACACCTCGACCCGGACACGATCGTCGCACTGGGTGCGGCGACGCAAGCGGCGTGCAAGGCGCGCGATGGTGCGGTTGAGGAACTGATCCTGACCGACGTCTGCCCCTACACCCTGGGAATTTCGACCAGCCGCGGAGAAGGCATCAGCGGTGCTTTTTCACCGATCATCGAGCGCAATACCGTTATTCCGACATCCAGGGTGCAGCGCTTTTACACCACGCATCCGAAACAGGAGAGCATTCGCATCGCGGTCTACCAAGGCGAACGTCCTTGGGTGCGCGATAACATTTTCATTGATGCCTTTGATGTACCGGTGACTGCAAGCGAGCAGATCCAGGCTCTGGACGTGCGTTTCAGCTACGACATCAACGGCTTGCTCGAGGTCGACGTCAACCTGCTGGACAGCGGCGAACGTCACAGCCACAGCATCGACCGAAGCCCGACCGGGCTCGACGAACAATCGCGACAAAACAGTCACGACCGGCTCGCCGCCCTGAAAATCCACCCCCGCGACGCCCTGCCCAACCGGACGCTGCTGGCAAGGCTGGAGCGCGCGTGGACGCAAAGCCTGGGAGACGATCGCGAACGCATTGCCGACTGGCTGGACACGTTCACCACCGTGCTCGGCAGCCAGCAATCGGAGGAAATTGCCAGTCACCGGTCACAACTCAACAAAGCACTGGATCAACTTCGCCTCTAACCAATCAGCCGTCGCAGCGTGGCCTGCAAACCGCCGGGCAGTGTGTCGTCCCCCACACTGTCCGGTGGCATGCCATACCGATTGGGTAACGTGTCACCGGGAAATCCGAACAATATCAGCGGCAAGAAAGGCAGTACCGGCGACAACACCGCGATGATCAGCAAGGTGGGAATCCCTCGCCCCATGTCATGCAAGCGACGCAAAATCGCGCCGAGCAGAAACGCTGCGCCCAACAACATCACGACGATACCGGCCACGGGCGTACCACTGAGCAACGCCGCCAAAGGTGTGATCAGCACAGCGCCAATCACCTGCCAGATGAATGCGCCTCGACCCAACCGCGAGCCCAAACGCCAGAACGCTGAAGCCGGCGTCGGTCGGGTGTCGCTCTTGGCCTGCAACAAACGTTCACTCCACGACAACAGCGCGCTGAAGGCAAAACGCAGACCGAGGCCATTCTCGGGATTGTCCTTGGCTCGCTGCATGCGCAGCAGCATTTTCTGCCGTGGCACACCGGCACTGCCGTAACGCACCAATCCCTTGAGCGCATCCACAGCCAGCCCAAAAGCATCACTGCTGATCCCTTCTTCTTCCAGAGGCGCTGAAGGTGGATGCGGCGGCTCACCCTTGATCAAACCATGGCGGAAGCCATCGAACCAGTCCTGTGGATTGACGACCTCGGTAATCCTGTCGAGCAGGTATTTTCGCTGCTGGGCATCCAGCAGAGGATCGTGATACAGCACGCCCCCCAGCAACATGCGCCCGAGCAAATCGTCATCGAACGCCCTGATATCGCTGCGCATGCACTCGAACAAGCGGTCGTTGCCCAGCAACCGTGCACTGTCGAGCGCCTCCTGAGCGCTCAACAGCTGACGGGCAAGCATGGCATGCACAGGATCTGCCGCTTGCAGCCACCCGAGCAGACCGCTGGCACTGCCCTGTTCGCGATTCAACCGACAGAGCAACGGTTGTAAACGCGCCAGAGGATGCTCCCGCACTACATTCATCGAGTCGACGCAATGCGCCGACTGCGCGCCCAGCCAGCGCACCGGCTGGTCGAGCGTCGCCAGCAGATACAGGGCCTGACGATGCCATTCCCACACATCGCAACAACCATCGAGGGCGGGAAGCAACATGCCTTGTCCGGCGAGTTGTGCCTGCAACTTCAGTCCGTCGAGCAGCGTGTCTTGCTTGCCGAGGCCGAATGCCTCATCCAGTCGGGCCAACGAACGGGCGTCGTAGGCTCGCAAGCGACGCATCCACAGCAGACAAAGCGCCAGCGGTTCGCCCGTTTTCAACACCGACTCAAGTTCAGGTTGCGCCGAGTTGCTGGCCAGAAATGCTTTCAGTGCCAGCGGAATCGGCGCCTGAGTCAACCAACAGATTTGCTGATCGGCCTGATACTTGAAACCCTCCAGCACCAGTTGATCAAGGATGTCCGAAGCCTGCGGCGCCTTCATGATTCGTTGCAGCAAGGGCACATCACCCCGGTGCAGCGCCCAGGCGTGCTGGTACAGCGTCTGTAATGGCGGATCATCGCTGGCGACGATGAGCGATGCCAGCAACGGCAATTCATCACCACTGATACGCCATTCGACGAAGGCACCGGCAATGTCATCCAACTCAAGCTGTCGGGCGCGAAACCAGCGACCCAGTGTTTCCGGGCGTTGCGATGGGCTGCCATATTCCTGGGTGACATCACTCAGGTCATCGGACCAGTCACGGAAATTCTCGAGACGATCAAACGCCTGAATCAACAGCGGCAAACGCTGGGGTTGATGACGGGCACACAGTGCCAACAGCCAGTCGGCGGCCTTTGGGTGCTGATGTTCTCTCCAGAGCTGTACCCAGGCCTGAAGCGCCAACTCTTCCATTCCCAAGGCGCTGCGCTGGCACGCCAGCAGATAGAGCCAGTCGACATCCTGCGGCGCAAGCCGATGCCGTTCGTTGATAACGTCGAGAAGACTTTTGCTGGCGATGCCGGCCTGACTGAACTCAATGGCCAGACGCTGCAACAGGTCGTCGTCCGCCGGTAGCGGCACACAGGTGTGAAGGTTGGCGAAAAAGCGGTAATCATCCAGTGACGCATTACGGTAGAGATGATTCAGCGTGCGCAAATACCAGAGCGTTTCCAGTTGCGCGACGGCCGGCCATTCGCTCATCCGCGACGTATCGAACGGGTCCGACGCCTCAATACGCTGCAAGAACTCATCGACATGCCGGGCATTTTCGAAATCAAGATCGAGTACCCGGCTTGCCCATCCCATGCGCTGGGCGAGCAAGCGTGCGCAGACGTGGGAAATGGGACCTGCGTCGAGCAACTCGCGCAGCAAAGGCCAGCAGACCTCATCCAATACTTCCAGCGGCACTTGATCAAGCTCAAGATTGAAGGCCTGCCACGCCGCCGGAGTGAATCGACGCGCAGGATCATTGAGCAACGCATCGAAGTCACTCAACAACTGATCGCTGGCACTCAACTCGTTGTCGGCTGGCGCATCGGCATCGGCCTCGTCTTCACGGGCAAAGCGCAAGGCGATTTCATAAGCTTCGCGCAAGGCCTGGAAACCTTCCGGATCGGTTTCAGGATGGTGCTGAGGCAAACGCGCGCGATAGGCGCCACGAATGGCTTCATTGTCTTTGGTGGGCTCGATACCCAAGCGAATCCAGCAGCTCATGACCAGTCGAACTCCCCCAGAGACTCAGGGCGTTCCGGCAGATGCAGGGGCATGTCCCAAGGCAATTGTGCAAATAGGTCGCGAGCGTCGCGATCCAGCTTCGTGATGACCACTGTCGTGCCGATGTAGTCGCCCTGCCGGTCATACTCGTGGGCCAGTTCCTCATCCTTGTTGCCGAGGCAATGCCAGAAGGCCTTGCCAATGACAAAAGCGTTCAGATAACTGGCCCAACTGTCGTAGTAATACCGCGCACGCGCCGCCATGCGACCGTGTAACCAGAGGCTTTCGGTAAGGTCGATCCAGCCGTGCAGCACTGCGGAGCGCAGCAGAAATCCCATGCGCCCGATATCCCAGGCGCGGATGCCACCGACGCCACACTCTCCGAACGTACGGCTGGCCAATTCGTAAAACGCCCGTTGCCGACTGTCCAGCGTTTCGATCAGCGCTTGCCACTCGGAAGGCAGGCAGCGCTCCCATTGACGGTAGGCTTCGTTCAATCGCGTGGCGTGGCCGTTGTCAGCCGTGCGCAACATGTCCAGCAGCTGCGGGCGAGTGGTAATGCCCCACCCACCTTCGACATCGACATGCTTGAGGTCGAAACAATAGGTGGGTGCGGTGTAATCGGCATCGGGATTCAGGGCGACCAAAGGCGCAGAAAGCGCATACAGCCAGCGCTGTTCCATTTCGTCCATGAGAAAGGCTCCGGGACCGGCGGAAAATAGGGAGTGCCGGCCTTGTTGGCGCGGATTGTAAAGAGCCGGCAAAGCAGCGGCAAACCCTGAGATCGTTTTCTTGCGCCCACAAAAAAGGCCCCGACGTATCGGGGCCTTCATTCAGCGGCTTATCGCCTGTTCAGACGATTTGTTTCTGCAAGTGAATCAGTGTTGCAGCGCCGGCTTCTCCGTCCCGTTGATCGGGATGCGCTTGGCTTTCGCTTCTTCCGGGATCACACGCAGCAGATCGATGCTCAGCAGGCCGTTGCTCAGGCCGGCGGCCTTGATCTCGATGTGATCGGCCAGGCGGAAGGACAGCTTGAATGCACGCTGGGCGATGCCCTGGTGCAGGAACGTGACGCCTTCGTTGGCATCACGCTTGCCGCCACTGATGGTCAGCACGCCTTTCTCGACTTGCAGCTCCAGGTCTTCTTCCTGGAAACCGGCCGCCGCCACGACGATGCGGTATTGGTCGTCACCGTGTTTTTCCACGTTGTAAGGCGGATAGGTGCTGCCTGGCTCGTTGCGCAGGGCGGTTTCAAACAGGTCGTTGAAACGGTCGAAACCAACCGAGGAACGGAACAGTGGAGCGAGGGAAAATGCAGTACTCATGGTTCAAATCTCCTGAAAACAATCAGCAAGTTTTTTTGTCTCCGCGACCCGAATTCGGCATCGCGTAACCCTTAAATAGGGACCTGCGTTTTGTTTTCAAGAGCGTATTTGAAGATTTTTTCAGGCCGCTTCGACGACCGGCAAACCCAGTAAACGCGAGACTTGATCCGGCTCGGTCTCCCGGCGCAGCACGGTAAACAGCTCGGTGGCCTCGGGGTAATTACGGGTCAGCATGGCCAGCCACTGCTTCAAACGGCCCGGTGATTGACGAGCGGTCATTTGCGCTTTGGCTTGCAGCCAGAAGTCCTGGATCAGCGGCAGCAACTCGTCCCAGGTCATCTCGACGACGTCCTCGCCGGCACGGGCGGCAGCAATCTGTTTGGCCAGATCCGGGCGCGATACCAGACCACGACCGAGCATGATGTCTTCGACACCGCTGATTTCCCGGCAGCGACGCCAGTCTTCAACGCTCCAGATGTCACCGTTGGCGAACACCGGCACCTTGACCACGTCCTGCACGCGCGGAATCCACTCCCAATGCGCTGGCGGCTTGTAACCGTCGACCTTGGTCCGGGCGTGAACCACGATGTGTTCGGCGCCGCCCTCGGCCAGCGCCGTGGCGCACACCAGCGAGCCGTCAGGGCTGTCGAAACCCAGGCGCATCTTGGCGGTGACAGGAATGTGTGCGGGCACGGCACGACGGACGTGTTCGACAATCTGGTTGAGCAGTTCCGGCTCCTTGAGCAGCACCGCGCCGCCACGGGACTTGTTGACGGTCTTGGCCGGGCAGCCGAAGTTCAGGTCGATCACTTCAGAACCGAGTTCACAGGCCAGCGCGGCGTTTTCCGCCAAGCACACCGGATCCGACCCCAGCAGTTGCACGCGCAGCGGTACGCCGGATGCGGTACGGGCACCGTTGAGCAGTTCAGGGCCGAACTTGTGGAAATAGGCCGGGGTCAGCAACTGGTCGTTGACGCGGATGAACTCGGTCACGCACCAGTCAATACCGCCGACACGGGTCAGGACATCGCGCAGGATGTCGTCGACCAACCCTTCCATCGGCGCCAGAGCAATTTGCATGGAAACACACACTCAAGGAAAAACGTGCGGCAGTTTACTGGGTTTCGCGGGTTAAACCCATGTCCGCTGTCCGGATGGCCGGACCGTAACCTTCAATGAACTCGGCGGGCATGCGCTTGGGCTTGCCGGTGGACAGCTCGATGCAGACAAACGTGGTCTGGGCGCGCAGCAGCGTGGTGTTGTCGCTGGGGCGGATCAACTGGAAGTGACGGGTCATTTTCAGGCGCTGATCCCAATCGACGATCCAGGTCGCCAATTGCAGTTCGTCACCTTCGTAGGCGGCGGCCAGATAATCGATTTCGTGCCGTACCACCGCCATCGCCCGATCCAGGCGACGGTACTCGACCAGATCCAGGCCCAGCCGCTGCGAGTGGCGCCAGGCGCAACGTTCAAGCCAGGAGACGTACACCGCGTTGTTCGCGTGCCCCAGCCCGTCGATGTCCTCGGCGCCTACTTGCAGATCAATGGTAAACGGCGTTGCCCGATCCCAGCCCATGCCCTACTCCCGGTCAAATGATTCAACCGAGGCAGTGTAACGGATGACTACGCCGATTGCCGCGCCTGAAGGCTGCGCCCGGCGAGCAGTGATAACACGCCATCAATCACCCGAGGGTCGGCCAGTACACGCTGATGGCCGCCGGATTCCAGACGCAGCAGTCGGCTGTCGAACCAGGATTCGTGGATCAATCGGGATTCCTTGACCGAAACGAAGGTGTCGTCTTCGGCATGCACGATCAGCCCCGGCATATCCAATTGATAGTGGGCGACGTCGAGGGTCGCGGCGCGCATGCCGACGTCCTGTTCGACCTGGCGGATGAAAGCAGAACGCGCTCTGGGCGGCATGCCGACGTAGCGGGCAAATCCGCGCAACACGCCCAGAATTCGGGCCGGCGCGGCAATGCTGACCAGGGTTTCGGTGCGCAGCCCCAGTTGCACCGCGAGCATGGCGCTGGCGCCGCCCATGGAGTGACCGATGACAGCCTGCAACGGAGGCAATTCGGCGGCGGCTTCGAGCATCGCCCGGGCGAACAGCACCACGTTGGCTTCACGCCCCGGCGAGCGACCGTGGGCCGGGCCATCAAGCGCGACCACGGTGTAGCCCGCTTCGACCAGCGCCGTGATCAACGCGGCAAACTGGGTAGGCCGCCCTTCCCAGCCGTGCATCAGCAAGACGGTCGGGCCTTGCCCCCAACGCAGGGCCGAAAGACCGAAGCGCAAGGTGATGCGTTCGGATTTGGCCAGCAGCGGCAATTCCCAGTCCCGCGGTTTATTCGCGCGGGGCGTCATGAACGCCAACCGCATTTTGCTCGCCACCAGTTTCGGTGCGAACCAGCCCAAGGTGCCATTAACGCCGCGAACCCACTTCAACGTGCTCATCGCTCTCTCCCCGGGCTTGTAGCCTTCAGGTCAACGCACCGCCGACTTGGCAGCGCGCAGCAATCGATCGGATAAATCCCCAGGGCCCAACGCCCTTGCGAGCGCCAGGCCACCTACCATCAGGGCCACGTCGGCCAATGCTTTGTCGGTGTCTTCAGGGCTTGAAGCCAACTGCGCGATCATCAGTTCCAAGTGTTCGTTCAGTGCTATGCGAAATGCCTCCGGTAGCCGCCCCAGCTCACCGATAGACGCCGGGATCGGGCAGGCCGAATCGCTGGAATCACGATGTTTGCGCGACAGGTAGAACGCCGCCACCAGAGCGCGGCGTTCTTCACCGGTCAGCTCGCTGTCCATGTCGGCAATCAGGTCGCGACGACGACCAAGCAATTGCTTGAACGCCTCAAGCATCATGGCGTCCTTGCTTTCGAAGTGCGCATAGAAGCCACCGACAGTCAGACCGGCCGCCCCCATCACTTCACCCACGCTCGGCTCGGCCGGGCCACGCTGGATCAGCGCGGCGCTGGCAGCCTTGAGAATGCGTTCGCGGGTTTGAGCTTTTTTGTCGTTCATCGTTGCCTCCGAATATTACGATTAGAATATTATTCTCATAATAATATTCTGCAAGTCGAAAATATGACCGCTGGTCTGAAGCACAGTTTAAGGAAAAAGGAGATTTGGCCAAACGCCAGACAAACAAAAGGGCCATTCAATAATTGAATGACCCTTATAAATCCCGCAGAGCGGGTAATCGTGGCGTCCCCTAGGGGACTCGAACCCCTGTTACCGCCGTGAAAGGGCGGTGTCCTAGGCCACTAGACGAAGGGGACACAAACCTTCTATACAACTGATCAGTGCTGAGTGCTGATCGCTTCAAGGCCGGTGTGGCCAGACCTTGAAGTGTAAATTGGTGGAGCTAAGCGGGATCGAACCGCTGACCTCCTGCATGCCATGCAGGCGCTCTCCCAGCTGAGCTATAGCCCCGGATTTTTCGCCTCGCGGCGGAGCGACATTTTGCAACATCGCTTCTGTAAAACTGGCGTCCCCTAGGGGACTCGAACCCCTGTTACCGCCGTGAAAGGGCGGTGTCCTAGGCCACTAGACGAAGGGGACGCAAACCCTTCTATACAACTGATCAACGCTGAGTGTTGATCGCTTCGAAGCCGGTGTGGCCAGGCTTCGAAGTGTAAATTGGTGGAGCTAGACGGGATCGAACCGTCGACCTCTTGCATGCCATGCAAGCGCTCTCCCAGCTGAGCTATAGCCCCTCATCGTTGATGTCATCGCTGAGGACGGGGCGAATCTTAAGGGCGTATCGAAAGGCTGTCAAACTTATTTTTGAAAAATTTCAAAATTTTTTGTCGGCATTACAATCACTTACCGCCCTCCCCCCGTAAATTCGGGGAAAACGCCGAAGGACGGGATCAAAAGATCCTGGCCTTCGGCGCGTCCTGCAGAGTCAAACGCAATCAGGCGATAGCGCCCAACAGCTTTTCCCACTCTTTGTTTTCTTTCTTCGACACGCCGCCCAGCAGGTCAATCGCCTGGCGCAGACGGAAACGGGTCAGGTCCGGCCCGAGGATTTCCATCGCATCGAGCACCGACACCGAACTCGCCTGCCCTGTGATCGCGGCAAACATCAGCGGCATCGCATCACGCAGCTTGAGCTCAAGGGATTCGACCACCGCCTGAATCGTTGCGGTGATGCTGTCCTTCTCCCACTGACGCAGGCTTTCCAGCTTCCACAGGATCAGTTGCATCAGTTGACGAACCTGATCGCCCGAAAGTTTTTTCGACTCGAACAGCTTGGCATCCGGATTCACGCCACCGGCAAAGAAGAACCCGGCCAGCGGTGCAACCTGGCTGAAGGTTTCGACGCGGCCCTGAACATGCGGCGCGATCTTCATCATGTATTCGGAGTTGAACGCCCACTTCTGCACACGAGCGGCAAACTCTTCCACCGGCAGATCACGCAGCCACTGGCCGTTGAGCCACGACAGTTTCTCGATATCGAAGATCGGCCCGCCCAGCGACACACGCTTGAGGTCGAAATTGTCGACCATTTCCTGCAGCGAGAACTTCTCGCGCTCGTCCGGCATCGACCAGCCCATGCGTCCCAAGTAGTTGAGCATCGCTTCAGGCATGAAGCCCATGCGCTCGTAGAACGTCACCGAGGTCGGGTTCTTGCGCTTGGACAGCTTGCTCTTGTCCGGGTTACGCAGCAGCGGCATGTAGCACAGCTCCGGTTGTTCCCAGCCGAAGTATTCGTAGAGCAGGATCAGTTTCGGCGCCGACGGCAGCCATTCTTCACCACGCAGGACGTGGGTGATGCCCATCAGGTGGTCGTCGACCACGTTGGCCAGGAAGTACGTCGGCAAGCCGTCGGTTTTCATCAGTACTTGCATGTCCATGCGATCCCACGGGATCTCGACGTCGCCGCGCAGCATGTCCGGCACCACGCAGACGCCTTCGGTCGGCACCTTCATGCGGATCACATGGGGTTCGCCGGCAGCCAGGCGACGCGCGACCTCTTCCTTGGACAGCAACAGTGCCCGACCGTCGTAACGCGGGGTTTCGCCGCGAGCCATTTGCTCGGCACGCATCTGATCCAGCTCTTCGGCGGTGCAGAAGCACGGGAAGGCGTGGCCCATGTCGACCAGTTGCTGGCAGTACTTCTGGTAGATGTCACCGCGCTCGCTCTGACGGTACGGGCCGTGCGGGCCGCCGACGTCCGGACCTTCGCTCCAGTCGATACCCAGCCAGCGCAGGGCGTCGAAGATCTGCTGTTCGGACTCGCGGGTCGAACGCAACTGATCGGTGTCTTCGATCCGCAGGATGAACTCACCGCCGTGCTGCTTGGCAAAGCAGTAGTTGAACAGTGCGATGTAAGCGGTACCTACGTGAGGATCCCCGGTAGGCGATGGCGCGATGCGAGTGCGGACGGTGGTCATGGCATGTCTCGAAAAGAATGAAAAGCAAAGAACAATCAAGCGGCGAATGGTAACAGGCGACACCCGCCCCGCTCCAGCGGGCAGGGCATTTAAGCCAATTTTGCGTCTGCAACGCCCGTAGGCCGTGATGAATGGCCAAATATCAACAGACGGCATTTACCGCTCATCGGCTGTATGCCAGATTCGCCCGCTGATAACTTTTCTTACAATTCCTCGACTACAGTTTGCCCATGCCTGCCCAACTCAAGCGTCGCCTGTTCATTTTCCTGCTGCTCGTCCTGCTGATTGCCGGGGGCTTTTTCGCTCATTGGTTTTTCAAGGGACGCTTTTATGAAAGCACCGACAACGCCTATGTCCAGGGTGAAATCACCCGCGTGTCGAGTCAGTTGAGCGCACGCATCGACGAAGTCCTGGTGCAGGACAACCAGCACGTGGAAAAAGGCCAGTTGCTGGTGCGTCTCGAAGGCGACGACTTCCGCCTCGCCGTCGATCGCGCCAACGCCGCCCTCGCCACCCGTGAAGCCGAGCGCCTGCAAGCCCAGAGCAAACTGACCCAACAGGCCAGCCTGATCGCCGCCAGCGAAGCGCAAGTGGCAACCACGCAAGCGACACTGGGCCGCTCGCAGATCGATCTGTCCCGCGCAGAAGCACTGCGCAAACCCGGTTTCGTTTCCGAGGAACGGGTCACCACCCTCTCCGCCGACGCCCACATCGCCCGCTCGCAAGTGGCCAAGGCCCAGGCCGATGCGCAGAGCCAGCGCCAGCAGGTCAGCGCACTGAGCGCCGAAATCAAACGCCTCGATGCGCAGATCGCCAATGCCCGCGCCGACCTCGCCCAGGCCGAGCTGAACCTGACCCGCAGCGAAATCCACGCACCGATCAGCGGCCTGGTCGGCCAGCGCGCCGCACGCAATGGGCAGATTGTTCAGGCCGGCGCGTATCTGCTGTCGATCGTTCCGGACGAAGACATCTGGGTGCAGGCCAACTTCAAGGAAACCCAGATCGGCCACATGCAACCGGGGCAGAAGGCCGAGCTGATCTTCGATGCCTACGGCGATACGCCGATCGAAGCACGGGTCGACAGTCTGTTCGCAGCTTCCGGTGCGCAGTTCAGCCTGTTGCCGCCGGACAACGCCACCGGCAACTTCACCAAGGTCGTGCAGCGGATTCCGGTCAAGCTGACCTTCAAGGCCGATAACCCGCTGCACGGCAAAATCCGTCCGGGCATGTCGGTCACCGCCACCGTGAATATCAAAGACGCCCCGGATAATGGCCGGTGATCAACTGATCCGCCCGGTCGGCGAACCGACCCGGCGGGACTGGATCGCGGTCATGAGCGTCATGCTCGGCGCGTTCATGGCGGTGCTCGATATCCAGATCACCAACTCGTCGCTCAAGGACATTCAGGGCGCACTGTCGGCGACGCTGGAAGAAGGCTCGTGGATTTCCACCTCCTATCTGGTGGCGGAAATCATCATGATCCCGCTGACCGCGTGGCTGGTGCAGTTGCTTTCGGCGCGGCGGCTGGCGGTGTGGGTATCGCTGGGGTTTCTGATTTCGTCGTTGCTGTGCTCGATGGCCTGGAGCCTCGACAGCATGATCGTGTTCCGCGCCATGCAGGGCTTCACCGGTGGCGCGCTGATTCCGCTGGCCTTCACCCTGACCCTGATCAAACTCCCCGAACACCACCGCGCAAAAGGCATGGCGATGTTCGCCATGACCGCTACCTTCGCCCCGTCCATCGGCCCGACCCTCGGCGGCTGGCTCACGGAGAACTGGGGCTGGGAATACATCTTCTACATCAACATTCCGCCGGGGCTGATCATGATCGCCGGGCTGATGTACGGCCTGGAGAAGAAAGAAGCGCACTGGGAACTGCTCAAAAGCACCGATTACACCGGCATTCTCACGCTGGGCATCGGCCTCGGTTGTTTGCAGGTCTTCCTTGAAGAAGGCCATCGCAAGGACTGGCTGGAATCGAGCCTGATCGTGACGCTGGGCAGCATCGCCCTGCTGAGTCTGATCACCTTCGTGATCGTGCAGATTTCCAAGCCCAACCCGCTGATCAACCTCGGCATCCTGCGCAATCGCAACTTCGGGCTGTCGAGTATTTCCAGCCTGGGCATGGGCGTCGGGCTGTACGGTTCGATCTATCTGCTGCCGCTGTATCTGGCGCAGATCCAGAATTACAACGCCTTGCAGATCGGCGAAGTGATCATGTGGATGGGCGTGCCGCAGCTGTTTCTGATTCCGCTGGTTCCGAAACTGATGAAATTCGTGTCGCCGAAATGGCTGTGCACCTTGGGGTTCGGTCTGTTTGGTCTGGCGAGCTTCTCATCCGGCGTACTTAACCCGGACTTTGCCGGGCCGCAGTTCAATCAGATCCAGATCATCCGCGCCCTCGGCCAGCCGCTGATCATGGTCACCATTTCATTGATCGCCACGGCCTATATCCTGCCGCAGGACGCGGGCTCGGCGTCGAGCCTGTTCAACATCCTGCGCAACCTCGGTGGCGCCATCGGCATCGCCCTGCTCGCCACCCTGCTGGATGCGCGCACCAAAACCTACTTCGATTACTTGCGCGAAGCCGTGGTGCCGACCAATCCCCAGGTGGCCGAACGCCTGGCGTCGATGACCGATCGGTTCGGCAGTGACACGGCGGCTTTGGGCAAGTTGAGCGAGATCGTTCATCAGCAGGCGCTGATCATGGCCTACAACGATGCGTTTCATTTTGTCGGGATTGCGCTGGGGATCAGCATGCTGGCGATCTTGCTGACCAAGAAACTGCCCGCCGGCCTGAAGGCCGGCGAGGCACATTAACCTTGAGCGGACGCAGAGCGTCCAGGGCTGCATTCCCACACAGAGCGTGGGAACGATCAGTCAGACGGCCAACAACCGCTCGCGCATTTTGGCAATCTCGTCGCGCATCTGCGCCGCCGCTTCGAACTCCAGGTCGCGGGCCAACTGGTACATTTTCTCTTCCAGTTGACGGATGCGCTTGGTGATCTCGCTCGGCGAACGCAGTTCGGCTTCGTACTTGGCGTTCTCCTCGGCGGCCTTGGCCATGCCTTTGCGCTTCTTGCTGCGCGAACCGGGTACGGTGGCGCCTTCCATGATGTCGGCGACGTCCTTGAACACGCCCTTCGGTGTGATGCCGTTGGCCAGGTTGAAGGCGATCTGTTTGTCACGACGGCGTTCGGTTTCGCCGATGGCGCGCTCCATCGAACCGGTAATGCGATCCGCGTAGAGAATCGCCCGGCCATTGAGGTTACGTGCCGCACGGCCGATGGTCTGGATCAATGAGCGTTCGGAACGCAGAAAGCCTTCCTTGTCCGCATCGAGAATCGCCACCAGCGACACTTCCGGCATGTCCAGGCCTTCACGCAGCAGGTTGATCCCCACCAGCACGTCAAAGGTGCCGAGGCGCAGGTCGCGGATGATTTCGACCCGCTCGACGGTGTCGATGTCCGAGTGCAGATAACGCACACGCACGCCGTGATCGGCCAGGTAATCGGTCAGGTCTTCGGCCATGCGCTTGGTCAGCGTGGTGACCAGCACCCGCTCCTCCACCGCCACACGCTTGGTGATTTCCGAAAGCAAATCGTCGACCTGGGTCAGTGCCGGGCGCACTTCGACTTGCGGGTCGACCAGCCCCGTCGGGCGCACAACCTGTTCGATCACCCGCCCGGCGTGCTCGGCTTCGTAGTTGCCGGGCGTGGCCGAGACGAAAATCGTCTGCGGGCTCACCCCTTCCCACTCGTCGAAACGCATCGGCCGGTTGTCCAGCGCCGATGGCAGACGGAAACCGTATTCCACCAGCGTCTCTTTACGCGAACGGTCGCCCTTATACATCGCGCCGACCTGCGGCACGCTGACGTGGGATTCGTCGATCACCAGCAAGGCGTCGGCCGGCAGGTAATCGTAGAGCGTCGGCGGCGCCGCGCCGGCCGGACGTCCGGACAGGTAGCGCGAGTAGTTTTCGATGCCGTTGCAGTAGCCGAGTTCGAGGATCATCTCCAGGTCGAACCGGGTGCGCTGCTCCAGACGCTGAGCCTCGACCAGCTTGTTGTTGCTGCGCAGGTATTCCAGACGTTCCTGCAGCTCGACCTTGATCCCCTCGATGGCGTCGAGCAGGGTTTCCCGGGGCGTCACGTAGTGGCTTTTGGGGTAGAAGGTGAAGCGCGGCAGCTTGCGGATGACCTCGCCGGTCAGCGGGTCGAACGCGGAAATGCTCTCCACCTCATCATCGAACAGCTCGATGCGGATCGCTTCGAGGTCGGATTCCGCCGGGTAGATGTCGATCACATCACCGCGCACACGGAAGGTCGCACGGGCGAAATCCATGTCGTTGCGGGTGTATTGCAGGTCGGCCAGGCGCCGAACCAGCGCGCGCTGATCGAGCTTGTCGCCGCGATCGACGTGCAACACCATTTTCAGATAGGTTTCCGGGCTGCCCAGACCGTAGATGCACGACACCGTGGTGACGATGATTGCGTCCTTGCGCTCCAGCAATGCCTTGGTCGCCGACAGACGCATCTGCTCGATGTGGTCGTTGATCGACGCATCCTTCTCGATGAAGGTGTCGGATGACGGCACATAGGCTTCGGGCTGGTAGTAGTCGTAGTAGGAAACGAAGTATTCGACGGCGTTATTCGGAAAGAACGACTTGAACTCGCCATACAACTGCGCGGCCAGGGTCTTGTTCGGTGCCAGCACCAGGGTCGGGCGCTGCACCTGGGCGATCACGTTGGCGATGCTGAAGGTCTTGCCCGACCCGGTCACACCGAGCAGGGTCTGGTGCGCCAGTCCGGCTTCGATGCCCTCGACCATCTGGCGAATGGCTTCAGGCTGATCGCCGGCTGGGTCGAATCGGGTGACGAGCTGGAATTCAGACATAAACACCTCTGGAATCGCGACGCTGGCGACCAATCGCCGCACCACGAGAAAGACCGCTAACGACCGATGTCGCGCAAGGAAAAACGAAGATTGTGCTGAATGTGGAGCCGATTGCCTCACCTTTCAAGGCAAACGTCCTACACCCGGTAAAGTCTCCGACAAGCCCATTCGACTAACGGTCGAGAAATAATCGGAAAAACTTACCTTAAAAGCCGAATCGCCTGTCGCCATTGATCGATGATGGCCTCTATACTAGCTCCCCGTTTGTGCACCGCTCTAGTGCATTCGGCTGGAGCGCCACACGTCCCTCCACTCTCCAATAGAGCTGCCGTAAAAATGAGCCTGTTCTCCGCTGTCGAAATGGCACCCCGCGATCCAATCCTGGGCCTCAACGAAGCATTCAACGCCGATACCCGGACCAACAAGGTCAACCTCGGGGTGGGTGTGTACTGCAACGAAGAGGGGCGAATTCCACTCCTGCGCGCCGTCATTGAAGCCGAAACCATTCGCGCCGCTCAGCACGCCTCGCGCGGCTACCTGCCGATCGACGGCATTGCGGCCTACGACCAGGCCGTGCAAAAGCTGCTGTTCGGCAATGATTCGCCGTTGCTGGCTGCTGGCCGCGTTGTCACCACTCAGGCCGTCGGCGGGACCGGCGCACTGAAAATCGGTGCCGACTTCCTCAAGCAACTGCTGCCCAATGCCGTTGTGGCGATCAGCGACCCAAGCTGGGAAAACCACCGCGCCCTGTTCGAAACCGCCGGTTTCCCGGTGCAGAACTACCGCTACTACGACGCCGCCACCCACGACGTGAACCGTGCCGGCCTGCTGGAGGACCTCAACGCCCTGCCGAACGGCTCGATCGTCGTGCTGCACGCCTGCTGCCACAACCCGACCGGCGTCGACCTGAGCCCGGCGGACTGGAACAACGTCCTGGAAGCGATCAAGGCCAAAGGTCACGTACCGTTCCTCGACATGGCCTATCAGGGTTTCGGTGACGGTATCGCCGAAGACGCCGCTGCCGTGCGTCTGTTCGCCGAGTCGGGCCTGACCTTCTTCGTGTCGAGCTCGTTCTCCAAGTCGTTCTCGCTGTATGGCGAGCGCGTCGGTGCACTGTCGATCGTCAGCGAATCGAAAGAAGAAAGCGCCCGCGTACTGTCGCAGGTCAAACGCGTGATCCGCACCAACTACTCCAACCCGCCGACTCACGGTGCAAGCGTTGTGGCCGCTGTATTGAACAGCCCGGAACTGCGTGCCCAGTGGGAAGCCGAACTGGCCGAAATGCGCCTGCGCATTCGCGGCATGCGCGAGCAGATGGTTGCTCTGCTGGGGAAAAAAGCCCCGCAGCGCGACTTCAGCTTCGTCGGTCGTCAGCGTGGCATGTTCTCCTACTCCGGCCTGACCACCGAGCAGGTTCACCGCCTGCGCAACGAGTTCGGCATCTACGCCCTGGACACCGGCCGCATCTGCGTGGCCGCGCTGAACCAGAGCAACATCGAAGTCGTGACGGACGCTATCGTTCAGGTCATCTGATCTGACGCGGCACTGAAAACGGGAAGCTTTCGGGCTTCCCGTTTTTATTTGTCTGAAGAAAAGCCGCAACACCCTCTAGACTGCACACAGACGATATTTCAGAGAACCAACATGAAAAACGATGACCTGCGCGCCGACCGTGATGATCTGGATGACTTCATCCCCCGCGTCCCGGCCAAGCGCGGCAACAACCTGGTGCTGCAAGTCGCGGCCGGGGTGTTTCTCGGTGGGCTGGCGCTGTGGCTGGTACAACTGGGCGCAACGATGCTGTACGCCAAACTGATGCTCGGCACCTTCACGTTCGGCGGTTAAGCCAGTTCCGTTGCACGCTGAGTCGCCGCATCGTCATAAACGACGTAAAGCGATTCGGCGACCTGGCTCTTGATAGCCTTGGTGCTTTCCAGGCCGAGAACAAAACCTTCGGCCTTGCCGCCTGCGCGATTCAGCTCTTCAGCCGTAGCGGCCTGAACGATCGCGTCGAAAAGCTTTTCCGCGTGAAGGCCAACGCCTTTGGGCAGGCTGATTTGTGCGGTGCTCATGCGAACACCTCGACAGGACAATGGGTGAGGATGGGACTATTCATGGCGCATACCTTTTCGGCGAATGGCCGGCAGCGCATGTGACCACTTCCGGGCGGCCATGGTAGACCTCTGCTACGGTTCTGGTAACCGCCAATCGCCGATAAACCGCCGCCCGTCCTGACCTTTCCAACAAATTTACATCTCGCGCTTGACTAGTCTTTTTAAATCAGTAACATACGCACCAATTCCGCAATAGCTCAGTTGGTAGAGCAAGTGACTGTTAATCACTGGGTCCCTGGTTCGAGTCCAGGTTGTGGAGCCAAATACAGAGCCCCTGAATCGAAAGATTCAGGGGCTTTTTTGTGGGCATTGAAAAAGTCAGCGCCATAAAAAGGGCCGATCAGTTTCGCAACTGATCGGCCCTTTTCATTCAACTACAACGGTCAGACGTGCTCGCTGCTCTTGGCATGTGCCTTCGGCGCGCCGTGACCGTGATCCGCATCCGGATCGATCACCGGCACTTCATTGCCGTCGCAGTCATGCAGCTTGCCGTCGCTGAAGTAGTCGCCTTCACGCAGCGCTGCCAGATCGCGATAACGCAGGGTCCGCTCTTCTGCCGCCGCGAACACCGACTGCTGATCCGAGTTACCCGCCGTAAAGTGGTTGAACGCCAGGTTCAGCAGGATCGCCATGATCGCCGAAGAGCTGATGCCCGAATGGAAAATGGTCGCGAACCAGCTCGGGAAGTGATCGTAGAAGTTCGGCGCGGCAATCGGGATCATGCCGAAACCGATCGAGGTGGCGACGATGATCAGGTTGACATTGTTGCGGTAATCGACCTTGGACAGCGTGCGGATACCACTCGCCGCCACGGTGCCGAACAGCACGATGCCAGCGCCGCCGAGTACCGAAGTCGGCACAGCCGCAATGACCCGGCCCATGAACGGCAGCAGGCCGAGGATCACCAGGAAGATGCCGCCGGTGGCCACCACATAGCGGCTCTTGATCCCGGTCACCGCCACCAGACCGACGTTCTGGGCAAAGGCGCTTTGGGTGAACGAGCCGAAGATCGGTGCAAACATGCTCGACAGCATGTCCGCCCGCAGGCCGTTGCCCAGACGTTTGGAGTCGACCTTGGTGTCGATGATTTCACCGACCGCCAGGATGTCCGCCGAGGTTTCCACCAGGGTCACCATGACCACGATGCACATCGACAGAATCGCAGCGAAGTGGAAGGTCGGCATGCCGAAATGGAACGGTGTCGGGAAGCCGAACATCGGCCCTTGAGTGACGCTGGAGAAGTCCGCCATGCCGAGGAACACCGCCAGCACCGTGCCGATCACCATGGCCAACAGGATCGACAGACGCGAGATGGTGGAGCTGCCGACCTTGCTCAGCAGCAACACCAGCACCAGCGTGACCGCCGCCAGACCAATGTTCTGCATGCTGCCGAAGTCAGGGGCATGGCTATTGCCGCCCATGGCCCAGCGTGCGGCCACCGGCATCAGCGTCAGGCCGATGGTGGTGATCACGATGCCGGTGACCAGCGGCGGGAAGAACTTGGTGATTCGCGAGAACACCGGCGTGATCAGCAAACCGATCAACGACGCGGCAATCACCGCGCCGAGCACCGACTGGAAGCCGCCCTCCCCGCCACTGCTGACAATCGCCACCATGGTGGCAACGCCAGAGAACGACACGCCCTGCACCAGCGGCAACTGACAGCCGAAAAACGGTAGACCCAGGGTTTGCAGCAACGTGGCCAGCCCCCCCGCAAACAATGAAGCAGCAATCAACAGACCAATGTCCGCCGGCGACAACCCGGCAGCCTGACCGATGATCAGTGGCACCGCGACGATACCGCCATACATGGTCAGAACGTGTTGCAGGCCGTAAGCCATATTCGCGCCGACCCCGAGATTCTCGTCCTCGGGCCGTTGGTGTGAAACATGGGGCGTTTTCATGATGGGGGGAGTTCCCTGGTTTTTGTTATGCACACACTGTATTCAAGAGTCGGGACAAATGTCCATATACTTGTATACAACTTGTCAGTCACATAATGGTTAGCCAGCCACTCAACCTTCTATCCCGCTGCTTTCATCACCCACAAATCCGGCAACACATCCCCAATCGAGTTCACGTTTTATCCGCCTAGGCTGAAGTGTTCACGGCGACCGACGGCGCGGTCGCACCCTTTTTTATACATATAAAGTATGCATAATGAAGTCATTCAAGATTCAGTTCGACAAAAGCAAGAATGCTGCCAACAAACTCAAGCACAGAGGGATCAGCCTCGCCGAGGCCGAACCGGTCTTCTACGACGACCGAGCACTGACCATTGAAGACAACGACCATGACGAGCAACGCTGGATCACACTCGGCAACGACGGCAAAGGACGTTTGTTGGTGGTTGCGTACAGTTACCGCGAACCGAATTTCGTTCGAATCATTTCCGCACGTGTCGCTACACCGAGTGAACGTCGCGAATATTTTCTGGAGGCTGACCTATGAAAGACGAGTACGACTTCTCTCAGGGCAAACGCGGCGCATTGGCGCCCAACAAGGGCAAGACCCGCATCACCATCATGCTCGATGACGCGGTCATCGAAGCCGCGCGCGAGGTCGCTGAAAGCGAGGGCTATGGCTATCAGACGGTAATCAACAACACCCTTCGCCATGCACTGCTCGACAGCCGGGGTGCAGCCGATGAAGTCGAGCATGCCGGCGGGCAATTCAAGAAAGGCATCACCGCCACCGACCTCAAGAGCCTTGAGAAAAAACTGTCAGCGGCCGTGAATGAAATCCGGCGGGTACTGGAGCCGGAAGCAAAACCATAGGTTTCAGGTTGGCTGAATCAAGCGCGCCAGCGCCTCCCGCGCACCAGGCTGGTGCGGCAAGCGCAGGCCGAATTCCCGTTCCAGCAATTCGATCAGCTCATCGACATCCGTCACCTCACGCCGCTCGCTCTCCATACCGATGCGATGGATGGCAAAACTGCCGTTGTTCAACGTGCGCCGCCAGCCGTCGCCGGTACGCGCGACCATCAGACGCTGGGCAAATGGCGAGTCCGGGTGAGTCGATACGTACCAGTTGCCGAGGGTGTAATCGATGTCTTCCTGGCGTTGCAGGTCGAACAGGTACATCGGCCGCCATTCGCCGGCGACCCTGGCCCGCAACATGTAGCCATCGGCCTGCACTTCGATGCGATACGGCTCGTGGGGTGTGGACTGCTCGGCTTCGGTATCCAGAATCAGCGGCGCGGTCGGGACCATGCCGCCAAAACCCACGTCGGTGATGTAACGCACGCCGTCGAGGGTCACCAGACTCAAACGGTGAGTCCGTGCCGTCCAGCTGCCTTCGGGCTGATTCATGACCACACGGCCACTGATGCCCCGCGCCTCGAACCCCAGTTCCAGCAACAAGGCCAGAAACAGATTGTTGAGTTCGTAGCAGTAACCGCCACGGGCATCGTTCAAGACCTTGCGCTGGATCGACACCAGATCGATCAGCACGGGCTCGCCCGAGAGGGTCGACAGATTCTCGAAAGGAAAGGCGCCGGTATGACGCAACTGCAACAGCCGCAGGGTTTCAAGGGTCGGTGCCGGGGGCGTGTCGAACCCCAGCCGTTGCAGATACTGTTTCAGATTCGCCAGGCGTGGCTCGCTCATTGCTCAGTCCTTATGCATGAAGACGCGGATCGCTGCGCCGATGGTCGCCATGTATACGGGATCCGGGCATCGAATCGACAATTGAATTAACCAATCACCGGCTAGCGTCTTTTACGCGAATCGATACGAATCCATGTCGGCGCGTGGTCGCTGGCATGCGGTTCGTTACGTACCCAGGCATCCACACCGGCCTCGTGCAGATAAGGGCTCAACGCCGGATTGAGCAGCAAATGGTCGATCCGCAGCCCGGAATTCTTCTGCCAGTGCTGACGGAAATAATCCCAGAACGTGTACAGCCGATCTTCGGGATACAGGTGCCGCAACGAATCCGTCCAGCCCTGATCCAGCAGGCGCTGATAGCACTCGCGGCTCTCCGGTTGCAACAACGCATCCTTGAGCCACGAACGGGTGTTGTAGATATCCAGATCGGTAGGCACCACGTTGTAATCGCCGGCCAGCACCACCGGGTGATCGCTGCTTTGCAGATCCCGGGCATATTTGATCAGACGCTCGAACCAGGCCAGTTTGTAGTCGAACTTCGGCCCCGGTTGCGGATTGCCGTTGGGCAGGTACAGACACCCCACCAACACCCCGTGCACCGCCGCTTCGAGGTACCGGCTGTGTTTATCGTCAGGATCACCCGGCAGACCGCGACGACTCTCCAGCGGTTGCGCATCGCGGGCAAGAATCGCCACGCCGTTCCATGAGGCCTGGCCATGCCAGATGGCGCCATAACCAGCGGCCTCCAGATCCGTGGCTGGAAACGCGCCGTCCACCATTTTGAGCTCCTGCAAACAGACGATGTCCGGCTGCTCGCGCCTGAGCCACTCCAGAAGATTCGGCAGACGGGCACGCAGGCCGTTGACGTTGAACGTGGCAATCCGCATTTTTTTCATCGTCCGTGTTCCTGCCATTGACCGATAAAAACTGTGACATCAGGCCCCCGCGACGCGCAGGTGCGCCAGAACCTCGAACAGAAACTCGCCGGATACGAACGCCGCTGAACCGTCTCAGGCGCGATGGCGCAGCCACTGCAGGAAGCCTCTTTTCGGTGCGGCTACCGGCGTTTCCTGAGTCAGCGCCTGCGCCTTGAGCAGGCGGAAATCGAGCAGCGCCTTCATCGCATCGTTGATGTCGTGACGGGCATCCAGGCAAGGCTTGAGATACGACTTCTCGATGCGATACAGGGCGCAGAACGTCTTGGCGGAAAAGTCGGCCGGCAACGAAGTATCGGAAAGAATCCCTGCCTCGCCGATCACTTCCCCCGGCCCCATGCGCCCTGATTCGAACGGAACGCCATGCCGGTTCAAAGTCACCGAGACCACACCGGACTCGATGATGAACAGATGGTCACTGACCTCGCCGCCCTCCAGTATGATCTCGCCGGCACGGAAAGTTTGCAGGGTCATGTTCTGGCTGAAGGTCTCTTTTTCTTCCTGACGCAGGGTCGAGAAGATCGGCGAGCTGTCGAGCAGCGCCCGTGGCCGCGAGAGATGGGCCGGGGCGGCAGGTTCATCACTCGACAACAGATTGACCCCGGACGCCTGCAAGTGTCGGTAAGCCAGATCGAACAACTGATTGCGCACCGCACGCTTCTCGCTCATCGAAGCCACGAAGCCGCTGATTTCGTACTCCGCGCCGGCACTGCTCGAGCTCTTCAACGCTACGCTTGGCGCCGGGTTGTCCAGCAACGGGCGACAGCCCTGCATCGCCCGCTCCAGTGCATCGATCACCGAATTCGGCCGAGCATGGGGGCTGACCTGCACGCTGACCGCAACACCGAACATGTTGCTCGGACGGCTGAAGTTGATGATCTTGGCCTTGGCCGCCAACGAGTTGGGAATCACCGCCATGCTTCCCTGGGAGGTTTGCAGGCGTGTGGCGCGCCAGTCGATGTCGGTCACCCGCCCTTCCGTGCCGTCGATGGAGATCCAGTCATCGAGTTGGTAGGGCTTGGTGGTGTTCAGGACGATGCCGGAAAACACGTCACTCAATGTGCTCTGCAACGCCAGACCGACGATGATCGCCAAGGCCCCGGACGTGGCCAGCACGCCTTTGACCGGCAGATCCAGCACATAGGCCAGCGCGGCAATGATGGCGATCAGGAAAATCACCGCGCCGAGCAGATCCTGCAACAGCCGTCCGGTGTGGCCGACCCGCTGCATCATCACCGCCCCGATCAACACCGTCAGGGTCCGTGCACCAAACAGCCACCAGCCGATCTGCAACCCGGTCGCCGCCAGATGCAACGGCACGTTGTCGGCCCACGGCGCCGGCTCCATCGGATTGAGGCCTTCGTTGAACAGCAGCACGCTGAACAGGCTGAAAATCAGCACCCGCACCAGCAGTTTCCACGCGCTGCCGTGGGAACTGATCAGGCGCCACAGACCAAGGTCGAGCAGGATCAGGATCAACGCGCAAAACAACGGATGATCGGTGAGCAGAGACAGCATCAAACAACTCCGACAGGGGCCAGTCGCGAGAAGATCGCACAGATTGGGCTTAGTGTAGGAGCAATTGATTTGGCGCGATGAGTGCTATTTGGCAGGTACTGAAAAAACCGTGGGAGCAGAGCGTCTCCCACGGCAACAAGTGAAACCCGGATCAGGCCGGCATGCGACCGAAACGACCCGACTGAAAGTCGACAAAGGCCTGGTGAATTTCCTGCTCGGTGTTCATCACGAACGGACCATGACCGACAATCGGTTCATCGATCGGCTCGCCACTGAGCAGCAACACCACAGCATCCTCGCTGGCTGCCAGAGTCAATTGGTCGCCATCACGCTCGAACAACGCCAACTGTCCTGCTCCCGCCGACTCCTGATCATTGATCCGGACCGAGCCACGCAGGACCACCAGCGCGGTGTTCCGGCCCTCGTGCAGATCAAGCGTCAGCAACTTGCCGGCATTGAGGCGCAGGTCCCAGACGTCGATGGGTGTGAAGGTCCGGGAAGGCCCCTTGTGACCGTCGAACTCACCCGCGATCAGGCGCAGGTTGCCGGCACCGTCCCGGAGCGCAACGTTCGGGATGTCGCTATCAAGAATCGTCTGGTAACCCGGTTCAGCCATCTTGTCTTTGGCCGGCAGGTTGACCCAAAGCTGCACCATTTCCAGGTTGCCACCCGTTCTGGCGAAATCTGAGGAATGAAACTCCTCGTGCAGGATCCCTGAAGCAGCGGTCATCCACTGCACGTCGCCCGGGCCGATCTTGCCGCCGCTGCCCGTGGAGTCGCGGTGCTCCACTTCACCGTCGTAGACGATGGTCACGGTCTCAAACCCGCGGTGCGGATGCTGACCGACCCCACGTCGTTCGGTGGTCGGGGTGAACTGCGCAGGCCCTGCGTGATCGAGCAGCAGGAACGGGCTGATGTGCTGGCCCAGGTTGTCGTAGGAAAACAGGGTACGCACCGGAAACCCATCGCCGACCCAATGGCCGCGAGGGCTGGTGTAGATACCGATGAGGTTTTTCATGGTGGTCTCCGAAATCAGGTTGTTCATGGACTGATCATAAATTCGCCATGTATTTAGCACTAGTCAGCCAAAACCGTTCTCATCGTTCTACGGGTAGAACAATGGCCTGTCACTGTGATTCGTGACTTTCAGTCAACAGTACTTTGCCCCGACAGCGGTTTTTCTCAAGGAAGCAGCAGCGGATACTCCCGCCCATTCCCACTGCAACCCTGGAGTCCTGTATGTCTGTTCCCGCTTTCGGTCTTGGTACGTTTCGCCTGCAAGGTCAGGTGGTCATCGATTCGGTGAGCACCGCCCTTGAGCTCGGCTACCGGGTCATCGACACCGCGCAAATCTATGAGAACGAAGCCGAGGTCGGCCAGGCCATTGCCGCCAGCGGTATTGCCCGCGACAAACTCTTCATCACCAGCAAGATCTGGATCGCCAACTTCACCAAAGACCGTCTGATCGAGAGCCTCAAGGAGAGCCTGCAAAAGCTGCAGACCGACTATCTCGACCTGACGCTGATCCACTGGCCGTCGCCGGAAGATCAGGTGCCGGTGGAGGAGTTCATGGGCGCCCTGCTGCAAGCCAAGCGTCTGGGCCTGACCCGGCAGATCGGTGTGTCCAACTTCACCATCGACTTGATGAAACAAGCCATCGCAGCGGTTGGCGCAGACAACATCGCCACCAACCAGATCGAGCTGCACCCGTACCTTCAGAACCGCAAAGTCGTGGAGTTCGCACAGAGTCAGGGCATTCAGATCACCTCGTACATGACCCTGGCCTATGGCGAAGTGCTGAAGGATCCGCTGATCGTACAGATCGCCGAGCGTCTGCAAGCCACCCCGGCGCAGGTCACCCTGGCGTGGGCGATGCAATCGGGTTACGCGGTGATTCCGTCATCGACCAAACGCGCCAACCTGCAAGGCAATCTCGGCGCCACCGCGTTGACCCTGAGCGAGGCCGACATGACGCTGATCGCCACCCTGGATCGCGGTCATCGCCTGACCAGCCCCAAAGGCATCGCGCCGCAGTGG
The DNA here is from genome assembly GCF_012974785.1 of Pseudomonas fluorescens. Lineage (GTDB taxonomy): Bacteria > Pseudomonadota > Gammaproteobacteria > Pseudomonadales > Pseudomonadaceae > Aquipseudomonas > Aquipseudomonas fluorescens_BT. Next base: position 2,130,355 of record NZ_CP027561.1, on the reverse strand, counting down.
GACTGACCGCTCAGGCCTGAAGTTGCTGCGCGAGGTCGTGCATGGCCACGCGCAGCGATTCGATTGCAACTTCCAGTGCAGCCTCGGGCTCACCGTCCCGACAGGCCTGTTCCAGTACCCGGCACGCCGAGACCACACGCTCGGCACCGATCATGTGCGCGCCACCCGTGACGTGATGAGCCAGATCCTTCAGACCCGCACGATCGCCTTCCCGACCGGCCTCATCCAGGCGTTCCAGGTCGGTGCGCAAACTGCTCAATACTTCCTCACGCAATTGCCCGATGAGCGGATTGTCTGCACCCGCCAGCCGCAACAGCGAAGTCAGATCGAAACCGGGCGATAGCTGATCCTCCGCTCCTGCGGCCTGTATTTCGCCGGAATCTGCGGCCATCAGCGCCCGGCTCAGTTCCCGCAGCAAAACAGGTTTGAACAGACAATCATCCATTCCGCAAGCCAGACATCGCTGTTTCTCTTCCATCTGCGCATTGGCGGTAAACCCCAGAATCAGACAAGGCGCCCTGCCCGTCGCCGCCTCTTCTTCGCGAATTGTTCGCGCCAGTTCATAACCGTTGAGTCCGGGCATGTTGATGTCGGTGATCAGTGCATCGAACGTTTGGCCGCGCCACAGATCCAGCCCCTGCTCACCACTCCCGATGTCGACAAAGCGATGCCCGAGTTCGCTCAACTGCCGACACAACAGCAAACGATTAACCGGGTGATCGTCCACCACCAGCACGTCCAGCGGCTTTACTGCCGTGACCGACGGCGTCGTGGCGTCCTTCTGAACCAGCGACTCGAGCACGGTCAGCTCCAGGCGCAGCATGACTTGTGTGCCACGTCCGAGTTCGCTGGTCATCCACAGATCGCCGCCCATCATCCGGCACAGGCTGCGGCTGATGACCAGCCCCAGGCCGGAGCCGCTGCGGGCCGTCGCCGGATGGCTGCCAACTTGCACAAACGGGCTGAACAAGCGTTGCTGATCTTCGGCGCTGATGCCCCGGCCGCTGTCTTCGATGACCACTCCCACGTCCACCCGCCCGTCCTGTTCGGTAAAAACCTGGCAGCGCAGACTGACCTTGCCTTGATCGGTAAACTTGATCGCGTTACTCAGCAGGTTCCACAACATCTGCTTGAAACGCAGGGCATCGAGCATCACCTCGACATTGCTGCGTTCATCCAGGTTTACGTGCCATGACAACTGCTTCTCCCGTGCCAGCCCTTCGAAAACCTGGCACACCGACAACACCACGTCACGCAGATTGACGCGTTCGGGAGTCAGCGACAGATGACCGGATTCGATACGTGCGATGTCGAGAATATCGCCGATCAATGCCAGCAGTTGCTGCCCCGCAGAGGAAGCCACCTGAATCGCCGGACGATCGATCACACCTTCATCGGCATGTTTAAGCGCCAGTTCCAGCATGCCCAGCAAGGCATTCATCGGTGTACGGATTTCGTGACTCATGACTGCCAGAAATGTGCTCTTGGCCCGATTGGCGTCGTCCGCCGCGTCCTTGGCTTCCTGCAGTTGAAGCAGCCATTGCTGGCGCTGGCGAATCTGCCGGCGCTGAAAAGCGATCCAGCCCAACGCCAACAGCAATAATCCCGAAGCACCGGCGAATCCAAGCAGGATTTCCCGTCGATGGCGCTGCCAGTAACTGTCATCGGCAACGGCATCACGCCCCCAGCGCTCGACCAGAGCGTCGATTTCCTTCGGCGCAATGCTCAACAGCGCCTTGTTCAGAATCGAGTGCAGTGCCACCGCATCCGGCGCGGTGGCCAGCGCGATCCGGGCAGGCTGATCCCCCACCGTGCCGACAATCCGGGCTCGACCCCGGTACTGACGGGAAATCAGATAGCGAGCCACCATCAATGAGCTCAGCGTGGCGTCGGCTCGCCCGCTGACAATCGCTTCCATTCCGGCAGCCGGACTTTGTACTTCGACCATTCCGAGCTGCGGTACTCTTTCCCGCAGATAATCGCGCAACGGGTGACCGCGATAGATCGCCAGACGCTTGCCGGCCATGTCGTCCAGCGTTCTCACGTCTTGCGCCGACACGCCGCCGACCAATACGAACGGATTGTTCAGGTAAGCCCGGGAGAAACGCATTTCGAGTTCACGCTCGCTGCTCGGTGTCACCACAGGCAGCAGATCGAGTTTCCCGCTCTTCAATTGTTCGATCTGTCGATCCAGTGACTGCCCCCGTACGATCTCGAACTTCAAACCGCTGCGCAGACTGATCAGACTCAACAACTGCGCCGTAAGCCCCTGAAATTTTCCTTCGCCATCAAAGAACGTCAGTGGGGCGAAATCCTCGATCGCACCGACCCGCACGCTCGGATGCCGGTCGAGCCACGCCTGTTCACTGCTGCTGAGACTTACCCGCGCTTGTCCCGTCATGTCCGCACGCCCGGCACTCCAGCGCAGCTCCATGGCCAGGCGCTGCTCCATGGGAATCGCCAACAAGGCCTTGTCGACCAGACGTTTCAAGTGTGGACTGCTGCGAGTCAGGGCAAAAGCGAAAGGGTTGGCGTCGAGGCCCGAAGGGCCGGCCAGTTGCAGGTCGTTGTGGAAGTTGATGTTGATCAGATAGCTGGCGCTGATGAAATCGCCGAGGTACAGGTCATCCCGCCCGAATGCCACGGCGCCGAGGGCATCGAGAATCGAGCGATAACGCTGCAAGGTGGCTTGCGGGTAAACCTTTTCGATGGTCGAAGCCGGCAGGTAGTCTTCCACCATGGCAATGCGCTTGCCTGCCAGATCATCGGGCAACGGCTCGTCCAGCCGGGTCACCCACATCGGCTGATCTTCGGCGTAGGCACGGGACAGCATCAGGTCGGGATCGGCAATCTCATAGTTGTTCGAGGTCCCCAGCAAGTCCAGTTCCCCGGACTTGAGCGCGGCCATGGCGGCTTCGCGATCGGGGTAGCACCAGACCTCGATCCGGACATTCAGCACCTGTGCGATCGCGTCGGCGTATTCGGCCGTGAGGCCTTCCAGTTCGTGTCTGTTGCGGGTCAGTTCAAAGGGAGGATAGTCCGGCCCGGAGGCGCCGATGCGCAAAACCGGGTGTGCCCGGAGCCACTGCCGATCCTGCTCGTCGAGACGTAACTGCACACCCTCCAGCCGGGTGCGGGAGATGATTTCCAGTTTTTGCGCAGTCCCGGCTGCCTGCACTGCGTTTGCCAAAATGAAGATCAACAGAAGAATGAATCGCAGCGGCCTCATCATGGGGCAGCCTCTCACAGCAGATGGTTGCGTCTGGCAAACTCTCGCAACAACACCAGTGAGCCGATCCCGAGCTTCAGCATCAGGCGAGTCTTGTAAGTACTGATGGTTTTGTAGCTCAGGTTCATCTCCAGGGCGATGTCCTTGTTGGGCTTGCCAAGCGCCAATTGCACGAGAATGTGTAATTCGCGATTGGATAATCGTTCGATCTGCTCTCGCTCGTCACTGTGCACACCGCAATGACCTGCGCTGACCTGAGGCAATTCCTGAAAATAGCTGTAACCCGAACGGACAGCCTTGATCGCACTCTGCAACTGTTGCAACTCGGCAGACTTGGCCACAAAAGCCATCGCACCTGCACGTCGGCAACGCGCCAGGTAGCTGTCGGGGTCGGCCGATGAAAAAATCACGATTTTGCAGACCAGCCCGAGCGCATTGATCCTCTCCAGCACTTCAAGACCGCCCATGCCCTTGAGCTTCAAATCGAGCACGATCAGTTTCGGCGCGTGTGCACGGATCATCGGCACCACTTCAACGCCACTCGAAGCGACATGAATCGATTTATAGCCCAGTGATTCCAGAACCATTCTGACGGCGCCGACGACCACCGGATGGTCGTCGACGATCAATGCTGAATCCATGACCACTCCCGGGCGAATACATGACGATGACGCCACCGATCTTGCATGAACGGGACTACTGGTAGCTGCGCTACGACTGTTACACGGAACGCATGGCGAAACACCTGTCAGACCTGACAGTTGCGCCATCGAGCGATTTGTGATCAAGCGTGCAATTGCGCGAGGGATTTTGCCGGGCACCTGCACGATGAATGCTCACGTGAAGCATCGACGGATGCCATCAATTGTGAGATGGCACTCATTGAGGGCAGCGCGGCGTTGCAGGTGGTGATCTTTGGCCGAAAATATCCGGGAACATCCGACGCGTTCACCGCTTCGCCATAGACCAGTGCATGCCGGACCTGCGCCAGATCGAACAGGAATCCGTGCAGATCCGGCATTCCACCTGCCAGTTGAGAGTCAGTCACCAATACATCGAACGGCTCGCAGCCGTAATCGATCAGCGACAGCAGTTCGGAGAAGTTCTGCACCGGTGCAATGCGGTAGTAATCGAGGGCATTGAACATCCGCTCGATCTTCATCCGGTGAAAATGCCGGGTGTCGGCGATCAAAATACGCAAGGTTTTGTCGGCCATCGTGGAAGTCTCGTCAGTCGCTTCAAGTGGCGGCAAGACTACCCAAGCATCGAGGCATGCTCTGTAGGACTATTCCGAAAATGACCGTCACTCATCCGGCTGACGGTCACCCTTGCCATTGCCCGACGACGGGCGTTCGCTTGGTTATTCCGTGGTACTCGGACTCCAGAACGCCTGCACCACCAGGTTCGAAGTTGAAATCCGCTTCACCAGCGCGTCCAGTTCATCGCCGTCCACCGAGGTGGTCGCCAGAGTCGCTTCGATCTCGATTTCATCGGCACCGAAGGCATGTACATCGACATCGCTGGCCGGGTAGTTGCTGCGCTCGAGCTCGGCCTCAAGCAAGGCGAACACGGCCGTCTGCTGCGAGCGCCGGGCTATCACGTAGACGATGTTGGTGACTTCCGCCGAGACTACATCCAGCGGCTGACGGTTGATGTTGTTGACGATCGGCCGCAGCAAGGTATTCGCGGCGAGCACGAACAAGGTGCCGAGCACGGCTTCGGCCAGCAGGTCGGCGCCGGCACAGGCGCCTACCGCTGCCGATGTCCAGAGTGTGGCGGCGGTGTTGAGGCCGCGTACGTTGCCTTCTTCGCGCATGATCACACCGGCGCCAAGGAAACCGATGCCGGACACCACGTAGGCGACCACCCGGACCGCACCTTCCGCCCCGCCGAGCCGGTTGGCCATGTCGACGAAAATCGCCGCGCCGACTGCCACCAGCACGTTGGTGCGCAAACCCGCCGTGCGTTGCCGGTACTGGCGCTCGAAACCGATCAGGCCACCGAGGATGAAGGCTGCGCTGAGGCTGACCAGGGTGTCGAGCAGCGAATCGAGGTTGATGTTGTTGATGGCTTGCATGTTGAACTCCTTGAAACCGCCCCCCTTGCTCCCACAAGGGGGGAATCTTTCCTGTTACTGCCAGCCGAAGCGACGGATGTAGAAGCCTTTCACGGCTTGGGTCAGTGCCATGTACGCCAGCAGGATCACCGGCAGGAACACGAAGTACATCGACGGCAGCGCCTGCAGTTTGAAGTAGTGCGCCAGCGGCCCCATCGGCAGGAAGATGCCCACGGCCATGATGATTGCGGTCATCACCAGCAACGGCATGGCCGCGCGGCTTTGCAGGAACGGAATCTTCGGCGTGCGGATCATGTGCACGATCAGCGTCTGGGTCAGCAGCCCGACCACGAACCAGCCGGACTGGAACAGGGTCTGGTGATCCGGGGTGTTGGCATCGAACACGTACCACATCAAGGCGAACGTTGTGATGTCGAAGATCGAACTGATCGGGCCGAAGAACAGCATGAAGCGCCCGACATCCCCTGGCTGCCAGCGCTGCGGCTGTTTCAGCATCTCGTCATCGACGTTGTCGAACGGGATCGCGATCTGCGAAATGTCATACAGCAGGTTCTGCACCAGCAGGTGCATCGGCAGCATCGGCAGAAACGGAATGAACGCACTGGCCACCAGTACCGAGAACACGTTGCCGAAGTTCGAGCTGGCGGTCATCTTGATGTACTTGAGCATGTTGGCGAAGGTCCGACGCCCTTCCAGTACGCCCTCCTCCAGCACCATCAGGCTCTTTTCCAGCAGGATGATGTCGGCCGCTTCCTTGGCGATGTCCACCGCGCTGTCCACGGAAATACCGATGTCCGCAGTGCGCAAGGCCGGTGCGTCGTTGATGCCGTCGCCCATGAACCCGACCACGTGGCCGTTGCCCTTGAGGATGCGCACGATGCGTTCCTTGTGGGTCGGTGTCAGCTTGGCGAACACGTTGGTGGTTTCCACCGCCACTGCCAGTTGCGCGTCGCTCATGCGCTCGATGTCGTTGCCCATCAACAGGCCTTGCTGGGCAAGACCCACTTCGCGGCAGATCTTGGCGGTCACCAGTTCGTTGTCGCCGGTCAGCACTTTCACGGCCACGCCGTGTTCGGCCAGGGCCTTGAGCGCCGGTGCGGTGCTTTCCTTCGGAGGATCGAGGAATGCCACGTAACCGATCAGCGTCAATTCCTGCTCGTCGCCCAGGCTGTAAGTGTCGCGACCTTCAGGCATCGACCGTGCCGCCACCGCTACCACGCGCAAGCCTTCAGCGTTGAATGCTGCTGTTACCTGACGAATTCTCGCCAGCAATTCATCGCTCAAGGCTTCGTCGACTTCACCGTGACGAACCCGGGTGCACACCGACAACACTTCTTCCACCGCGCCTTTGCAGATCAACTGATGCGGTTGGCCGTGTCCTTCCACCACGACCGACATGCGCCGGCGATTGAAGTCGAACGGGATCTCGTCGACCTTGCGATATGCCGTGCCGACCTTCAGCTCACGGTGGATCTCCACGTGTTCCAGCACCGCCACATCGAGCAGGTTTTTCAGGCCGGTCTGGTAGTAGCTGTTCAGATAGGCCATTTCCAGCACGTCGTCGGAGTCTTCGCCCCAGACGTCGACATTGCGCGCCAGGAAAATCTTGTCCTGGGTCAACGTGCCGGTCTTGTCGGTGCACAGGACGTCCATGGCGCCGAAGTTCTGGATCGCGTCCAGGCGTTTGACGATGACTTTCTTGCGCGACAGGAACACCGCACCTTTGGCCAGGGTCGAGGTGACGATCATCGGCAGCATTTCCGGGGTCAGGCCCACGGCAATCGACAGCGCGAACAGCAGCGCTTCGGTCCAGTCACCCTTGGTGAAACCGTTGATGAACAACACCAGCGGCGCCATGACGAACATGAAGCGGATCAACAGCCAGCTGACTTTGTTCACGCCTTGCTGGAACGAAGTCACCGCGCGATCAGTCGCCCCGACCCGCAGGGCCAGCGCACCGAAGTAGGTGTTGTTGCCGGTGGTGAGAATCACCGCCACCGCCGTGCCGGACACCACGTTGGTGCCCATGAACAGGATGTTGTGGAGTTCCAGCGGGTTGCGCGTATCGCGATCCGCCTGACGGGGGAATTTCTCTACCGGCATCGATTCACCGGTCATCGCCGCCTGGCTGACGAACAGATCCTTGGCGCTCAGCACCCGGCAATCGGCAGGAATCATGTCACCGGCCGAGAGCACGATCAGATCACCCGGCACCAGTTGCTTGATCGGCAGTTCGATACGCGGTTCGTCCCGGCGCATCACCGTGGCGGTGTTGCTCACCATGGCCTTGAGCGCATCGGCGGCCTGGTTGGATTTGCTTTCCTGCCAGAAGCGCAGCAGAGTCGAGAGCACCACCATGGAGAAGATCACGGTGGCGGCTTTCAGGTCATCGGTCAGCCACGAGATCACCGCCAACAAAGTCAGCAGCAGGTTGAACGGATTTTTGTAGCAATGCCACAGGTGGGTCCACCACGGCAGCGGTTGCTCGTGCTCGACTTCGTTGAGGCCGTGCTGCGCCCGCAGCGCATCGACTTCAAAATCCGTGAGGCCGTCGGTGTGCGTGCCGAGGTTCGACAGCAGCACGCCGCTGTCGCAATGGGCGGCGTCCACCAGCGTATTGGCCAGGGTGGGTGGCACTTCACGGCTGACCGTGGTGTCTTTGAGGGTTTCCAGCAACGCCAGGCGACGGAAGTGCCGGGCGATGTGGCGTGTACGCAGGAAGCCTGCGAAAAATTCCTTGAGCGTAAGTTTCATGGCTGTTGCCCCTATGGTCAGCCGGGAAACCGTCGAGCAGGTACGTCCAGCCCTCTTGCACCGAAAAACCGGCACGGCAAGGGTTGGCGCGCCAGTCAAAAAAGACAGGCGTGTCGATAGGGCTGCGATTGCGACGAAAAAGTCGAAACCACGCTCTTTTCAGCGTCGATGAGAAGGACTTCGGGACAGGGTCTCAACTGACCATGATCGGGATGCCGCTGCTCGCTGTTCGGCGAGACAACGGCACAAAGGAATGCGCGTTATCTTGCCGAGAATCTGCCGGTTACAAGGACCGGCCGACAACTGTCACTCGAACAAGTACCCACTGTGGGTCTCCGCTATTGATGAAAACGCGCGAAGCTTACGCCCCGATGTCTGGAGAGTAAACCCGCAAAAAGAAGTGTGTCGGGGAATGTGGCGGGTGTTCAGGAAGGGTTCAGGATTGCCTTCAGGATCGTTCCCACGCAGCGTGGGAACGATCAGGCTGAAAGGACGATCAGCTGGCGGTGGCCAGCAACAGATCCATCACCGAACGGCTGTGCCCACGGTTTTTTCCGTGCTCATACAGCGAGCCGGCAATTTCGTCCGCGCGGATCGGCAGGATCGACAACAGCGTATCGCTCAGACCATGGCTGGCCTGGCAGAAGCCCTGCATGTACAGACCGGCCTTGCAGCGCTCGTCGGTGATCAGTTTGTAGTTGCGATCGACCTCGAAGTCACCCAGGTACTCTTCCAGCGGCGCCAGCAGTTTGCGGTGCATCTGACGCTCGTAACCGGTGGCCAGCACCACGGCGTCGTAGACACGCACGGTGACTTCACCGGTGGCGTTGTTGCGCACCGCCAGTTCGATGCCGCGTTCGGTGGCGGTGGCTTTCTCGACGGTGGTCAGGGTGCGGAACGCATGACGCGCAACACCGGAGACTTTCTGACGATAGAAGATGCCGTAGATGCGCTCGATCAGGTCAATGTCCACCACCGAGTAGTTGGTGTTGTGGTACTCGTTGACCAGACGCTCACGCTCGCTGCTCTTCTGCTGGAAGATCAGGTCGGTGAATTCCGGCGAGAACACTTCGTTGACGAACGGGCTGTCGTCCGCCGGTTTCAGGGCCGAGCCGCGCAGGATCATGTCGACCTGCACCGACGGGAACGAATCGTTCAGGTCGATGAAGGCTTCCGCCGCGCTCTGACCACCGCCGATGATCGCAATGCTCATCGGTTTGTTGTTCACGCACGGCTGCCTGGCCATCTCGGCCAGGTACTGCGAATGGTGGAATACCCGGGCATCGCCCTTGAGCGCCTTGAAGGATTCAGGAATGCGCGGCGTACCGCCGGCGCTGACCACCACCGAACGCGCAGTGCGGACGAATTGCTGGCCGTCCGTCCCACGGGAAATCACCCGCAGCGCTTCGACCTGATGGTTGTGCAGCACGGGCTCGATGGTCAGCACTTCTTCGCCATAACGGCTCTGTTCGGTGAACTGCGCGGCGACCCAGCGCAGATAGTCGTTGTACTCCATGCGGCATGGGTAAAAGGTGCCGAGGTTGATGAAGTCCACCAGACGACCGTGATGCTTGAGGTAATTGACGAACGAATACGGGCTCGTCGGATTGCGCAGGGTCACCAGATCCTTGAGGAAGGAAATCTGCAACTCGCTCTGAGTCGACAGGGTGTTGCCGTGCCAGCTGTAGGTCGGTTGCTTGTCGAGAAACAGCACATCCAGCTCGCCCAGGGTCGGGGCTCGCTCCTGCAGAGCGATGGCCAGCGCCAGGTTCGAAGGGCCGAAACCGACGCCGATCAGGTCGTGAACGATGGGCGATGCAATTGCCTGTGTCATTTCCAGTGTCCTCTGGATGAACCCCCCGAACAGCGCGGAGGAAGAGCTTGGGTGACCGGCCGGCCCGGAGCAGGACAGCAGGTCGTCTGTTGAGTAGGAACGAGGACAGTGAAATAAAATTTAACGACGACGGCTCAATGGGCATCCCATTGTTTGATTCGCAGGCGGCAATGCTTCATGGCGTTGACGATGTGCTTTTCCACCAGCGCCTTGGAAATGCCAAGGCGTTCGGCGATCTCGGGGTGCGACAGGCCCTCGATCTTGCGCAGCAGAAAACTTTCGCGACACAGCGGCGCAAGCTCGGCCAGTGCACGCTGCATCATGTCCAGGCGCTGGCCATGGTCGAGGGTGCTGTGGGGGGACGGGGTGAAAAAACGCTCCTCGCTGTCGAGCACTTCCAGGGATTCGACCTGACGCAGGGCGTTGCGCCGATGGTCGTCGATCACCAGATTCAGCGCGGTGCGATAAAGGAAGGCCCGGGGTTGTTCGATGGGCGTGTCGCTGGAACGCTCCAGCACCCGCACATAAGCGTCATGCACCACATCTTCGGCCACCTGTCGGTTGCCGAGCCTGGCGTTCAGGAAACACACCAGCTCACGATAGTAGTTTTCCAACATGACTCCCGGCCGCTTGAGTGCGGGTTCTGTCCTTGAGCACACCGTTCTGCTGAGCCGCACGAGGCAGTAGCAAGATAGTGGCAACTTGAGGTGCGTAATTTATAGTAATTCTCATATAGATTTAAAGTAGTGTTTGTCGTTGCCCGACAAATTGTGTCCGGCTATACCTTCAGATTGCTGTAACAACCTGTGTCGCCGCTTAAATTCCGTTCCGCTTTCATCGTTAACAGGACAGCTCCCCGTGTCTGCCGCGCCCTGCGGCAGCGTTCAACGGTGCCCGATCCTGTGCATGCGTGCTGAACGACGGGCCGATTTCCACTGGCCGGAACCCTGCATGAAACGTCCCCGCCCCGCCCGACGCGCCCTGCTCGCAGCCCTTTGTCTGATCCCCGTCGCGGCCTACGCCGCCTGGCAGATCCTGCCGCCCGGCCGGGACAAATTCGCCACGGTGCAAGTGACCCGTGGCGATATCGAAAGCAGCGTCACCGCACTCGGCACCCTGCAACCTCGGCGTTATGTGGACGTCGGCGCTCAGGCGTCGGGGCAGATCCAGAAGATCCACGTGGAAGTCGGCGATGTGGTCAAGGAAGGCCAACTGTTGGTGGAGATCGACCCCTCGACCCAGAAAGCCAAACTCGACGCCGGACGTTTTTCCATCGAAAACCTCAAGGCCCAGTTGCAGGAACAGAAGGCACAGCACGAACTGGCACAGCAGAAATACCAGCGCCAGCAGCATCTCGCCGCCGGTGGTGCCACCCGTGAGGAGGATGTGCAGACCGCCCGCGCCGAACTGAAAGCCACCCAGGCGCGCATCGACATGTTCCAGGCGCAGATCCGTCAGGCCGAAGCCAGCCTGCGCAGCGATCAGGCCGAACTCGGCTACACCCGCATTTATGCGCCGATGGCCGGCACCGTGGTTGCTCTCGATGCGCGCGAAGGCCAGACCCTCAACGCGCAACAGCAGACACCGCTGATCCTGCGCATCGCCAAGCTGTCGCCGATGACCGTGTGGGCGGAGGTTTCCGAAGCCGACATCGGCCACGTCAAACCGGGCATGACCGCCTACTTCACCACCCTCAGTGGCGGCCACCGGCGCTGGAGCAGCACCGTGCGGCAAATTCTGCCAGTGCCGCCCAAGCCGCTGGACCAGACCAGCCAGGGCGGCGGCAGTCCCGCCAGTTCCAGCAAAAGTGGCAGCGCCCGGGTGGTGCTGTACACCGTGCTGCTGGATGTCGACAACTCCGACAATGCCTTGATGGCGGAAATGACCACCCAGGTGTTCTTCGTCGCCAGTCAGGCAAAAGACGTCCTCACCGCACCGGTCGCCGCCCTGCAAGGCACTGCCACGGCAAACCGGCAGACCGCCCAGGTGATCGCCGCCAATGGCGAGATTCAGTTTCGCGAAGTGCACACCGGCATCAGCGATCGCTTGAAAGTCCAGGTACTGGAAGGCTTGAGTGAAGGCGATCACCTGTTGGTCGGCCCGGCCGATGGCAGCGGAGGCTGAATGCAGACGCCCCTGATCGACCTGCAGGACATCCGCAAATCCTACGGCGGCGGCGACGCACCTGAAGTGCATGTGTTGCGCGGGATCGACCTGTCGATCCACGCCGGAGAATTCGTGGCGATTGTCGGCGCGTCCGGCTCCGGCAAATCGACCCTGATGAACATCCTCGGCTGCCTCGACCGCCCCACTTGCGGCGAATACCGCTTTGCCGGGGAAGACGTCGCCGGCCTCGACACCGATGAACTGGCCTGGCTGCGCCGCGAAGCCTTTGGATTCGTGTTCCAGGGTTATCACCTGATTCCGTCCGGTTCAGCCCAGGAAAACGTCGAGATGCCAGCAATCTATGCCGGCACACCCGCCGCCGAACGCCACGCCCGCGCCGCCGCCCTGCTCGACCGCCTCGGGCTGGCCTCGCGCACCGGCAACCGCCCACACCAGTTGTCCGGCGGTCAGCAACAACGGGTGTCGATTGCCCGGGCGTTGATGAACGGCGGCCACATCATTCTTGCCGACGAACCCACTGGCGCCCTCGACAGCCACAGCGGCAAAGAGGTCATGGCACTGCTCGACGAACTGGCGAGTCAGGGCCACGTGGTCATCCTGATCACCCACGACCGCGAAGTGGCAGCCCGGGCCAAGCGCATCATCGAGATCCGCGACGGCCTGATCATCAGCGACAGCGCCCGGGACAATCCCGAAGCCCAGACCACGGCCCGCCCCGGCGCCTTGCAAGCCGTCGACCTGCGCAAGCGCCTGAGCGAAGGCGCGCAAGCCTCAGGCGCCTGGAAAGGCGAGCTGGTGGACGCCCTGCATGCCGCCTGGCGGGTGATGTGGATCAACCGCTTCCGCACGGCGCTGACCCTGCTCGGGATCATCATCGGCGTAGCCTCGGTGGTGGTCATGCTTGGCGTCGGCGAAGGCAGCAAGCGCCAGGTCATGGCACAGATGGGCGCGTTCGGCTCGAACATCATTTACCTCAGCGGCTCGGCACCCAACCCGCGCACGCCACCGGGCATCGTCACCCTCGATGACGTGGCGGCGCTGGCCAGCCTGCCGCAGGTCAAGCGGATCATGCCGGTGAACGGCGCCGAGGCCGGCGTGCGTTTCGGCAACGTCGACCACCTGAGCTACGTCGGCGGCAATGACACCAACTTCCCGGCGATCTTCAACTGGCCGGTGGTCGAAGGCAGTTACTTCACCGACGCTGACGAACGCAACGCCAGCGCCGTGGCGGTGATCGGCAAGAAGGTCCGGGACAAACTGCTCAAGGATGTGCCGAACCCCATCGGCCAGTACATCCTGATCGAGAACGTGCCCTTCCAGGTAGTCGGTGTGCTTCAGGAAAAAGGCGCGAGTTCCGGCGATCAGGACAGCGATGACCGCATCGCCATCCCCTACTCCGCCGCCAGCGTCCGGCTGTTCGGCACGCGCAATCCGGAATACGTGGCCATTGCCGCGGCCGATGCGCGCAAGGTCAAGGAAACCGAACACGCCATCGAACAATTGATGCTGCGCCTGCACAACGGCAAGAAGGATTTCGAGCTGACCAACAACGCCGCGATGATCCAGGCCGAGGCGCGCACGCAAAACACCCTGTCGCTGATGCTCGGTTCGATTGCTGCCATTTCGCTGCTGGTGGGCGGGATCGGCGTGATGAACATCATGCTCATGACCGTGCGCGAACGCACCCGCGAGATCGGCATCCGCATGGCCACCGGCGCCCGGCAACGGGACATCCTGCGCCAGTTCCTCACCGAAGCGGTGATGCTCTCGGTGGTCGGCGGGATCGCCGGGATCGCCCTGGCGCTGATCGTCGGCGGCGTGCTGATGCTCAGCGAAGTCGCCGTGGCGTTTTCCTTGATGGCGGTGTTCGGCGCCTTCGGCTGCGCCCTCGTGACCGGTGTTGTCTTCGGCTTCATGCCTGCCCGCAAAGCCGCCCGGCTCGACCCGGTCACGGCCCTTACCAGTGAATGATCGCTCTATGAAACCGCGCCTCAGCCTGTTGACCGTGTGCCTGTTGCTCAGCGCCTGCGGCAGTCCCGCCCAGCGTCCCGACAGCGGCTTGCAACCGCCCACGACCTGGCAATCTCCCCACGGTGCCAGCGTCGCCCGCATCGATCCGCACTGGTGGAAACAGTTCGGCAGTCCCGAGCTCGACCGCCTGATCGAACAGGCCCGCCTCGGCAACTTCGACCTCGCGGCCGCCGTCGCCCGGGTGCGCCAGGCCCAGGCCGGCACGGTGATCGCCGGCGGCTCGCAGTTGCCGGAAATCAAGGCCGGGGCCAACGCCAATCGACAGAAACTGCTGCGCGGCAATGGCTACTCCCAGCTCGACGCGGACAGCAGCAACAAGGCTGTGGATTATTTCGATGCCAACCTGAGCGCGTCCTACGAAATCGACTTCTGGGGCGGCAAACGCGCCTCCCGCGACAGCGCGCAGTTTGCCCTGCAAGCCAGCGAGTTCGACCGGGCGACTGTGGAACTGACCTTGCTCGGCAGCGTGGCCAATACCTATGCGCAAGCCTTGTCGCTGCGTGAGCAAAGTCGCATCGCCGAACTGAACCTGACCAACGCGCAGAACGTGCTGAAACTGGTGCAGACCCGCTACGACTCAGGCTCGGCCACCGCGCTGGAACTGGCCCAGCAGAAAAGTCTGGTGGCCGCGCAACAACGGCAACTGCCGCTGGTGCAACAACAGGCCCGTGACGCCTTGATCAGCCTCGCCGCCCTGCTCGGCCGGTCGGTGCAGGAGCTGCAGACCGGCGCCGAACCGTTCGAGCGCCTGCAATGGCCGACCATCGCCGCCGGCGTGCCCAGTGACCTGCTCAGCCGTCGCCCGGACATCGCCCGCGCCGAAGCGCAACTGGCGGCGGCCGAAGCCGACGTCAAAGTCGCCCGCGCCGCCATGCTGCCGACCGTCACCCTCACCGCCCAACTGGGCTCCGGGGCCAACCAGTTCGACGACATGATTCGCAGCCCCTTCTACAACCTCACCGCCGGGCTGGTCGCACCGATCTTCAACAACGGTCGCCTGAGCGCCGAGCGCGACAAGGCCACCGCACGCCAGGAAGAACTGCTGGAAACCTATCGCGGGGCGATCATCAACGGTTTCGCCGACGTCGAAAAAGCCCTCAACGGGATTCGCGGGCTCGATGAACAGCGGCAATGGCAAAGTGAAGAACTGAATCAGGCGCAGACGGCGTTCGATATCGCCCAGCGCCGCTATCAGGCCGGCGCCGAGGATTGGCTGACGGTGCTGGAAACCCAGCGCACGCTGTACGCGGCGCAGGATCTGAATGTGCAACTGCGCCTGTCGCGCCTGCAGGCGAGCGTGGCGTTGTACAAGGCACTGGGTGGAGGCTGGCGGACGCCCTGACGGCGTCGCCTTCGCATTGCATTCGCGGGCGAGCCCGCGAATGCGCGACAACACAGTCCTCAGAACGGACTGTTCTTCGCCGTCAGATGACGCGCATACCACGGCCGTTTCGGCACTCGCCGGAACAGGCTCTCGAGCTTCTTTTCGTCCTCGCCGAAGGTGATGCGCAGCGCCAGCTTCATTGTTTCCGGGTCCATCTCCACCGACTTGCCGACCTGCAAACCCGGCACCGTGCTGCAACCGTGAGTGGTCGGACCGAGCCATGGATCCGCCACTTCGACCCAGCGGCCCGGGGCAAACCATTTCACACCGTTGACCTCGAGTCGCGTGACCTGGCCCGGATGGAAACGCTCGTGAGCGAGGAACCAGTCCTCCACCCGGTCATCGATCCAGCCATGGAACGCCCAGAACACCGGGTTCACATGAGACGAAAACGGGTCGCCGAGAAAGTCGTTTTCCGGGGCGAACCAGCGTGCGGCGAAGTCATCCAGATCCCGGGCAAACGGCACCGGTTGACCGTTGGAGGGATCGCGCGGCACCGAGGCCCAGCGCATGTGCAGCCAGTCGTGCAGGCCCAGCTCCACCTCGGAGCCGAACTGGCCCAGAGTCAGCTTCGACAGATATTGCGGATCGCGGTACTGCGACTCCCAGACCTCAAAGTTGCTCTGGTAGGTCTCGGCGGTCTTGATGTCGCTGACCCATTGCGCGTACTCGTCGTCGCCTTCGGCCAGCCAGGTCGGCGGCAGCGAGGTGCCGTCGTGGTTATCGAAGTAACGGGCGAACCCGACACGGTCGCGAATCAGTTCCGGCTGCGGCAACGGGAAGAACTGCCAGGACGGCAGATCCTGCATCGAACGCGCCGTGCCGAGCATGTGTCGGTGCATGAAGAAGAAGTCGATGCCCGAACCGTTGCGATCCTTGCGCGGACCACGGGCATCACGTTCCAGGTCGCGTGGGCCGGGCTGCCAGCCGAGGCCGCGCAAGGCATTGCGCTTGTCTTCCGACAAGGTGTGCCACTTGTCCCGCGTCGCATGCCAGACCTGGTGAAACAGCCGGTGCTCGGGCGACACCAGCCACGCCAGCAACGTCGGGTTCAACGGCGTACGCTGCCGCGCTTCCGGGAACAGGCACTTGACCGCAACGAAACGGTGATCCTGGGCCGGCAGGGCCAGCGAGCGGTCGAGACGTTGCACCGTGCCGCTGAGGGTGCCGCTGCCGGCATTGCCGAAATCGGCCCAGACCTCATCCAGAATCATGTTCAATTCGTAGTCCACACTGCCGTCGGCACCCAACAGTCGCCAACTCAGTTTTGATGCCTCGGCCCCGGCCAGATCGCCGAGAATCCGGTAACGGGGGGTGTCGGCAGAGCGCAGACGCTCCGGCGTGTCGAGAAAGCCACACACGCCCCGGCCTTTCTGGCCGATGTCGATGAATACTTCCAGGCCCTGGGTCGGCAAGCCGTCCAGGCCGGCATCCCGGCCCGTGAAGTGGATCGTCCAGACCCCGCGCAACGCGTTCGCCAGACGTTGCCCGGCCACGTCGGCGACATCGAAAGACGCCTCGCCGGGCGTGATCGTCGGGTCGGGCTTCGTCCATTCACGATGCCCGAAATAAGCTGCAGGTACGGCAGCGCCGGTCAACGCCAGGCCTGCCATGAACCATCGTCGAGAAATCCTCATTGCCCTACCTGTGTTCAGCCCTGAAGCAGGCTTTATCCAAGCTAGAACGTTTGCTGACCGAACAAATTTAAGCGCCATCAGGGCGGACTAATTTTCTGCCGCGCCCGCTCGTTCTTCCCAGATAGCAAAGGCCTCTGCGCCTGTACCTCGACGGCGAACCTGACTGAGATGGCAATGACAAAACCACGTTCGAAAAAGGCTCTATTCATCGGCCTGCCGCTGGCCCTGGCGATCAGCGCCGGTGCCGGTTTCGCGGTCTGGGATATCGGGTTCAAGGACAATCCGGGCTACCCGGTCAAAATCATGCAGCAAGCCGAAGAACTGCACGAGCACATGCTCTCGTTCGACAGCCACATCACCATCACCCAGAACTTCGGCACCACCGGCAACGAGATCGACAAGGACGGCAGCGAGCAGTTCGACCTGGTCAAGGCCAATCGCGGACGATTGTCCGGCGCGGCGCTGACGATTTTCGGCTGGCCGGAAATCTGGAACGGCCCGAACGCCCCGCACAAGCCCACCGCCGGTTTTGTCGAAGAGGCGCGCAACCAGCAGGAGATCCGCTACAAGATCCTGTCCGGCATGGTCCGCGACTTCCCCAACCAGGTCGGCATCGCCTATACCGCCAACGATTTCCGGCGCCTGCACGGCGAAGGCAAGTTCGCGATCTTCATCAGCATGCTCAACGCCTACCCGCTAGGCCATGACCTGAGCCAGCTGGACCTGTGGACGGCACGCGGCATGCGCATGTTCGGCTTCAGCTACATCGGCAACAACGACTGGGCCGACTCGTCGCGCCCGCTGCCGTTCTTCAATGACTCGCCGGACGCCCTCGACGGTCTTTCCGATATCGGCAAGCAAGCGGTCAAGCGCCTGAATGACCTGGGCGTGATCATCGACGTCTCGCAAATGTCGACCAAGGCTCTGGAGCAAGTCGCACAACTGAGCCGTACGCCGCTGGTGGCCTCGCACTCGGCACCGCGGGCCATGGTCGATATCCCGCGCAACCTCAGCGACAAGGAAATGCAGCTGATCAAAAACAGCGGCGGCGTGGTGCAGATCGTCGGCTTCTCGCAGTACCTGCGACCGCTGACCCAAGGCACTCAGGACAAGCTCAATGAGCTGCGCAAGCGCTTCGACCTGCCGCCGCTGCCGAACCTGGCCGTGGCTCTGATGCCAGGCGATCCGATCATCTCCGCCTGGTCCGAACAGAAGTTCGGCGAGTA